>NZ_JBSGUW010000006.1:122263-151468 GCF_053608125.1 Isoptericola sp. NPDC055063 | reverse complement strand
ACTCTCCTCGTTTCGTGGCGCGTTCCCCCTCGGCGTGCGGTGGCGCCGCGGCCCGCGGCTCCAGCGCCCGCCGTCCTGCCCTGCGAGCCCGTGCAGCTCGAGGGTCCCGAGCCCGGCGAGCGTCTCGGCGACCGACAGCCCCGCCGACCGCGTCAGGGAGTCGAGCGCCGCGGACGACCGTGCCGGCAGCGCGTCCCACACCCGCCGCGCGCGCTCGTCGAGCCCGTCGACCGCCTCGGGCCGGCCACCCCGGGGCGCGGCTCCGTCCCCGGCTCCCCCCGGAGCGGCCGCGCCGTCGGGCCGACCCGCCTCGTCGGGTGCGCCGCCCGTGCCGTACGGACCCGCGAGCTCGGCCACCTCCGCGGCGTCGGTCACGCAGACCGCCGCTCCGTCGCGCAGGAGCATGTGGCACCCGGTCGACGTCCCGGACGTCACCGGGCCGGGAACCGCGCCGAGCGGGCGCAGCAGCCGGGTCGCGTGCCGGGCCGTGTTGAGCGCGCCCGACCGCCACGCAGCCTCGACCACCACCGTGGCGCACGACGCGGCGGCGATGATCCGGTTGCGCGCCAGGAACCGCTGCCGGAAGGGGGCCGACCCGGGAGGCACCTCGCTGATCACGGCCCCGGCCCCGTCGGCCAGCCGACGCAGCAGGTCGGCGTTGCCCGGCGGGTAGAAGCGGTCGACGCCGCCCGCGAGCGCCGCGACGGTCGCAGCTCCGCCGGCGAGCGCCCCGCGGTGGGCCGCGGCGTCGATGCCGTACGCGCCGCCCGACACCACCGTGAACCCGCGGTCGGCGAGCTCCGCCGCGATCCCCGACGCCACCTGGTCGCCGTAGGCGCTGGAGGCCCGTGCCCCCACCACCGCGACCGAACGCTCGGCGAGGGTCGCGAGATCCGGGTCGCCCCGCACCCAGAGGGCGAACGGCTCCTCCGCCCCGAGGTCGGCGAGCCGACCGGGCCAGCGCGCGTCCTGGGGGATCAGGAGCGTGCCGCCGAGCCGCTCCAGGACACGCAGCTCGCGCCGGGGGTCGAGACGGTCGAGGCGAGGTGCCCACCGCGCGACGCCCTCCATGAGCCGGTCCCCCGCGACGTCCGAGCCGAGCGGGTCGAGCGCCGAGCCGCGCAGGGCGCGCGCGGGGTCACGGACCGCGTCGACGACCCAGCTGAGCGCCTCCCCCGCGCCGAGGTGCGCCACGAGGGCCCCGGCCACCATGTCTCCCGGCTCGGCGAGCCGGCTCCACGCCGCCCGGGCGAGGTGCGGATCGGCGACGTCGAACGGCACGGTGGACGGTCCCGCCGCGCGAGGTGCGGACACCGTCCCCGCAGGACGGGCGGGCGCCGCGCCGTTCCGGGGCGTGTCGACGACGGGCTCAGCCATGGTGCCCTCGCGTGCGCATCGTCACGGCGGTGGACACGTCGTCGCTGGTCGGGCCCTCGCGGCCGGCCAGGTCCGCGATCGTCCACGCGATCCGCAGCACGCGGTCCGCCCCGCGCAGGCTCAGCACGCCCCGGTCCACCATCTGCTCGATCGGGGCGAGCACTCCCGGCCCCCGCGAGCGGTCCCGCAGCCACTTCCCGGAGACCTCGGCGTTGGTCGACCAGGGCGTGTCGGCCAACCGCTCGCGCGCCCTCTCGCGGGCCACAGCGACCCGGTGCGCGACCTGGGCCGACGACTCCCCCGACGCACGATCGGTCCGCTCGGCCCGGGTCACGGGCTGCACGTCCACCTGCAGGTCCACGCGGTCGAGCAGCGGGCCCGACAGCCGGCCGAAGTACCGGCGCTTCGCCGTCGGCGTGCACGCGCAGTCGAGCCCCTTGTTGACCGACGCCATCCCGCACGGGCACGGGTTCGCCGCCAGCACGAGCTGGAAGCGGGCCGGATAGCGCGCGGCGCCTCCCGAGCGATGCAGCACGAGCTCCCCCTGTTCCAGCGGCTGGCGCAGCGTCTCGAGCACCCGGGACGGGAACTCGGGCGCCTCGTCGAGCAGGAGCACGCCCCGGTGCGCCCGCGACACGGCGCCAGGACGCGCCAGGCCGGTCCCTCCCCCGACGATCGCCGCCGGCGTGGCCGTGTGGTGAGGGTCCTCGAACGGGGGCCTGGTCATCAGGCCGTTCCCGGGGTCGAACGTCCCCGCCACCGAGTGCACCGAGGTCACCTCCACCGCCTCCGCGGGCGTGAGGTCCGGGAGGATGCCGGGCAGCCGCGCCGCGAGCATCGTCTTGCCCGCCCCCGGCGGTCCCACGAGCAGCAGGTGGTGCCCGCCGGCGGCGGAGATCTCGAGGGCCATGCGCGCCTGCGCCTGGCCGACGACCTCGGACAGGTCGCCCGACGACCGGCGCACCGACGGCTGCCGGGACGGGCGCACGGCGTCGAGGACCGGCACCTCGGCGAGGTCCCCGCCGTGCAGCAGCACCACCTCGGCGAGGGTCGCGGCCGCGTGCACGCGCGCGCCGGGCACGAGGCGTGCCTCGTCCGCGTCGCCCGCCGCCACCACGACGTCCGGGCAGCCTGCCTCGACCGCGGCCGCGACGGCCGGCAGCACGCCCCGGACCGGCTGCAGACGCCCGTCCAGCCCGAGCTCCGCCAGGTGCACCACCCGGTCCAGGCCGGCCGCGGGGATCGCCCCGTCCCCCGCGAGCACGGCGACGGCGATCGCGACGTCGAACGACGAGCCCGACTTGCGCAGCGACGCGGGCGAGAGGTTGACCGTGATCTTGCGGTGCGGCCACTTGATGCCCGTGGAGAGCACGGCAGCCCGCACCCGCTCGCGGGACTCGTGCAGCGCGGTGTCGGGCAGCCCGACCAGCGTGAACCCCGGCACGGACGCCGCGAGCTGCGCCTGCACCTCCACCAGGTGCCCGCTCAGCCCTGTCAGAGCCACCGACGCCGTCGTCCCGAGCCCCATCAGAGGACCCCGACCAGGTGCTCGACCTGGGCGGCGCCCGACCGTGGCAGCACCACGGCGACGACGTCGACCCGCACCTCGCGGCACCGTACGTCGCGGTGCTCGACGAGCCACTGCCCGGTGAGCCGCCGCACGCGCGCGAGCTTCTCCGGCGTCACCGCCTCGGCCGGGTGCCCGAACGCGGTGCCCCGGCGCGTCTTCACCTCGATCGCGACCAGCACGTCGCCGTCGCGCGCGACCAGGTCGAGCTCTCCGCCCGCTCCGCGCCAGTTGCGCTCCAGCACCTGCAGGCCCTGCGCCTCGACGTGGCGCGCGGCCACCCGTTCCCCGTACTGCCCGACGGCGTCCTTCGCCCGCATCGAACCACCTCCGCGGGACAGCCTCCCGGCGGGGCGGACGGCCCGGAGCCGGCCGGGCGCGGCTGTGGACGGCGCCGAGCCTGGGGGCAGCGTCGGAGCCTGTGCCCGCTTCGCGGCGTCCTCACCGCGGACCACCGCCGACCACCGCACGACCGCGGTGAGATCATCGCGGGGCGGTCAGAGGGCGAGCTCCGCCTTCGCGAGCTCCTCGACGTTGACGTCCTTGAACGTCACCACGCGCACGGACTTCACGAACCGCGCGGACCGGTACACGTCCCACACCCAGGCGTCGGCCAGGCGGAGCTCGAAGTAGACCTCGCCGGCTGCGGAGCGCACCTGCAGGTCCACCTGGTTCGCGAGGTAGAACCGCCGCTCCGTCTCCACGACGTACGAGAACAGGCCCACCACGTCGCGGTACTCGCGGTAGAGCGCGAGCTCCATGTCGGTCTCGTAGTTCTCGAGGTCTTCGGCGCTCACGGTGCCATCATCCCATCGGCCAGCTCCCCGTCGAGCGTGACGGCGGGCGCGCCGGGAACCGTGGCCCCGGCCCCGCCGTCGTCCGCGAGCGCGCGCAGGTTCCACGACCGCCGGTGCTGCGGGGTCGGCCCGTGGCTGCGCAACGCCTCGAGGTGCGCGGGGGCGGAGTACCCCTTGTTCTGGTCCCAGGCGAACGCCGGGTACTGACGGGCGAGGCGCACGAGCAGGCCGTCGCGCTCCACCTTGGCGAGCACGCTCGCCGCCGCGACCGACGAGCACTGCAGGTCCGCCTTGACGAGGGTGCGCACGGCTGGCTCGGGCACGTCGGGGCTCAGGGCCGGGTCGAGGTCGGTCGCCTCGAACAGGTCGACGTCGCCGCGGCTCAGCCAGTCGTGCGAGCCGTCGAGCAGCACCACGTCCACGTCGCCGCAGGTGCGCCGCACCTGCGCCAGGGCGCGCCGGCCGGCGAGCCGCAGCGCGGCCACGATGCCGTGCGCGTCGATCTCCGCGGGACCGGCGTGACCGACGGCCCACGCCACGCCCCAGCGCTGCAGCTGGGGCACCATGGCGACCCGCGCCGCCGGGGTGAGGAGCTTGGAGTCCGTCAGCCCCTGCGGGGCGGTCCGCGTGGCGGCGTCCACCACGACCACGCCCACGCTCACCGGGCCCGCGAGCGCGCCGCGGCCCACCTCGTCCATGCCCGCGACGAGGCGCGCCCCGCCCGTGAGCAGGGACCGCTCCTGGCGCAGGGTGGGGCTTCGGCGCTGCTTGGCGCCGGCGTTCGCCGTGCGCCGGCGCGGCGGCGTCGGACGACGCAGCGACTCGGGGCCGGAGAGCGCGCGGGCGGCCTGTGCGCCGTCCTGCTGCTCGACGAGCGAGGTCACGGCTCCGGCACCTTCGCGAAGACGTCGCCCGGGTTGCGCAGCAGGGTCGCGTCGCCCAGCGGCCACACGGTGGCGAACGCCGAGCCGACCACGTTGCCCATGGGCACGAAACCGCCGCCGGGCTTGCCGGTGTTGTAGCGCGAGTCCGCCGAGTTCTGCCGGTTGTCGCCCATGACGAACAGCATCCCGTCGGGCACGGTGACGTCGAAGTCGAGCTCGCTCGGCACCGAGCCGGGCTTGATGTACGACTCCTCGTCGATGGCCTCGCCGTTGACGGTCACGCGCCCCTGGTCGTCGCAGCACTTCACGTGGTCGCCGGGCAGGCCGATGACGCGCTTGATCAGGTGGTCACCGGTCTCCTGCGGCATGAGCCCGACGAAGGTCAGGACGTTCGTCACGGCCTGGCCGACCGGGCCGCGCTCCGGCGGCTCGTACGGGGGCAGCCAGCCCCCCGGGTCCTTGAACACCACGATGTCGCCGCGGTGCACGTCGAAGACGTCCGGGACCATCCGGGAGACCATCACACGGTCGCCGATCTCGAGCGTGTCCTCCATGGACCCGCTGGGGATGAAGAACGCCTGCACGAGGAACGTCTTGATGAGCCACGACAGGACGAGCGCGCTGATCACGATGATCGCCGTCTCGCGCAGGACGCCGAGGCCGCCGCTCCTGCCGCGGCTCGGCGCGGGGCCGTCTGCCGGGGCGGGCCGGCCCGGTCCGACCACGGCGTCGAAGCCGCCGGACCCGTCGCCGGAACCCGCGCCCGCGGGGTCGGTCGGTCGGGGCTCGTGCGCGCTGGGCCGGTCGGTCACGGGATCGGAGTCTGCCACGCCCTCACTCTTTCACTCGCGACCGTCCAGGGCGAAACCGTCACGAGCCGTGGCGTACCGGGCGGCGAGCCCCGGCGGGCGGGCCTCCGAGAACGACGAACGGGCGGCCCTGCCGAAGCAGGACCGCCCGTCGGTGCGAACCGGTGCGGCGCGACGCGGGGCGTCACGCCGCGGTGGCTCACTTCGCGGTCGGCGTCTCGCGCTTCTCGCGGATCTTCGCCTTCTTGCCGCGCAGGTTGCGCAGGTAGTACAGCTTGGCGCGGCGGACGACACCGCGCGACACGACCTCGATCGAGTCGATGGTCGGGGCGTGCAGGGGGAACGTGCGCTCCACGCCGACACCGAAGCTGATCTTGCGGACGGTGAACGTCTCGCGGACGCCGCCGCCCTGGCGCGCGATGACGATGCCCTGGAACGCCTGGACGCGCGAGCGGTTGCCCTCGACGACCTTGACGTTGACCTTGACGGTGTCGCCGGCGCGGAAGTCCGGGACGTCGGAGCGCAGCGAGGCTGCGTCGACGGAGTCGAGCGTGTGCATGGTTCTCTCCCCGCCCTGCCACAGGTCAGGAGCAAGATCGTGGCGCGCCCACGGGCGCGCGGAATCTGACGTGTCGTGGGTGCGTCGCTTCTCGACCCGGACGGCCAGCAGCCGTCGTGACCTCCCCTGTGGCAGAGGCCTGGTCGGCGAGCACACCAGCGCCCTATTCTGCCACAGGTCCCGGCGCGGGCTCGGCGGGGGGCCGGAGGCGTCCGTCACGCACGTCCCAGCCCAGGTCCGCGAGCAGCGACCGGTCCGCCTTGTCGAGCGCGGCCGGGTCGAGCGCGGCCACCATGTCGGGGCGCCGCGCCGCCGTGCGCTCCAGCGCCCGGTCGCGCCGCCAGCGCTCGATCCGCGCGTGGTGCCCGGACAGCAGCACCTCCGGCACCTCGAACCCCTCCCAGGCGGGCGGCTTGGTGTAGACGGGGTACTCGAGCAGCCCGGCGGCGCCGTGCGACTCCTCGACCAGCGAGTGCGGGTTGCCCACGACGCCGGGCAGCAGCCGCCCGAACGCCTCGATCATCACGAGGGCGGCGACCTCGCCCCCGTTCAGCACGTAGTCGCCGATGGACAGCTCGCTCACACGGTGCCCGGCTTCGCGGGCGCGCTCGGCGACCCGGGCGTCGATGCCCTCGTAGCGCCCGCACGCGATAACCACGTGCTCCTCGAGCGCCAGCGCCTCGGCGTGCCGCTGGGTGAACACGTCGCCCGACGGCGTCGGCACCACGAGGTGCCCGCCGCCGCCCGCCGGCAGCACGTCGTCGAGCGCGCGGCCCCACACGTCCGGGCGCATGACCATGCCCGCTCCCCCACCGAACGGGGTGTCGTCCACGGTGCGGTGCCGGTCGGTGGCCCAGTCCCTCAGGTCGTGCACGCGCAGGTCCAGCAGGCCGGCCTTGCGCGCCTTGCCCACGAGCGACAGGTCGAGGGCGGCCAGGTAGTCCGGGAAGATCGAGACGACGTCGACGCGCACGTCAGCCCTCGTCCCGGTCCGGCTCGTCCTGCGCGGGACGGTCGACGACGACCGCCTCGGCATCGCGGGCGAGCAGCCCGCCCGGGGGCGTGAGCACGACCCGGCCGCCGGCCACGTCGACCGTCGGCACGATGGCGTGCACGAACGGGACGAGCGTGCGCTCGCCGCCCGGCTCGCGGACCACGAGGGCGTCGTGCGCGGGCAGGTGCTCCAGCCCGACGACCTCGCCCACGACCGTGCCGTCCTCGAGCTCGGCACGCAGGCCCTGCAGCTCGTGCGGGTACCAGGCGTCCTCCTCGTCGGAGGCGTCGGCCTCGACGACGAGCTCGACGCCGCGCAGCGCCTCGGCAGCGGTCCGGTCCGCGACCTCCGCGAAGGACACGAGCCAACGCCCCTGGTGCTCGCGAGCACCCGTCACGGTCAGCGGGCCGGCCTCGGCCGGGTCGGTGCGAAGGGTGAGGCCGACCGCCAGGCGGTCCTCGGGGTTGTCGGTGCGCAGGTCGAGCCCGACCTCGCCTCGGAGCCCGTGCGCGCGCCCGACGCGCGCCACCACCAGCTGCATGACCACTCCTGTCTCGTGTTCGTTCGGCGGGACGTCGACGGCCCCGCGGTCCAGCATGCCCCGCCCGGGCCGGGGCCACCCCCGACAGACGACGAGGCCCGGCCCCACCGTCGTGCGGTGGGGTCCGGGCCTCGTCGAAGCTGCGGCAGCGGGTGCTGCGGTCAGCGCCGGTCGACGTCCACGACGTCGACCCGCACGGGGCCGTCCGTCGCGAGCGCGCCGACCACGGTGCGCAGAGCCTTCGCGGTCCGTCCGCCCCGGCCGATGACTCGGCCGAGGTCGTCGGGGTGCACCCGCACCTCGAGCAGGTCGCCCCGGCGCTGCGTCCGCGCACCCACCCGGACGTCGTCCGGGTGGTCCACGATGCCGCGCACCAGGTGCTCGAGGGCCTCGGCGAGCATCAGGCCTCGGCCTCGGCCTCGGCCTCGGCGGACTCCGCCGGCTCCGCGGTCTTCTTCTCGGCGGCCTTCGCCTTGGCCTTCTCGGCCTCGGCGGCGACGGCCTCGATCGCGGCGGCGCTGTCGGCCTTCGCGGTCTTGGTCCGCAGGGTGCCCTCGGCGCCCGGCAGGCCCTTGAACTTCTGCCAGTCACCGGTGATCTTGAGGAGCGCGGCGACCTGCTCGGTCGGCTGCGCACCGACGCCGAGCCAGTACTGCGCGCGCTCGGACTTGATCTCGATGAACGACGGCTCCTCGGTCGGGTGGTACTTCCCGATCTCCTCGATGACGCGGCCGTCGCGCTTGGCGCGCGAGTCGGCCACGACGACGCGGTAGTACGGGGCCCGGATCTTGCCGAGGCGCTTCAGACGAATCTTGACGGCCACTGTGGTGGTGTCTCCTGGTTCTGGTGGGGCGACCTTGCGCTCCGCCGGGTGGGGTCCTGGCGGCGCATGAGGTCAGGACGCGACCTGCGCAGGAGAGAGGGGCCTGGGCACGCCGAGTACCCGGACATTGTGCCAGACCCGGGGGGCCCGCTCCAACCGCGTGTGATGGACGCCCCAAGGGGGTCAGCCGTGCACGACCTGGCCGCGCAGCACGACGGCCGTCGGATGCCGCAGCACCTCGATGTCCTCGCGCGGGTCGGCGGGGTACACGACGAGGTCCGCGCTGGACCCCTCCACGAGCGCGCCGAAGCCCAGCACCTCGCGGGCCCGCCAGGTCGCCATCGCGACCACCTCGGCAGCGGGGATCCCCGCCGCGACCAGCTCGGCGCACTCGTCGACGACGCGCCCGTGGCCCAGCGTGCCGCCGGCGTCCGTGCCGACCAGCAGCGGGACGCCGGCCTCGTGCAGGGTCCGCACGTGCTCGTACCGGCGGGCGTGCATGTGCCGCATGCGCGCGGCGTACACGGGGTACTTCTCCTGCGCCTGGTCGGCGATCTCGGCGAACCGCCCCACCTGCAGGAGCGTCGGCGTCACCGGGATGCCGCGGGCGGCGACCTCGTCCACGTATCCGCCGACCACGCCCGTGCCGTGCTCGATGCCGTCCACGCCGGCGGCGAGGAGGTCGCCCACGACCTCCTCGGAGAACGCGTGCACCGTCACCCGCGCCGCCTCGGCGTGCGCGGCGGCGACCGCCTCGACGAGGACGTCGCGCGGCCACAGCGGCCGCAGGTCCCCCTCGGCGCCGAGGTCGCGGTCGATCCAGTCCCCCACGAGCTTGACCCAGCCGTCCGCGGCGCGCGCCTGGGCGCGCACCGCGTCCGGCAGGTCCGCCACGTCGTCGAGCTCGAGGCCGAAGTTCCGCAGGTAGCGCTTCGGCCGGGCGAGGTGGCGGCCGGCGCGCACGACGCGAGGCAGGTCCGGGCGCTCGTGCACCCAGGAGGTGTCCACGGGAGACCCGGCGTCGCGCACGAGCAGGACGCCCGCGTCGCGGTCGGCGAGCGCCTGCGCGACCGCCGTCTCGGCGTCGACGGCGCCGTCCGGCCCGAGACCCACGTGGCAGTGCACGTCGACCAGCCCGGGCAGCACCCAGCCCTCGAGGTCGCGGGTGGCGCTGCCCTGCGGCGACGGGCGGGTCAGGCTGACGCGCCCGTCACGCACCCACATCTCACCGACGTCGCGGTCCTGTCCGAGCAGGACATGGCCGGTGACGTGCAGCGGGACGTGCGGGGCGGGCATGGTCGAAGGCTACCGAGTCGCGGGGGTCGTCCGGGTGCGCCGGGCCGGAGGCTCAGCGGCCGCCGAGCAGCTTGTCGAGGCCGTCGGGGAGCTGGAGCTTGGAGAGGTCCTGCTCGGTCGGCTCCGCGCCCCCGCCCACGCCGAAGGCGGAACCGGGCGCCGCGGGCTTCTCCACTGGGCCGCCGAGGGCGCGCTGCATGGCGTCGCGCTCCTGCTGCGCCCGCTTCGCCGGGTTGCCGGACTTGCCCTTGACCTTGCGCTGCGGCGCCTGCTTGCCGCGCGCCTTCTTGCCGCCGCCGGGCATCCCCGGCATCCCCGGCATCCCGCCGGGCATGCCCGGCATGCCGCCGCCCTTGCTCATCTGGCGCATCATCTTCTGCGCCTGGCCGAACCGCTCGAGGAGCTGGTTGACGGCAGTCGTGGTCTGCCCGGAGCCGCGCGCGATGCGGGCCCGGCGGGAGCCGTTGATGATCTTGGGGTTGTCCCGCTCGGCCGGCGTCATCGACTGGATGAGGGCCTGGACGCGGTCGACCTCGCGCTCGTCGAAGTTCTCGAGCTGCTCGCGCATCTGCCCCATGCCCGGCATCATCCCGAGCATCTTCTTCATCGAGCCGAGCTTCTTCATCTGCTGCATCTGCACCAGGAAGTCGGCGAGGGTGAAGTCCTCGCCCTTCTCGACCTTGGCCGCCATCTTGGCGGCCTCCTCGGCGTCGAACGCCTTCTCGGCCTGCTCGATGAGGGTGAGCACGTCACCCATGTCGAGGATGCGCGAGGCCATCCGGTCGGGGTGGAAGACCTCGAAGTCGGTCAGCTTCTCGCCCGTGGAGGCGAACATGATCGGCCGGCCCGTGATCGTGGCCACCGACAGCGCGGCACCACCGCGGGCGTCGCCGTCGAGCTTCGACAGCACCACGCCGGTGAAGTCCACGCCCTCCTCGAACGCCTTCGCGGTCGCGACGGCGTCCTGGCCGATCATCGCGTCGATGACGAACAGGACCTCGTCGGGCTGCACCGCGTCGCGGATGTCCGCGGCCTGGCGCATGAGGACCTGGTCGACGCCGAGGCGGCCGGCGGTGTCGACGATGACGACGTCGTGCTGCTTGGCCTTCGCCTCCGCGACACCCTGGCGGGCCACGCCCACGGGGTCGCCGATGACGACGTCGGTCTCCGCACCCTGGTTGCCCGGGTGGGGCACGAAGACGGGCACGCCCGCGCGCTCGGCCACGACGGACAGCTGGGTGACGGCGTTGGGCCGCTGCAGGTCGGCGGCGACGAGCAGCGGCGTGTGGCCCTGGCCCTTGAGGGCGAGCGCGAGCTTGCCGGCCAGGGTCGTCTTACCGGCGCCCTGGAGGCCCGCGAGCATGATCACCGTGGGCGGCGTCTTCGCGAGCTGCAGCGGCCGGGTCTGGCCGCCGAGGATCGCCACGAGCTCGTCGTTGACGATCTTCACGACCTGCTGCGCCGGGTTCAGCGCGCCCGACACCTCGGCGGACAGCGCGCGCTCGCGCACGGCGGCGGTGAACTCGCGCACGACGGGCACGGCGACGTCGGCGTCGAGCAGGGCCCGGCGGATCTCGCGCACGGTCGCGTCGATGTCCGCCTCGGAGAGCCGGCCCCGCCCGCGCAGGTTCTTGAACGTCGCGGTGAGCCGGTCCGACAGGGAGTTGAACACCAGGCAGGTCCTTACGGGATTCTCGGTACGGAAGTCGCGATGGATGCGGCTACCTACCCTACCGGTCGACGGCGAGCGCCCGGCGGGCCCGCCCGGTGAGGTCGTCCACCAGGGCGGCGCGCCACGCCGTCCACCCCGCGGGCCCCAGCGACGACGCGTCCGCCTCCGTCAGCGCCCGCACGGTCTCGAGCAGGTCGGCGCGGTGCTCGAGCGCGTCCAGGAGCTCCGTCACGGTGTCCGGGTCCGCCAGGTCCGCGGTGGTCGCGAGCCGGGCGAGGGTGAGGTGGTGGCGCACGACCAGGCCGACGTCGCGCGCCAGGCCCTCGTCGAACCCGGTGCGCCGCACGACGGCCGGCGCGATCGCCGCGCCCTCGACGGCGTGGTCGGTGCTGACCGCGCCGCGCCGCTTGCCGATGTCGTGCAGCAGCGCGGACAGCAGCAGCAGCTCGCTCGGCGCCGGGTCGCTGCCGGCGTCCGCCGCGACCTGGCGCCGCACGCGTGAGGCGCGGGCCACCGTCTCGACGAGGTGCCGGTCCACCGTGTGCCGGTGGATCGCGGCACGCTGCGGGCGGTTGCGCACGCCGGCCCACTCGGGGATCCAGGTCGTGACGACGCCCGCGAGGTCGAGGGCCTCCCACACGGGCACCTGGGCGGGGCCCGCGCCGAGCAGCGTGAGCAGGGCCGCGCGGGCGGCAGGCGGCCACGGCACCGGCGGCGGGGGGCTCTGGGCCAGGGACTGCACGGTGACGGGCGAGAGCACCAGCCCCGTGCGCGCCGCGGTGGCCGCCGCGCGCAGCGGGAGCAGCGGGTCGTCGGCGGGCTGCGCGCCGGCGGCCAGCACCAGCTCGCCGTCGTGCTCGACGAGGCCGTCCCCCGCCGAGCGCAGCCGTGGGGCCGACCGCCGCCCGCGCACCATGACCGGCCGCCGCACCGGCGGTCGCTGCAGCGCCTGGCGCGCCCGGCGCACGGTCGAGTCCAGCGCGTACGAGATCTCGCGGCCCGCCTCGGCCAGGCCGGCCAGCAGCTCGTCCGGGTCGTCGTGGCCGCAGCGCGCGGCGACCTCGTCGAGGTCGGCGAGCAGCAGCCGGGTGGAGCGCCGCCGCGTCACGACGTGCACCGTGTCGCGCACGTCCAGCAGGTGCGCGTACGCCCGGTCGACCCGCCCGTGCGGGCGGTCGGTGAGCCAGGTGGCCGCGAGCGCCGACAGCAGCAGCGCGTCGCGGATGCCGCCGCGCGACTCCTTGAGGTCCGGCTCGACGAGGTAGGCGAGCTCGCCGGCCCGTTCGGCGCGCTCCCGGGCGCTCGCCAGCAGCTCCGGCAGGCGGCGCCGGGAGGCGGAGCGCCAGTCCGAGAGGATCGCGGACGCCGCCCGGTGCACGACCACGGCGTCGCCCGCGAGCGGCCGTACGTCGAGCCAGCCGACGGCCGCCGGGAGGTCGGTGGAGGCGAGCCGCCGGGTCTGGCTCAGGGAGCGCACGGCGTGGTCGACGTCGACCCCGGAGTCCCACAGCGGGTACCAGAGGGCGTCGGCCACGCGGGCGAGCTCGTCCGGCTTGTGGGTGCGCCCGTCGTGCACGAGGACGAGGTCGAGGTCGGACAGCGGGCCCGGCTCGCCGCGCCCCAGGCTGCCGACGGCGGCCAGCGCGATCCCCGCCGGGTCGACGTCGGCCGTGGCGGCCTCGTACAGGGGCGCGAGCCGGTCGGTGACGAGCTGCTGCAGCGCGGTGCGCCGCGCGACCCCGGAGCGACCGGGGCCGGTCAGCCCCTCGGCCAGCGCGAGCAGGTCGGCGCGCAACGGGCCGACCGGGCCCCGCCCCCCGGTGGCCGGGGGGCGGGACCCGGTCGGGTCCCCGAGCGCCTCGGGCGACGTCACCTACAGGGCCGCGTCGCCGTGCTCGCCGGTGCGCACGCGCACCACGTCGTCGAGCGAGGTGGTCCACACCTTGCCGTCGCCGATGCGCCCGGTCTGGGCGGCCTTGACGACGACGTCCACGACGGTGGGCGCGTCCTCGTCCGCGACCAGGACCTCCACGCGGACCTTGGGCACCAGGTCCACGGTGTACTCGGCGCCGCGGTAGACCTCGGTGTGCCCCTTCTGGCGGCCGTAGCCGCTGGCCTCGCTGACCGTCATGCCGCGGATGCCGGCGGCCTCGAGGGCGGACTTCACGTCGTCCAGGCGGTGGGGCTGGACGACCCCCGTGACGAGCTTCATGCGCGGATCTCCTTCTTGATCTGGCCGCCGGCCGACCCCTGCGGGATCGTCTCGTACGCGGTCTCGCTGTGCACCGCGAGGTCGATGCCGCCGACCTCGGCCTCCTCGGGCACCCGCCAGCCCATGACCGCCTTGAGGGCCAGGGCGACGACCGTGGTGAGCACCAGGGAGAAGACGACCGCGATGAGGGCGATGATCACCTGCACGACGAGCTGGGAGACCCCGCCGCCGTAGAACAGGCCCGTCTCGGTGGCGAGGAAGCCGATGGAGACGGTGCCCCACAGGCCGGCGACCAGGTGCACGCCGACGACGTCGAGCGAGTCGTCGAAGCCGAGCTTGTACTTCAGGCCCACCGCGAGGGCGGACAGGACGCCCGCGACGGCGCCGAGCAGCAGCGCGCCCACCGGGCTCACGGACCCGGCGGCCGGGGTGATCGCGACGAGCCCCGCGACGACGCCGGACGCCGCGCCGAGCGAGGTGGCGCTGCCGTCGCGCAGCTTCTCCGTGACGAGCCACGCGAGCATCGCGGCCGCGGTCGCCGACGTCGTGTTCACCCAGGCGAGGCCCGCGGACTCGTTGGCGCCGAACGCGGAGCCGGCGTTGAAGCCGAACCAGCCGAACCACAGCAGAGCGGCGCCCAGCATCACCATCGTGAGGTTGTGCGGGCGCATCGGCTCGGTACCGAAGCCCTTGCGCTTGCCGACCACCAGCGCCAGCACGAGGGCCGCGGCGCCGGCGTTGATGTGCACCACGGTGCCGCCCGCGAAGTCGATCGGCGCGGCGATCCCGCCGAACGGCCCGTCGGCGGACAGCAGCCCGCCGCCCCAGACCATGTGCGCCATCGGGAAGTAGACGACGGTGGCCCAGATGCCGGCGAAGACCATCCAGGTACCGAACTTCACGCGGTCGGCGATCGCGCCGGAGATCAGGGCGACGGTGATGATCGCGAACGTGACCTGGAATGCCACGTCGATCACCTGCGGGTAGTTGCCCAGCGGGCTCACCACCGCGTCACCCGCGTCGTCGAAGAGCGTGCCGCTCAGCCCGAACTGGTCGAACGGGTTGCCGACGATCCCGCCGACGTCCGAGCCGTAGGACATCGACCAGCCCCACAGCACGTAGATCACGCCGACGACGCCGATCGCGCCGAACGACATCATCATCATGTTCAGCACCGACTTGCCGCGCACCATGCCGCCGTAGAACAGCGCCAGGGCGGGCGTCATGAGGAGCACGAGCGATGCCGACGTCAGCATCCACGCAGCGGCCCCGGTGTCCCATTCCATGGTGTTCTCCCCTCGCCAGCCCGGCGGCTGGTCGGGGACAACACTCGCGGCGCGCCGTTTCGCCCGTGCTCAGGTTGTGTGACGGGCACGTGACAAAGCGGCCTCGGACGTCAACGTTCTGTTACACGGCGCGCCGCGCGGCCCTCGGCCCAGGAGCTCAGCCCAGGAGACCGTCGACGAACTGCTCGGGGTCGAACGGCGCCAGGTCGTCCGGGCCCTCCCCCAGACCGACGAGCTTGACCGGCACGCCGAGCTCGCGCTGCACGGCGACGACGATGCCGCCGCGGGCGGTGCCGTCCAGCTTGGTCAGCACGATGCCCGTGACGCCCGCGACCTCGCCGAAGACGCGCGCCTGGTTGAGCCCGTTCTGGCCCGTGGTGGCGTCGAGCACCAGCAGCACCTCGGCCAGCGGGGCCTCCCGCGTGATGACGCGGGTGATCTTGCCGAGCTCGTCCATCAGGCCGGCCTTGTTCTGCAGGCGGCCCGCGGTGTCGACCAGCACGACGTCCGTGCCGTCGGCCTTGCCCTGCTTGACCGCGTCGAACGCGACGGCGGCCGGGTCGGCGCCGTCGCGGTCCGCGCGCACCGTCTCCACGCCCACGCGCGAGCCCCAGGTCTGCAGCTGGTCGGCCGCCGCCGCGCGGAACGTGTCCGCCGCGCCGAGGACGACCGTGCGGTCCTCGGCGACGAGCACGCGGGCGAGCTTGCCGACCGTCGTCGTCTTGCCCGTGCCGTTCACGCCCACGACCAGCACCACCGCGGGCAGCCGCGTGCCGTCCTCGGTGACCGGGCCGGTCGTCGCGACCTCGCGGTCCAGGGACGGGTCGACGACCTTGAGCAGCTCCTCGCGCAGCAGGTCGCGCACCGACTGCGGGTCCTTGACGCCGAGCACGCGCACCCGGGTGCGCAGGGCCTCGAGCAGCTCCTCGGCCGGCCCCGCGCCGATGTCGGCGAGCAGGAGCGTCTCCTCGAGCTCGTCCCAGTCGTCCTCCGTGAGGTGGTCGCGCGAGAGCACGCTCAGCAGGCGCGCGCCGAAGGGCGAGCCCGACCGGGCGAGCCGGTCGCGCAGGCGGACCAGGCGGCCCGCGACCGGCTCCGGCGTCTCGAGCGCCGGGGCCTCCGGGGCGACGTCCGCGGGCGCCTCGGGCTCCCCGACCCCCGGCTCCGCGACCGGCGGCTGTGCGGCGGGCGGCGCGAGCGTCGTCGAACCCCCGGCGTCGTGGTCCGGGCGACGCCGGCGCGACCGCGGGACGAGCAGGGCGGCGCCGCCGCCGACCACGACGACGACACCGAGGAGGATCCAGAGCCAGAGCAGATCAGTCACGCGCACAGTCTCCCAGAACCGCGCGCCGTGTCAGGCGGGGGTCACTCGGGCTTGCGGACGGTCCCCACGTGCCAGGTGCTGCGCGCCTGCAGCCGGGCCCGGTGCAGGGCCTCGGTCAGCTCCTCCGGGTCGACGTACCCCGGGGCGTCCTCGATCGTCGCGGCGAAGAACTCGTCCATGCCGGTCTCGACCGGGGCGGGGGGCGCGACGCGTTTGCGCCGCAGCCCGGACCGGAAGTCGCGGAGGAAACGACGGAGGCCGGGGGCCTCCTCGTCCTGCCCCTCACGACGCTCCATGACGTTGGCCACGAGGAACACCACCGCGGCGAGAACGAGGGACCCGAGGACCCAGAAGACGAACGTGAGCATGGCGCTATTCTCCTCGCGCGTCGGCGGTCTCGCGCATCCGCTGGGAGATGACGGTCGTCACACCGTCGCCGCGCATGGTCACGCCGTACAGCGCGTCCGCGACCTCCATCGTGCGCTTCTGGTGGGTGATGACGATGAGCTGCGAGTCCTCCTGCAGCTCACGGAAGATCTCGAGCAGCCGGCCCAGGTTGACGTCGTCCAGGGCGGCCTCGACCTCGTCCATCACGTAGAAGGGGCTGGGGCGGGCCTTGAAGATCGACACGAGGAACGCCACGGCCGTCAGCGACCGCTCCCCGCCGGACAGCAGCGACAGCCGCTTGACCTTCTTGCCCGCTGGCCGCGCCTCGACCTCGATGCCGGTCGTGAGCAGGTCCGACGGGTCCGTGAGCACCAGCCGCCCCTCGCCCCCGGGGAAGAGGCGGCCGAACACCCGCACGAACTGCTCCGCGGTGTCCTGGAACGCCTCGGCGAACACCTGCTGCACGCGCTCGTCGATCTCCTCGACGATGTGCAGCAGGTCCTGACGCGACTTCTTGAGGTCGGCGAGCTGCTCCGTGAGGAACTGGTGGCGCTCCTCGAGCGCCGCGAACTCCTCCAGCGCGAGCGGGTTGACGGCGCCGATCCGGGCGAGGGCCCGCTCCGCCGTCGCCAGCCGCTTCTCCTGCTCGGCGCGCACGTAGGGCACCGGGTCCGGGTCGGGCTCGTCGTCGGCCGCGTCGGCGGGCCGCGCCACGGGCACCTCGCGGTGCGGGCCGAACTCCTCGACGAGCACCTCGGGGTCGCTGCCCAGCTCGTCGACCGCGCGGGCCTGCAGCTGTTCCAGCCGCGCCACCTGCTGGGCCCGCGCGACCTCGTCGCGGTGCGCCACGTCGGTGAGGTCGCGCAGCTCCCCCGCGAGCCGGTCGGCGTCGGCCCGCACGGCGTCGAGCTCCTGCTGGCGCGCCGCGCGCGCCTCGTCGGCCGCGGCCCGCTCGGACTGCGCCCGCTCGATCGAGCGCGCGAGGACACCGAGCGCCGTGCCGGCGTCGTCGCGCACCGACGCGGCCGTGCGGGCCTCCGTCGCCCGCTGCACCGCGCGGCGCTCCGCCTTCTCCCGCGCCGCGCGCTCCTGGGCGGCGGCCCGGGCGAGGCCCTGCGCACGGCCCGCGACCGCGCGCGCCCGCTCCTCGCTGGTGCGCAGCTCCAGCCGCGCCTCGGTCTCGGCGGCGCGCGCGGCGGTGGCGGCCGCCTGGGCCGCGTCCCGCTGCTCCTGCGCGGCCTCCACCTGCTCCTGGGACTGGGCGGGCTCGGCCTCGGCCACCTCGAGCCGCCGCACCAGGTCCGTCAGCTCCGCCTCGTCGGCCGCGCGCCGCTCGTGCGCCTGCGCGAGCGTGGCGCGGTGCCGCTCGGCCTCCGCCAGCGCGGAGCGGTGCGCCGCGCCCAGCGTGCCGAGCTGCTCGGCGACGGCGGCGAGGGCCGCGTCCGACTCGTGCAGCAGCGCGAGGGTCTCGTCCTGGGCCGCCTGCGCCGCCTCGAGCCGCTCGCGCGCGCCGACGAGCTCGAACCGGCACCGCTCGCCGCGGGCCGCCGCGTCGTCCAGGCCCTCCTTCGCCTCGTCGAGCGCGGACGTCAGGTGCAGCACGCTCGGCGCGGCCGCCGAGCCGCCCCAGGCGCGCGCCGCCCCGAGCAGATCGCCCGCCCGGGTCACGGCGACCACCTCGGGGGCCCGCTGCACCAGCGCGCGGGCCTGCGCCAGGTCGTCCACCACGACGACGTCGCGCAGCAGCGTGCGCAGCGGTGCCGCCGCCGGGCCGGCGACGGTGACGACGTCGGTCGCCCGTCGCGCGCCGTCGGGCAGGTCCACCGCGACGGCCTCGGCGGTGTCCGCCGGCGCGGGGCCGCCGACCACCAGCCCGGCGCGACCCGCGTCGTCGTCCCGCAGGCGCCGCAGCGCGTCGACGGCCGCGTCGACGTCGCGCACGGCGACCGCGTCGGCGACCGGGCCGAGCGCGGCCGTCACCGCGTCCTCGTACCCCTGCTCGACGCCGAGCAGCGCGGCCACCGAGCCGAGGACCCCCGGCGCGGCGTCCGCGAGCAGCGCGCCCGCGCCGTCCTTGCGATCGAGACTCAGCTCGAGCGCCTCGACCCGCGCGCTCCAGGTGGCCCGGTCGCGCTCCGCCTCCGCAGCGCGGGCCTCGAGGTCACGCACCGCGGCCTGCGCCTCGGCGAGCGCCGTCGTCGCGTCCTCGTGCCGGGCGTCGAGGTCCTCCTCGCCCTCCTCGGCGCCCACGACCTGCACCTCCAGCGCGCCGAACTCGCGGGCCGCCTCCGCGGCCCGGCGCTCCGCCTCGGCCACGACCTCCCGCACCCGGTCCAGCTCCGCGTCGCCTGCCTCCACGCGGCTGCGCCGGGCCGCGACCTGCCCCGAGAGCCGGGCCAGGCCCTCGCGCCGGTCCGCGGCGCCGCGGTGCAGCGTCGCGAGCTCGCGCTCCGCCGCGTCCGCGGCCTTCTCGGCGTCCGTGCGGTCCGCGACGACCCGCTCCACCGCCTCCCGCGCCAGCTCGACCTCGCGGGTCAGCTCCGCCTCCGTCGCCCGGGCGCGCTCCGCCTGCGCCTCGAGGGCGGCCGGGTCCTGTCCGCGCTGCTCCGGCTCGACGGCGCCGAGCAGCCGCACCCGCTCGTCGGCCAGCGTCGCGAGGCCGCGCAGCCGCTCCCGCAGTGCACTCAGCGCGTGGAACGCGTCGGCGGCGCGGCTCGCGTCCGCGACGGCGCCGGACGCCGCGACCTCGAGGCGCGCCAGGTGCGCGCGGGCCTGCCCCAGCCCCTGCTCGGTGGCCTGCTGCCGCTCCTTCAGCGCCGCCTCGTCGGCCCGCTCCTGCGCCATCTGCGCGGTGAGCTGGGCCAGGTCGTCGGCCAGGAGGCGCGAGCGCGCGTCGCGCAGGTCGGCCTGCACCGTGCGGGCCTTGCGCGCCGCCTCCGCCTGCCGGCCGAGCGGCCCGAGCTGGCGGCGCAGTTCCGCGGTGAGGTCCGTGAGGCGGGCGAGGTTGCCCTGCATCGCCTCGAGCTTGCGCAGCGCCTTCTCCTTGCGCTTGCGGTGCTTGAGGACGCCCGCGGCCTCCTCGATGAACCCGCGACGGTCGTCGGGCGTGGCGCGCAGGACGGCGTCGAGCTGCCCCTGCCCCACCACGACGTGCATCTCGCGGCCGATGCCGGAATCGCTCAGCAGCTCCTGGATGTCGAGCAGCCGGCACGAGCTGCCGTTGATCGCGTACTCCGACCCTCCGCTGCGGAACAGCGTCCGGGAGATCGTGACCTCGGTGTAGTCGATCGGCAGGGCGCCGTCGGTGTTGTCGATCGTGAGGGACACCTCGGCGCGGCCCAGCGGGGGGCGGCCGGAGGTGCCGGCGAAGATGACGTCCTCCATCTTGCCGCCGCGCAGCGACTTCGCGCCCTGCTCCCCCATCACCCACGACAGGGCGTCCACCACGTTGGACTTCCCCGAGCCGTTCGGCCCGACCACGCACGTGATGCCCGGCTCGAGGCTCAGCGTCGTCGCCGAGGCGAACGACTTGAAGCCGCGGAGCGTGAGCGTCTTGAGGTGCACGCGGCGAGCCTAACCGCAGGGTGTCGCTGATCCGCGGAACTCCGCCGGTCCCGCCCGGACCGCCCGCCCCGGACACCGCCCGGGAACGCATCGAGCGTGCTGACTTGCTCCCCACGACCGTCGTTCGGGGAACACGTCAGCACGCTCGGTGCGTCGGGCAGGGGTCGAGGGCGCCCGGGACCGGGATGTCAGAGGTGCGGGAACCAGAGTCCGATCTCGCGAGCCGCGGACTCCGGCGAGTCGGAGCCGTGCACCAGGTTCTGCTGCACCTTCAGGCCCCAGTCGCGGCCGAGGTCGCCGCGGATGGTGCCGGGGGCCGCCTCCGTCGGGTTGGTCGCACCCGCGAGGGAGCGGAAGCCGGGGATGACGCCCTGGCCCTCGGCGACGACGGCGAGCGTCGGGCCCGACAGCATGAAGTCGACCAGGGGCTGGTAGAACGGCTTGCCCTCGTGCTCCGCGTAGTGCGCGGCGAGCAGCTCGGTGGTCGCCTGCTTCAGCTCGACGGCGACGAGCGTGTAGCCCTTCGCCTCGATGCGCCGCAGCACCTCGCCGGACAGGCCGCGGCGGACGCCGTCGGGCTTGACGAGCACCAGCGTGCGCTCGATGGCGGGGGCGGTCGGCTCGGCGGGCAGGGTGGTGTCTGCGACGTCGGTCATGACGGAGAGCCTATCGGCGCCGTCGCCCCCATCGACCACGGGATCCGTACCGCCATGACGTGAATGACGACACAGATCCCGTGCTCGAGGGGGCTTCGGTCAGAGGTTGGGCGCGGTCTCCGGGTGCTGCGCGTCGTAGGCGGCGCGCTCGCGGTCGATGCGGCCGCCGAGGCGCAGGGCCACCACCCACATGACCACGAACAGCACCCCGACGACGAACATCATCGGCAGCAGCAGGCCCATCGCCAGCACCGGCACCTGCACGACCGTCCCCGCGTAGTACCCCAACGGCGTCCCCACCATGCGGGACATCACCAGCAGCACCACGAACAGCACCCCGATCACGGCCCAGAGGGCCACGGGCGACTCGATGACCAGAGGGCCGAGCTCGTAGCCGCCGGAGTTGCGCAGCCCGTACAGGGCGACGCCGGCGAAGAGCACCACGAACGCCTCCAGCTGCAGCATCATCGACGTGAACTGCACCTTGGCGGGCTTGCGGGGCTTGATGCGGTCCCCCGGGCGGGGGCGGTCGTCCTTCTTGCTCACGACCCCACGATATCCGCGCGCTCGCGGGTGCCGGGACCGTCGTCGTCGGACGTGACGTCCGCGGTGCGCTCGCCGATCTCGTCCACGATCACGTCGCCGGCTGCGCCGTCGGCCGCGAGGGCCTTCGCCGGGTCGGTGACGGCCTCGCCGCGCGCCACCATGCCGGCGACGTCGGAGAGCTTGATCACCGGCAGGAAGAGCGCGAGGACCAGGCCCAGCAGGATGAGCGGCAGCAGGTACCAGAACGACGGGGCCAGCGCGTCCGCGTAGGCGTCGATGACGCCGGACTTGAACGGCTCCGGCATCCCCTGCACGACGGCGGGGGTGAGACCCTCCTCCGCCGCGCCGCCCGCGCCGGCGGGCATCCCGGCGAAGACGTCCTTGAGGTTGTCCGTCAGGCGCGTGGTGAAGATCGTCGTGAACAGGGCCGTGCCGACCGCGGCGCCGATCTCGCGGAAGAAGTTGTTGGCGCTCGTCGCCGTGCCCAGCTCGCGCGGGTCGACGGCGTTCTGCACCGCCAGCACGATCGTCTGCATCACGAGGCCCATGCCGGCGCCGAGCACGAAGATCATGGCCCCGAAGGTCCACATCGACATGTCGCCCGACAGGCGCGTCAGCCAGACCATCGCCAGGCCGACGATGATCAGGCCGGCCACCGGGTACATCTTGTAGCGGCCGGTCTTCGAGATGGCGATACCCGAGACGATCGAGGTCAGCATCATGCCGGCCATCATCGGGAGCATCAGCCAGCCGGACTCGGTCACGCCGGCGCCGGTGGACATCTGCAGGAACGTCGGGATCATCGCCATGGCCGAGAACATGCCCATGCCGAGCACCAGGCCGATGAGCGTGGTGATCGTGAACGTGCGGTTCTTGAACAGGCGCAGCGGGATCAGCGGCTCCGCGACGCGGGTCTCCACCACGATGAACGCGGCGACCGCCAGCAGGGTCACGACGACCAGGCCCGACAGGCGCCAGTCCGTCCAGTCGTAGCCGCTGGACGACAGCGACCGCCAGCTGGTGACGAGCACGATGCCGGTGGTGGCGACGGCCATGGTCACGATGCCGGCCCAGTCGACCGGGCGCGAGGAGCGGTGCGAGGGCAGCTTGAGCGAGAACCACGCGATCGCGAACGCGATGATGCCGATCGGGATGTTCAGCCAGAAGGTCCAGCGCCAGCCCGGGCCCTCGGTGAGCCAGCCGCCCAGGAGCGGGCCGAGGACGGCGGAGATGCCGAAGAGGGCGCCGAGGGGGCCCATGTACTTGCCGCGCTCGGAGGCGGGCACGATGTCGGCGATGATCGACTGCGACAGGATCATCAGGCCGCCGCCGCCGAGGCCCTGCACGGCGCGCCAGACGACGAGCTCCGGCATGTTCTGCGCGAACCCGGCGCCCGCGGACGCGAGCGTGAACAGCCCGATCGCGACGAGGAACGGCCAGCGCCGCCCGTACAGGTCACCGAACTTGCCGTACAGCGGCATGCCGATGGCGACGGCCAGGATGTAGGCCGTGATGACCCACCCCTGGTGCTCGACGCCGTTGAGCTCGCCGACGATGGTGGGCATCGCGGTGCCGACGATCGTCTGGTCGAGGGAGGACAGGAACATCGACGCCATCAGGGCGCCGAAGATCAGCCAGACGGTGCGCTGCGTCAGGACGACGAGCGGCTTGTCCGGCGCGGTGGGAGCAGCGTGGCTCATGGGACACCTCGGATCGGTGGCGCGGGGCGCCGGGGTAGTGACGGGGGCTGGGGGGTGGTTCGGGGACGGGGCGAGCAGGACGGGCGCGGGGCGCCCGGCGCTCACGCCGTGAGGATCGCGGAGAGCTGGCCGATGACGAGCGGCACGTGGTCGCCCACGTCGCCCTTCCTGCCGGTGCGGTCCCACTCGTCCATCGCGGCGCGCGCGACGCCGAAGACGACGAACGTGCACACCTCGGGGTCGGCCGGGAGCGGGGCCGCCTCGTGCCGTCGCTCGAACAGCGCGACGACCTGGGACTTGTGCCGCTCGAACCAGGCGAAGTGCCGGCTGAGCAGGCGGGGCTCGCGCTGGAGGATCTCCAGCACCCGCTCCGCGGCGTGCTGGCCGTGCCCGGAGAACGCGTGGAGCAGCGCGCGCACGAGCACCTCGAGGTCCGCGACGAGCCGCCCGCTGGGGCCGCCGGCCGCGAACGGCTCACGGACGTCGGCGCTGAGCTCGAACGCGCCCTGACCGAGCACCGCGTCGTCCTTCGACTCGAAGTAGTTGAAGAACGTGCGGGGCGAGATCTGGGCGGCCTCGGCGATCTCCTCCACCGTCACCGCGTCCAGGCCGCGCTCGAGCACGAGGCGCTGGGCGGCGTCGACGATCGCGTCCGAGCGGGCGCGCTTCTTGCGCTCGCGCAGCCCGAGGTCGCCGGCGGCGGTCGGAGGAGTCACCGGACAATCATGCACCCGCTGCAATATTGCACCAAGTGCAATTTCCTGTGAGCGTGCTCACACCTCGCCGAAGCCGCCCTCGATCAGCCCGACGACGGTCGCGACCGCGTCCCGGGCGTCGGGACCGTGGGCCGCCACCTCCACCTCGGTGCCCGCCGCCGTCCCGAGCGCCATGAGCTGCAGCACGCTCGTCGCGTCCACGCCCTGGAGCGTCACCGGGCCGCCGAACGCCGCCGCGGCGCGCGCCACCACCGCGGCCGGGCGCGCGTGCAGGCCCAGCGGGTTGCGGATCGTCACCCGCGCGGCGACGACGTCCCCCGGCGCCTCCTCGGCACGCTCGGCGGGCGCCGCCGACACCGCCGGCGTCGTCGGCGCGGGCGCCCCGGCGGACCGCGCGGCCGCGAGCACCGCGGCGAGGTCGCCGCCCTGCTGCGCCGCGACGGCCGCCGCCACGGCGCCCTCGACGAACGGGGCGTCGGCCAGGAGCACCCGGCCGCCGAGGTCGTCGTCGAGCTCCAGCGCGGTCTCGACGGTCAGGACGGCGGAGCCGAGGTCGGCCAGCACCACGACGCCGTCCACGCCGGGCAGCACGCGCCCGAGAGCCTCCTGCACGACCTCCAGCGACGTGCCGAGGCCGCCCTCGCCGTCCCCCGCCCCGCAGGCGAGGGCCACGTCCGGCGCCATCTCCCGGGCCAGCTCGGCCGCCCCCTCGGCCAGCCGGGCCGAGTGGGAGACGAGCAGCAGCCCGACGCTCATGCCGGGTCGCCGCCCGCGCCGTCGGCGGCGTCGGCGGCGTCGGCGGCGCCGTCGGCCGCACCGTCGAGCGCCGCGTCGAGCGCGGCGCGCAGCAGCAGCGCCGTCGACCGGGCGCCCGGGTCCTCGTGCCCGGCGCTGCGCTCGCCGAGGTAGGACGCGCGCCCCTTGGTGGCGACGAGCGGGACGGTCGCGGCCGCTCCGGCGTCGGCCGCGTCCGCCGCGGCGCGCAGCACCGCGACCGGGTCCTGCCCCGCGTCCGCGGCGGCGGTGGCCGCCTCGACCGCGGGCGCGAGGGCGTCGACCATCGTCTTCTCCCCCACCTGGGCCTTGCCGCGCGACGTCACGCCCTCGAGCGCGGCGTCGAGCAGGACGACGACGCCGGACTCGTCGACGCTGGGCCGTGCGGAGCGCTTCGCCGCGCGCAGGAACGCCGTGCCGTACAGCGGGCCGGACGCTCCCCCGACCTTCGACATGAGCGTGGTGGCCACGAGCATGAGCACGTCGCCGACCTCCGCGCGCTCCGCGGCACCCGGCTCGTCGAGCTTGGCGACCACGGCCTGGAACCCGCGGTTCAGGTTCTCCCCGTGGTCGCCGTCCCCGATCTGCCGGTCGAGCTCGGTGAGCTCGTCCTTCGCCGCCGCCACGACGTCGGCGGTGCGCCGCACCCAACGCTCCGCCCAAGCCACGTCGAGACCCATGCCCGCACGCCTCCTCGCCTCGGGGCGCCCCTCGGCGCCCGTCACCAGTGCAACGCCGCCGTGCGCACCGGCGCGTCCCACAGCTCCCGCAGCTCTTCGTCCAGCCGCAGCACCGTGATGGACGCGCCCTGCATCTCCAGGGACGTCACGTAGTTGCCCACGAGCGACCGGGAGACGGTGACACCACGCTCCTCGAGCAGCCCGCGCGCTCGACCATAGACGACGTACAGCTCGGACAGCGGCGTGCCGCCCATCCCGTTGACGAACAGCAGCACGTCGTCGCCGGCCGCGAGCCGCAGGTCCTCGGCGACGGGGTCCAGCAGGCTGCGCGTGATCTCGGTGGCGCCGGAGAACGGGATGCGGTGGCGGCCCGGCTCGCCGTGGATGCCGATGCCGATCTCCACCTCGTCGTCGGGCAGGTCGAAGGAGGGCTTGCCGACGTGCGGCACGGTGCAGGCGCTCAGGGCCACGCCCATGCTCCGCACGTTCGCGACCACACGGCCCGCGACCTCCGTGACCGCGCCGAGGTCGTCGCCGCGCGCGGCGGCCGCGCCGGCGATCTTCTCCACGCACACGGTGCCGGCCACGCCGCGCCGGCCCGCGGTGTACAGGGAGTCCTCGACCGCGACGTCGTCGTTCACGAGGATCGTCGTGATCTGCGAGCCCTCGGCCTCGACGAGCTCCACCGCGGTCTCGAAGTTGAGCACGTCGCCCGTGTAGTTCTTCACGATGGCGACGACGCCGGCGCCGGAGTCCGCGCCCAGGATCGCCGGGACGATCTGGTCCGGCGTCGGCGAGGTGAACACCGCGCCCGGGACCGCCGCGTCGAGCATCCCGTCGCCCACGAACCCGGCGTGCAGAGGCTCGTGGCCCGACCCGCCGCCGCTGACCAGGCCCACCTTGCCCGCCACCGGACCGCCCGCACGCGACACGTAGACGGGCTCCGTGTGCACGTCGACCAGGTCGGCGTGCGCGAGGGCGAAGCCCGCGAGCGAGTCGGTGACCGCGTCCGCGGGGTCGTCGAGCAACTTCTTCATGTCCTGCCTCCTCGGCTCACGGCTGCCACGCACCGTCGGCGGCCTGTGCCCCCATCCAACACCCGGCGACGACGCCACGCAGCACCCTGGCCGGCCGCCGCTCGGGTGATCGTGCCCGCTCGCGGGGGCGTCCCGGTCAGCCGCGTCCCAGCAGGATCCGCGCGTCCGCGACCGTGATGACCGACCCCGTGACGAGCACGCCGCGGCCGGTGCCGACGCCCACCTGGTCGCCGCTCTCGGCGAGGTCCGCCGCGACCGCCAGCGCCTCGTCGAGCCGCGCGGCCGTGCGTACCCGGTCCTCGCCGAAGATCTCGCGCGCCACCTCGGCCAGGTCCTCGGGGTCGGCGGAACGGTCAGAGGAGTTGCGGGTCAGCACCAGCTCGGTGATCGCGGGCTCGAGGGTGGCGAGCAGGCCCTCCACGTCTTTGTCCGCCATGACGGCGACGACGCCGACCAGCCGCGGCAGGTCGAACTCCTCGTCCAGCGCGTCGACCAGCGCCTGCGCGCCGTGCGGGTTGTGCGCCGCGTCGACCAGGACGGTCGGGCTGGAGCGCACCACCTCGAGGCGCCCGGGCACGACGACGTCGGCGAACGCGGTCTCCACCACGCCCCCGTCGAGCGCGCGCCCGCCGAGGAACGCCTCGACGGCGGCCAGGGCGAGCAGCGCGTTGTGGGCCTGGTGCTCGCCGTGCAGCGGCACCAGCACCTCGGTGTAGAGCCCGGCGGGCGTGCGCAGGTCCACGAGCTGCCCGCCGACGGCGACGCGGCGGCCGGCGACCTCGAGCTCCAGGTCCTCGCGCAGCAGGTGGGCGGAGACGGCGGCGGCACGCTCGCGCAGGATGTCCTCGACGACCGGCTCCTGCGCGGCGCTGACCACCGTGGCGCCGTCCTTGACGATGCCGGACTTCTCGGTCGCGATCTCGGCGAGCGTGGAGCCGAGCCAGCGCTCGTGGTCGATGCCGACCGGCGTGATCACGGCGACCTCGCCGTCGACGACGTTGGTGGAGTCCCAACGCCCGCCCATGCCGACCTCGATCACCGCGACGTCCACCGGGGCGTCCGCGAAGGCCGCGACCGCCATCACCGTGAGGACCTCGAAGAAGCTCAGGCGGGGCCCGCCCTCGGCCTGCGACTCGCGGTCGACGACCCCGATGTAGGGCGCGACGTCCTCCCAGACCTCGACGAACCGGGCGGCGCTCAACGGCTCGCCGTCCACCTGGATGCGCTCGGTGACGCTGGTCAGGTGGGGCGACGTGAACAGGCCGGTGCGCAGCCCGTGCTCGCGCACGAGCCGCTCCGTCATGCGCGCCGTCGACGACTTGCCGTTGGTGCCGGTGAGGTGGATCGAGCGGAACGCGAGCTGCGGGTCGCCGAGCAGCTCGAGCACCCGCCGGACGCGGTCGAGCGTCGGGTCGATGTCGTGCTCCGGCGCTCGCGACATGATCTCCGCGTAGACCTCGCGCAACGACTCCTGCGCC
The DNA here is from genome assembly GCF_053608125.1 of Isoptericola sp. NPDC055063. Taxonomy (NCBI): domain Bacteria; kingdom Bacillati; phylum Actinomycetota; class Actinomycetes; order Micrococcales; family Promicromonosporaceae; genus Isoptericola; species Isoptericola sp. NPDC055063. The sequence goes on along the minus strand of NZ_JBSGUW010000006.1, from coordinate 123,789 downwards.
ACGGCGTCCTCCGCCGCCGCACGGGCGGCCTGACGCTCGGCGGCCTTGGCCTTGCGGTCGGCGGTCGAGGGCTTGTTCTCAGCGTCGGGGGTCACCACCGAAGGATAGGCGCTGCGCGCCCGACCGTCGGGTGCCGACGACCGCCCCGTCAGCGCGGTGCGAGCACCACCACCGGCGTCTCGCCGGCGCGGTGCGCGGCGAACCGGTCGACGTCGCCCCACCCCTGGTGGCGCCCGACGAGGGCCCACAGCCGGTCGCGCTCCGGGCCCTGCGCCTCCGCGGCGCGGACGGGCCGCGCGCCGTCGACCGTGTCCACGTCCGCGTCAGGGTGGGCGCGCAGGTTCAGCCACCATGCGGGCGGCGGGTCGCCCCAGCCGTTCATCGCGAGCGTGACGTACCGGCCCTCGTCCTCCACGTACCCGAGGATCACGGCGCGCTCCTGACCGCTGCGCCGCCCGACGACGCGCAGGCGCAGCATGCCGAACTTGCCGCCGGGGGTCGGCCGGCGCAGCGGCCACCGCCCGCCGGTGAGCCGGTAGCCCCCGCGCTGGAACGCCCACGCCGAGCGCACGAACCAGCGCGGCGGCACGAACGGGGGGCGGTCGTCGGGGGCGGGTGTCGCGTCCATGGCGGGGACTCCTCGCGGGTGCCGGCGCCGGCGCGCCGGGGCTCCCAGGCTAGCCCTCGGGCCTGCCGCCGCGCCGCGTCGTCGCCCGGGGCTGTCGTCGGCCAGGGCTACGGTCGTCTCGATGGCCACCGACGACGCTCCCGTCCGCCTCGCCCACCACGCCGTCCAGGGCCCACCGGGGTCGACGGCCCCACCGCTCGTGCTGCTGCACGGCGGGGGCGGCGACGGCAGCACGTGGGACCCGTTCGTCGCCGCGCTCGCGCAACGTGCCACCGTGGTGGTGCCCGACCTGCGCGGCGCAGGCCGCAGCCCGGCCGTCGGCGCCGGCTCCGTGACCGCGCTGCGCGACGACGTGCTCCTGCTGCTCGACGATCTCGCCCTGGACCGGGTGGTGCTGATCGGGCACTCGCTGGGCGGGCTGGTCGGGCTGCTGGTGGCGCAGGAGCGGCCCGGCCTCGTCGCCGCGCTCGTGCTGGAGGAGGTCCCTCCCCCGGAGCCGCTCGGCCTGCCCGTGCCGGAGCGGTTCGCGGACGACGCGTCGTTCTACGAGCGCAGGATCCGCCCGGCGGTGCTGGCCGAGCTCAACGCCCCCGCCCCCGGCCTGGTGGCGGCCCTGGCCGCCGTCACCGCGCCGACCCTGGTGATCGGCGGCGGCCCCGACAGCCACCTGCCGCAGGACGCGATGGCACGGATGGCTGCCCTGCTGCCCGATGCGCGGTTCGTCACCCTGCCCGGCGGCCACCTGGTGCACCCGAGGCACCCGGAGACGTTCCTGCGCGAGGTCGAGGCGTTTCTCGACCCCGCGCCGGGAGGGGCCTGGCGGGCAGGGGGGGCAAGCCGCAGGACGGGGGGTTCTGGCTGCTCCCGATAACCGGGGGCTCTCGGGCGGATGGAGGCA
>NZ_JBSGUW010000006.1:105567-122253 GCF_053608125.1 Isoptericola sp. NPDC055063 | reverse complement strand
GCGTGGATCGGCTCAGGCAGCGAGCTCATGGGAAACCTCCGGGACAGCGGTCGAGGGGGGGGGGGAGAGCCCGCCCCCCCCCACACCCCCCCCCCAAAAAAACCCCCCCCCCCCCCGGCCCTCCCCCCCCCCCCCCCCAGGAAGGGTCCTGACGGCCGGGCGGGCCACTCAGCCGGCCGGCGACTCCTGCTTGCTCACGCGCACCGCGCGCTCGCCGTCGCCTGCCGCCACGGCGAGGTCGAGGGCAAGCGTCTCGCGGGCGATGAGGTCCCGATGGGCCTCCACGGCCGCGACGTGCTCGGCCGGGACGTCGAGCTCCAGCACGATGCGGTCGCCGACCTCGAGGCCGGCGGCCTTGCGGGCGTCCTGGACGTCGCGGATGACGTCGCGGGCGTAGCCCTCGGCGCGCAGCGCGTCGTCGAGCGCAAGGTCGAGGACGACGAACCCGCCCCCGGGCAGCACGCTCGCCGCGACCTCGCCGCCGGCGCCCTCCGCCACGACCGTCGTCAGCTCGTACTCGGGCTCGAGCAGCGGCTCGTCGCCCGCGTCCGTGGTCACGACGACGGTGCCGTCGTCGTCCCGCCGCCACGCGCCGGACTTCGCGGCCCTGATGACGGCCTGGACGCCGCGGCCCAGGCGCGGACCCGCCGCGCGGGCGTTGACCGCGAGGCGCTCGGTGATGCCGAACCGCTCGGACGCCGCGCCGTCGGCCTCGACGAGGTCCACCGCCTTGACGTTGAGCTCCGTGGCCAGCAGCCCCGCGTAGTCGGCGAGCGCCGCCGGGTCGGGCACGGCGACGGTGAGGCGCGCCAGCGGCTGGCGCACGCGCAGCTGGTGCGCCTTGCGCAGCGCGAGGGCGCTGGACACCACGGCACGCACCTCGTCCATCGCGGCGACGAGCTCGTCATCGCGCACGAGGGCTGCGTCCACGACGCCGTCGGCCGAGGGCCAGTCCGTGAGGTGCACGGACCGACCGCCGGTGAGGCCGCGCCAGACCTCCTCGGTGAGCAGCGGCGCCAGCGGCGCCATGACGCGGGTCAGCGTCTCGAGGGCGGTGTACAGCGTGTCGAACGCGTCGGCGTCCTCGGCCCAGAACCGGTCCCGCTGGGTGCGCACGTACCAGTTGGTGAGGACGTCGAGGTGCTCGCGCACCGACTCGCAGGCCCCGGAGATGTCGTAGGCGTCGAGCTGCGCCGTGACCATGGCGACGAGGTCGTGCGTGCGCGCCAGCAGGTACCGGTCGAGGGCCGGCAGCCCCGCGACGCGGTCGGCCGTCACGGGCTTCGCCGTGTAGCCGGCACCGTCCCCCTCCGATCCGGTCGCGCTGTTCGCGTACAGGGTGAAGAAGTAGTAGGTGCTCCACAGCGGCAGCAGCACCTGGCGCACGGAGTCGCGGATGCCCTCCTCCGTCACGACGAGGTTGCCGCCGCGCAGGATCGGGCTGGCCATGAGGAACCAGCGCATCGCGTCGGAGCCGTCGCGGTCGAACACCTCGGAGACGTCCGGGTAGTTGCGCAGCGACTTGCTCATCTTGCGGCCGTCGGAGCCCAGCACGATGCCGTGGGAGACGGCGGTGCGGAAGGCGGGGCGGTCGAAGAGCGCCGTGGCGAGGACGTGCAGCAGGTAGAACCAGCCGCGGGTCTGACCGATGTACTCGACGATGAAGTCGCCCGGGTAGTGGTGCTCGAACCAGTCCGCGTTCTCGAACGGGTAGTGCACCTGGGCGTACGGCATGGAGCCGGAGTCCATCCACACGTCCATGACGTCCTCGACGCGGCGCATCGTGGACTTCCCGGTCGGGTCGTCGGGGTTGGGGCGGGTGAGCTCGTCGACGAACGGGCGGTGCAGGTCCGGCTCGCCGTCGGGGCCGAGCGGCAGGCGGCCGAAGTCGCGCTCGATCTCCTCCAGCGACCCGTACACGTCGATGCGCGGGTGCGCCGGGTCGTCGCTCTTCCACACCGGCACCGGGGAGCCCCAGAACCGGTTGCGGCTCAGCGACCAGTCGCGGGCGTTCGCGAGCCACTTGCCGAACTGGCCGTCCTTGATGTGCTCCGGCGTCCAGGAGATCTCCTGGTTGAGCTCGACCATGCGGTCCTTGAACTTCGTCACCTCGACGAACCACGAGGAGACGCCCATGTACATCAGCGGCTGCCGGCAGCGCCAGCAGTGCGGGTAGGAGTGGGCGTACGACTCGCGGCGCAGCAGCACCGTGCCGGCGGTCACCGAGCCGGCGTCCGCCTCGCCGCGCGTGCGCGCCTTGAGGTGGTCGATGATCGGCAGGTTCGCGTCGAAGACCTGCAGCCCGGCGTACTCGTCGACCGGGTGAGTGAACGTGCCGTCCGCCCGCACGGGCATGACGGAGGCGACGCCCTCGCGGTCGCAGACGACCTTGTCGTCCTCGCCGAACGCGCCGGCGCTGTGCACCAGGCCGGTGCCGTCCGTCGTCGTGACGAAGTCCGCCTCGACCACGCGGTGCGCGCGCTCGCGCCCCTCGTAGTAGGAGAACGGCGGCACGTAGGAGGTCTGCAGCAGCTCGCGGCCGGTGAGGCGCCCGACGACGCGCGGGGCGTCCTCGCCCTCGTCGGTCAGCTCGCGGGCGTACGCGTCCACGCGCGCCTCGGCGAGGACGTAGCGCTGCGGGGTCCCCGTGAACGAGGACTCGACGACGACGTACTCGATCTCGGTGCCGACCATGACGAGCAGGTTGGACGGGAGCGTCCACGGCGTCGTCGTCCAGATGAGGAGCTTGTCGCCCGGGCGCACGACGTCCTGGCCGGCGGGCACGGTCGCGACGTCGAAGCCGACGGTCACGGCCGGGTCCTGGCGCGTCTGGTAGACGTCGTCGTCCATGCGCAGCTCGTGGTTCGAGAGCGGCGTCTGGTCGTTCCAGCAGTACGGCAGCACGCGGAAGTCCTCGTACACGAGGCCGGCGTCGTAGAGCTTCTTGAAGCCCCACAGCACCGACTCCATGTAGGTGACGTTGAGCGTCTTGTAGTCGTGGTCGAAGTCGACCCAGCGCGCCTGGCGGGTGACGTAGTCGCGCCACTCGGTCGTGTACTTCAGCACCGACGAGCGGCAGGCCGCGTTGAACTTCTCGATGCCCAGCTCGAGGATCTCGTCCTTGGTCTTGATGCCGAGCTGGCTCATCGCCTCGAGCTCGGCGGGCAGGCCGTGCGTGTCCCAGCCGAACCGGCGCTCCACGTGCTTGCCGCGCATGGTCTGGTAGCGCGGGACGACGTCCTTCGCGTAGCCGGTGAGCAGGTGGCCGTAGTGCGGCAGGCCGTTGGCGAACGGGGGACCGTCGTAGAAGACGAACTCGTTGCTGCCGTTCTCCCCCGCCGGGTTCTTCGCCACGGACGCGCGGAACGTGTCGTCGGCGGCCCAGAAGTCGAGGACCTCGCGCTCCAGCGCCGGCAGGTCCGGGGAGGCGGGGACGCCGGCGATGCCGAACGCCGCGCCTGGCTGGTCGGACTTCTCGGACGAGCGGTGCTGCGGGTAGGCCATGGGTGGGCTCCTGGGAACGGGCGGGCGGTGGTACGGGTCGCCTGGTCGACGACCTGGTGCTGCCGTGCGAGGACGACGCCCCCGCCCGAAGGCGCGGACACCGCGGTACCACCCCGCTTGCGGGCGCCGCTGGTGCCGGCGCCCGCCGCTCGTTCACGGCTGTCACGGGCCTACCCGTCCGGTTCTACTGAGAGTGCGTGTGCGCTCGGTTCTTCCGGAGGCTCGCCGGTGATGGCCGGGTCGACGCCTGTGCGTCCATGGTAGCCAGGCGCGCAAGCCGGTTCGGGCGCAGGGTGGTGGCGGTCGTGTAACCACGGTTACATTCCTGCCGTGGGTGGGGAATGGGTGCTGCTGAGCTACCGGCTGCCCCGCGAGCCGTCGGCGCCGCGGGTGGCCCTGTGGCGCAGGCTGAAGCGACTGGGGGTGGCCCAGGTCTCCGACGGCCTGGTGGCGCTGCCCGCGGACGCCCGCACGCGGGAGCAGCTGGAGTGGGTGGCCGAGGAGGTCGCGGAGCGCGGCGGCACGTCGAGCGTGTGGCTGGCCCGCCCGTCGACCGCCGCACATGAGCGCGACCTTGCCGCGGCGATGGCCGCGGACCGCGCCACCGAGTGGACGGCGCTCGCCGAGTCCGCCCGCACGGCCCTCGCGTCGACGCCGAGCGAGCAGCGCAGCACCCTGGCCCGGCTACGGCGCACGAGCCGGCAGGTGACGCGCCGCGACTTCTTCCCCGCGGCCGAGCGCGACGCCGCCAGTGCTGCGCTGCGCGACCTGGAGAACCTGGTCGCCCGCCACGAGGACGCGCCTGCCGGGAGGACGCGATGAGGTGGGCGACCCGCGCCGGGGTGCACATCGACCGCGCGGCGTGCGCGTGGCTGATCCGACGCTTCATCGACGAGCACGCCGAGTTCGTGTTCGTCAGCGACGCCGCCGACGTCCCGGCCGACGCCACCGCGTTCGACATGCGCGGCGTCGAGCTGGGGCATCACGGGGCGCGCTGCAGCTTCGAGACCTTCCTCGAGCGGTACGAGCTGACCGACCCGGTCCTGGCACGGATCGGGCAGATCGTGCACGAGGCCGACCTCGACGACGACCGCTTCGACGCCCCCGAGGCGCCCGGCCTCGACGCGATCCTGCGCGGGCTGTCGATGACCGGCGACGACGAGGCGACCCTCGCCGTCGCCGGACCCCTCTTCGACGCGCTGTACGAGTACTTCCGCCGCTCCTACCTGCTCGGCCACGAACCGGCCTGAGCGCGACCACCGAGGATCGCCGTGCACGAGCACCCCACGGGCAGGCCCGACCCCTCGGGGTCGGTCGCCGCGCAGCGCGATCTCGTCCCGTTCCGTACCGCGGTGCGGACCTGGTTCGCGATCTCCTGGCAGACGTTCGGTGGCCCGGCCGGGCAGATCGCCGTCATGCAGCGCACCCTCGTCGACGACAAGCGCTGGATCGGCCAGGGCCGCTTCCTGCACGCCCTGAACTACTGCATGCTCCTGCCCGGGCCCGAGGCCCAGCAGCTCGCCGTCTACACCGGGTGGCTCCTCAACGGGCTGCGCGGCGGCTTCGTCGCCGGGATCTTCTTCGTCCTGCCCGGCATGCTGTGCCTGCTCGCGCTGTCCGCGATCTACGTCGCGTTCGGCGACACCCCGCTCGTGACCGGCATCTTCGCCGGACTGGCCCCCGCCGTTCTCGCGATCGTCGTGCAGGCCGTGACCCGCGTCGGGAGACGGGCCCTGACCAGCCCCGCACTGATCGCGCTCGCCGTCGCCGCGTTCGTCGCCCTGACCCTCTTCGCGGTGCCGTTCCCGCTCGTGATCCTCGGAGCAGGGATCCTGGGCTGGCTCGTGCACCGGTACGCACCCGACCTGATCACGGTGCGGCGTCCCGCCACCCCCGACGACGGTCCCGCGCCGCTCATCCCCGACGACGCCCTGCACGCCGAGCGACCCTCGGGACGGCGGGCACTGCGCGTGCTGGTCGTCGGGCTGCTCGCCTGGTCCGTCCCCGTGGTCGTGGTCGCCCTCGCCACCGGCGTGGGCAGCAGCCTGACCCAGCAGGGCGTGTTCTTCTCCGGCACCGCGCTGGTCACCTTCGGCGGCGCGTACGCCGTCCTGGCCTACGTCGCCCAACGCGCCGTCGAGACCTATGCCTGGGTCACCCCCACCGAGATGACCAAGGGCCTCGCCCTCGCCGAGACCACACCGGGGCCCCTCATCATGGTCGTCCAGTTCGTCGCCTTCCTCGGCGCCTACCGCAACCCCGGCGACCTCGACCCCTGGGTCGCCGCCACGATCGGCGCCCTGCTGACCACCTGGGTCACCTTCGTCCCCTCGTTCCTGTTCATCTTCCTCGGCGCGCCCTACGTCGAGAAGCTGCGCGGCAACCAGGCCCTCGGCGCAGCCCTCGCCGCGATCACCGCCGCCGTGGTCGGGGTCATCGCCAACCTCGCCCTCTACTTCGCCACCCACACCCTCTTCGCCACCTCGACCACCTGGACCGCCGGGCCGCTCCACCTCGAGGTCCCGGACCTCACCGCCGTCCAACCGGTCGCCGTCGCCATCGCCGTCGCCGCGACCGGCCTGCTCTTCGTCGCACGCTGGTCCGTGCTGCGCACCCTCGGCGTCTGCGCCGCCCTGGGCCTCGTCGCGACCCTGCTCGGCGCGCCGCTCTGACCGCCTGGTGCAGCGGCCCGGACCTGGTCCCGGGGGCGGGAGCCGCGGGATAGCCTCGCCTGCATGCGCCGCGGACCGTTCCTCGCCGTCTCCGGGACCGTCGCCTCGTGCGTCGCCGCGCTCGTGGCGGGCGAGTGGCTCAACCGGCGCTGGTCGCGCGCGCTCGTCGCCGAGGCGAGCCCGTCCGAGGGGACGCAGGCCGTCGTCGTGCTGGGCTTCCGCAACCCCGGCCCCGCGGCCAACGCCGTGAACCGATGGCGGGTCCGCGCCGGGCTCCGGTCGATCGACCCGGCCGCACGGTCGATCCTCGTGCTCAGCGGCGGCGCCACCACCGGCGGCCGGTCGGAGGCGAGCGTGCTGGCCGCGCACGCCGTCGCCGTCCTGGGCTACGACGGGCCCCTCGTGCTCGAGGAGGAGAGCCGCACGACGTGGGAGAACGTCGCCCGCGTGCTCCCGCTGGTCGAGGGCGCCGACCGCATCACGATCGTGTCCCAGCCCGCCCACGCCCTCAAGGCGCGCGTCTACGTGCGGCGGCAGCGGCCCGACCTGGCCGGTCGGCTGACCCGCGCCGACGACCACCGCTGGGGCGAGTGGCTCGCGCTGAAGCCGGCGCTCGCCGCCTACGGGCTGTGGACGCTCCGGGGAGTGCGCGCCGACCTCCCCCGGCCCACCCGCCGAGGACGGTGACGGCGGGCGCCCGGGTCCGAGGAACACCGACACACCGCTGTCGCCGTACCCCGCGACCGTGGCGTCATGACCACCACGACATCGCTGACCGTCACCGACCTGCTCGACGGCTGGGCGCGCCTCTGGAACGGCGACCTCGGCCTCGCGCCGACCCTCGCCACCGACGACTTCACGATCCGCTTCGGAGACCCTGCTCTCGCACCGGCCGACGACGGGCGCGGGCCCGACGCCCTGGCGGCGTTCGTCGGCGCCTTCCGCGCCGGGCGGGGCGGGCTCTGCTACGCCACGGTGCTCGCCCGGTCGGGTCCCGGGCACGCCACGGCCGTGTGGGCGGCCGACGATGACGCCGCCGGCCTGCACGTCGGCGGGATCGACCTGCTGGACCTCGCCGCCGACGGGCGCGCGCGCCGGGTCTGGTCCGTGACCGCGCGGCGGCCCGTCGCCGCTGACCACGACCTGACCGACTGATGTCACCGGCCCCGGGCAGCCTGGACCCGTGACACGGACCGAGCGGCTGCACGCCGTCCTCGACCATCTGCGGGCGCGGGCGCCACGGCCGGTGACGGCGGCGCGGCTGGCCGCGGAGCTGGGCGTCTCGACGCGGACGATCGAGCGGGACCTGGCCGCGCTGCGGGCCGCCGGCGTGCCCGTGTACGGGGTCGAGGGACGTGCCGGCGGGTACTCCGTCCTCGCGGACTACTCGCTGCCGCCGCTCCACCTCCGCGCCGACGAGGCGCTCGCCGTCGCCGTGGCGCTCGGGCTGCTCGCCGGTTCACCGTTCGACCGCGCGGCCCGCCGGGCGCGGGACCGCGTGCTGGCCGGGGCTCCCGAGCCCGTGCGGGCGGCCGTGTCGGCCGGGATCGTCCCCGTCGACACGGTGGGCGCAGAAGGTGCCGTGGGCGCGCCCGAGGACCGCGGCCGGCTCGGCCGGCTGCCGGCCGCCGTCGCGGGTCGCCAGGTGCTCCGCCTGCGGTACCGGGGCAAGGACCGCGAGGTGGAGCCCCTGCGGCTGCTGCACGGCGACGGCCGCTGGTACCTCGTCGGCTGGGCACGGCCGGGGGGCGGGGTGCGCGGGTTCCGCGACGACCGGATCGAGTCCGTCGAGCTCACGGGAGAGACGTTCCGCGACCTCCACCGCGCCGAGGTGGACGCCGACCTGGCCCGCTGGGACCGCACGGCGCTCACCCCCTGAGCCTCCGGGGAACCCCGGGGTCAGGTGATCGTCAGCGGGATGGTCTGCCAGCCCGTCGCGCCGTCGGGCGCGGGGGGCGCCTCCGCCTCGACCTGCACGTTCCCGTCGGCGTCGGTCGCGCGGACCGTCACGGAGTGGTCGCCCTTCGTCGCGGCCCAGTCGAGGCGCCACTGCCGCCAGGTGTCCGGGCCGACGACGGGCGCGAGCTCGGCCTCCTGCCACGCGCCGTCGTCGACCCGCACCTCGACGCGCGCGATGCCGGTGTGCTGCGCCCACGCCACCCCCGCGACCGTCACCGCGCCGGCGGGCAGGTCGTCGCCCGGTCGGGGGACGTCGATGCGCGAGGACAGCTTGATCGGCCCCAGCGCGGACCAGCCGCGCGGGGTCCAGTAGCCCTGGTCGGCGGCGAAGGTGGTGACCTTGAGCTCGGTGACCCACTTGGTGGCCGACACGTACCCGTACAGGCCGGGCACCACGAGCCGCGCGGGGAAGCCGTGCTCGGTCGGCAGGGGCTCGCCGTTCATCCCGACGGCGAGCAGGCTCGCCCGGCCGGCGTCCTGCAGCACCTCCAGCGGCGTGCCGGCGGTGAAGCCGTCCGTGCTGCGCGAGAGCACCATGTCCGCGCCCGCCTGCGGCTTCGCCCGCGCCAGCAGCTCGCGCACCGGGTAGCCGAGCCAGCGCGCGTTCCCCACGAGGCCGGCCCCCACCTCGTTGGAGACGCACGTCAGCGTGACGTCGTGCTCCTCCAGCGGCAGGGCCAGCAGGTCGTCCCAGGTGATCGTGAACGGCTCGTCGACCAGGCCCGTCACGGTCAGGGACCAGTCCCCCGGGTCCACCTGCGGCACGATCAGCGCGGTGTCGATCCGGTAGAACTCCGCGTTCGGCGTCACGTACGGGGACAGGCCCGGGACGGCCCCGGGGCCGCCGAAGTCCACGCCGGCCGGGAGCGGAGGCGCGGTCGTCGCGGCGCGGGGCAGCCGGACCGCCTCGCGCGCCGCCGTCACGACGCGGCTCCCCGCGGACACGACGCGCGACGCCCCGAGCGCGAGGACGGCCCCCGCGGCCGCCACGCCGGTCCACTGCAGGAACCGCCGCCGGTCGATCGCCTCGCGCCAGTCCGCGCCGGGCCGCTCGTCCTCGGCGAACCAGATCTCGACGCGGCTGAGCAACGCGTTCAGCACCACGACCGCCACCACGACGCCGACCAGGCTCGGCAGCGCCCACACGACGCTCGCGCCCGGGCGGCCCGCGGCCACGACGGCGGCGGCCGCGCCCACCGCGCCCACCAGGACGGCGCCCCACGGCGGGCGCCGGCGCTGCAGGAACCCGGCGAACGCGGCGCCCGCGAGCGCCACGACGCCCATCGTCGCGAGCAGCACGGCTTTGTCCGCGGTGCCGAACCAGGAGACGGCGAGGTCCTTGAGCCAGCCGGGCACGCCGTCGACCACCGCGCCGCCGACGGCGAGGACCGGGCTGGACGACGGGTCGACGACCGCCGCGACCAGCTCCGCCACCGCCAGGCCGGCCGCCGTCGCGACCACCCCCGCGAGCGCCGCCCACCACCCGTCGCGCCGCCGCGGCTCGGGCGGGACCCAGGTCTCGAGCGCCCAGCCCGCCGGGTCGCCGGGGTCCGCGGGCCTGGCGGCGGGCTGCCGCCGCGACGTCCTGCTCATGTCCTCAGCGTCCCACCCGTCGTCCGGGCCCGCGCAAAGATTGCAGGTTCGTCAGAACTCACCGTCGGGACTTCACCGTCCGGCCGGCGGGCCGGGGTCCGGCCAGCGGGCGAGGTGCCCGAGCCACGCGACGGCGAGCCACGATCCCTCCAGCACGAGCTCGAGCCCCGGTCCCGCCACGGTCGCCTGGCAGCGGGTGTCGAGCGTGACGGGCCCCTCCTGCCCCGGCGCGACGGCGAACGAGCGCAGCGCGAGCGTCGCGCGGTCGACCTCGACCTCGCCGCCGGCCCCGGGCAGCTCGACCCAGAACCGCGGGGCCGTCGCCCACAGGCGCGGTCGGTCCTCCCCCGGTGCGGCGGCCCACGGCGCGGTGCCGCCGACGACGACGCACGGGAGCTCTGCGACAGGCTGCGCGGGGTCGCGGGGCACGCGCGGCTCGTCCGTCCCGAACCCGGAGACCTCGCCGGCCGGGGCGGAGCCGTTCGCGATCGACAGCGCGAGGTCGACGGCGCTGCGGACGAGGCCTGTCGCCGCGCCCGCGCTCTCCCGTGCGCCGCGACGCCGGCGTCGCGGCCGCCGCCACGAGATGGCGTCCTGCACGCGACTGGTCATGACGCCGGAGCGTAACGCCCCGCACGCAGGCCGGACGTGACCCCGGCCGCACGTCGACGTAGTCCCCGATGTCGCTTCTGGCGCGAGATGCGACATCGGCTACTACGTCGACGTCCGGTGGGCGAGAGCACGACCGGCCGCGGGCGTACTAGGCTCGACGCCGGATCACGGGCCCGACTCTGGCCCGTCGGCGCGACCCGGGCCGTGGGCCGCGGTTCCACCGGCGCGAGATGACGCGCCGTCCTGGACCTTGACCGCCCCACGACATCCCCGACCCGTGATCCTGGAGCCCCCCGCGTGCCTCGCCGCCCCCTTCCCGCCGTGCCCGCCGTCGTCCCCACCGTGCTGCTCACCGCCCTGTCCCTCGTCGCCCTCGCGGGCTGCGCCCAGGATCCCGCCGACGCCGCGTCCTCGGCCGCCCCGAGCGGCGCGTCCACCGGGGGGACCGCCTACCCGCTCACCCTCGACAACTGCGACACGCAGACCACCGTCGACGCCGTGCCGCAGCGGGTCGTGACGATCAAGTCGAGCACCACCGAGATGCTGCTGGCGCTCGGCCTGGGCGACCGCATCGTCGGTTCGGCGTTCCTCGACGGCCCGGTGCCCGACTCCCTCGCAGGCGCCGCCGCCGACGCGCCCGCCGTCGCTGCGCCGATGTCCGACCAGGTGCCCGGCACCGAGGCCGTGCTCGGCCTGGAGCCCGACCTCGTGTACGCCGGCTGGGAGTCCAACCTCACCGCCGACGGCGCAGGCGACCGCGACACCCTCGCGAAGCTGGGCGTCGCGACCTACGTCTCCCCCGCCGCCTGCAAGTCCCCGGAGGCCATGCCCGACCCGCTGACGTTCGACGACGTCTTCGCGGAGATCGACGAAGTGGGCGAGATCTTCGACGTCCCGGACGCCGCCGCCGACCTCGTCGCCGCCCAGCGGGACACCCTCGCGTCCGTGACGCCCGACGACCGCGGCCTGGACGCCCTCTGGTACTCCTCCGGCGACGACATCCCCTACGTCGGCGCCGGGATCGGAGCCCCGCAGATGATCATGGACGCCGTCGGCCTCGAGAACGTCGCGGGCGACGTGCACGACACGTGGACGTCGTTCTCGTGGGAGCAGGCCATCGAGGCCGACCCGGACGTCATCGTGCTCGTCGACGCGACCTGGAACAGCGCCGAGCAGAAGATCGAGCGGCTGGAGTCCAACCCCGCCACGGCGCGGCTGACGGCCGTGCGCGAGGGCCGCTACCTCACGGTGCCGTTCCCGGAGTCGGAGGCCGGGGTGCGCAACGTGGACGCCGTCGTGGACCTCGCCGACCAGCTGGCGGGCCTCGACCTGTGACCGTCCAGGCCCGGCCCGACGCGCGCCCCGCGCCACCGGCCCCCGAGAACGGGCACCCGGGCGCGCGCCGCGGCGCCGTGTGGTGGCTGCCCGCGGCCGCCGTCGTGCTGGTGGGGACCGTTCTCGTGACGGTGACGATCGGGCCGGCCGACCTGTCCGTCGCGGACGTGTGGCGCGCGATCGCCACGCACCTCGGCCTCGGTGGCGCCCTCGGCCTGGAGCCGCTGGGCGCGCTGCCCGACGGCATGGTCTGGGAGCTGCGCCTGCCGCGTGTCCTCACCGCGGCGGCCGTGGGCTCCGGACTCGCCGTGTGCGGCGTCGTCATGCAGTCCCTCACGCGCAACCCGCTGGCCGACCCGTACCTGCTGGGGCTGTCGTCCGGCGCCTCCCTCGGCGCGGTCCTCGTCCTCGTGGCGGGGCTGACCGTGCTGCTTCCGGTCGCGGCGTTCGGCGGCGCGGTCGCGGCGCTGGCCGCCGCCCTCGGGCTCGCCGGGGCGATCGGCACGATCACGCCGACGCGCACCGTCCTGGCCGGGCTCGCGGTGAGCCAGCTCGCCGCCGCCGCGACGAGCTTCGTCATCTTCTGGTCGGCCACCGGCGACTCGTACCGCGAGATCCTGTCCTGGCTGATGGGCTCGGTGGCCGGGGCCACGTGGACGTCGGTGGCGATCACGGGCGTGGCCGTGCTGGTGCTCGGCACGCTGCTCGCCTCGACGGGGTCCGTCCTCGACGCGTTCACCTTCGGCGACACCGCCGCCGCCGCGCTCGGCGTGCCGGTGGCGCGGGTGCGCTGGCTGCTGCTGGTGGGCGTCGCCCTGCTGACGGGCGCTCTGGTCTCGCAGTCCGGGTCGATCGGCTTCGTCGGCCTCATCCTGCCGCACGCCGTGCGCCTCCTCACGGGCGCGCGCCACCGGCTGCTGCTGCCGCTGTCCGCGCTGTGCGGGGCGTCGTTCCTCGTCTGGGCGGACACCCTGGCCCGCACCGTCTTCGCGCCGCGCGAGGTGCCGGTCGGCATCGTCACCGCCGCGATCGGCGCCCCGGTGTTCGCCCTGCTGCTGTGGCGCGGGCGGAGGATCGCATGAGCGCCGGCGCCGACCTCGCCGCGGCGGCCCGCGCCGCCGGGCCCGGCTCCCCTGCCGCGGGCCTCGATGCCTCCCGGGTCTCGTGGGCGACGGGCGGGCGGCTGATCCTCGACGGCGTGGACGTCACCGCGCCGCCGGGCGCGGTGAGCGGCCTGCTCGGTCCGAACGGGTCCGGCAAGTCGACGCTGCTGCGCGTCGTCGCGGGCGTGCAGCCGCCGTCGGACGCACGGCTCGACGGCACCGTCGGCGCGCCCCGCGTCACGTTCGCCGGGGCGGACCTGCTCGCCCTGCCGCGGCGCCGCCGTGCCCGCACGCTCGCGTTCGTCGAGCAGGAGGCCTCCACCGACCTGCCCGTGACCGTGCTCGACGCCGTCCTGCTCGGACGCATCCCGCACCGCTCCCTGCTGGCCGGCGACTCCGCGTCCGACCGCGCCGCCGCCCTGCGCGCCCTCGACGAGGTCGGCGCCGCGGGGCTCGCGGACCGCCAGGTCACGACCCTGTCCGGGGGCGAGCGCCAGCGGGTGCAGATGGCCCGCGCGCTCGCGCAGGAGCCCGCGCTGATCCTGCTCGACGAGCCCACCAACCACCTCGACATCGCGGCCCAGCTCGACGCGCTGCGCGTGCTGCGCGCCCTCGCCGACCGCGGCGTCACCGTGCTCGCCGCCCTGCACGACCTGCAGCTCGCCGCCCAGCACTGCGACCACGTGGTCCTGCTCTCAGGCGGCCGCGTGGTCGCCGCCGGCGACGTGCGCGACGTCCTCGTGCCCGACGTCCTCGACCCCGTCTACGGGGTGCGCACCGAGGTGCTCACGCACCCGCGCACGGGCCGCCCCGTGCTGACGTTCACGCGCCGCGACTGAGCGGCGCGACCCCCTCACGCCGACCGGCGACACGTCGCAGTCGACAAGCGCCCAACTTTTGATTGACTATCGACGGAAGTCTCGTAGGATGACGACCAGGTGGTCGGCAACGACTCATCCTGCGCAACGGTTCCACCGTCGCCCGCGCCGAGCAGGCGCGACGCGACGCGCACCCCCGCATGACGACGTGCGGCGGCTCCGCTCGACGACGAGACGAGGAGGGCAGACCCAGGGCGCCGGACAGGCCCCCGACCAGGAACGACACAGAACCGGGCCACCCTGATCCGTCGTTGGCGCGACGGGGGTGACCCGGTCCGGATGACCTCTCGCAGGCGACTGAACCTCACAGGAGTGGCATCAGATGAAGCATATCCACGCGAACAGGGCCCCGAGCCGGCGCGCGACCGCCGCGCTGACCGCGGGCCTGCTGGCGCTCACCGGCATCGGCGCCGCCACGGCGCCCGCCGTCGCGCACGACGGCGTCGACCACGCGGCCGAGCCGGGCGGCGACGCCGCGCTCGACTGGTCCAACTACGAGAAGATCACGCTCACCAAGGACGTCGGCGAGCCGATCGACATGGCGGTGCTCCCCGACAGCCGGGTGCTGCACACCGCCCGCAACGGCGACGTCCGCCTCACCGACCCGTCGACCGGCGTCACGAAGGTGATCAACACCCTCGACGTGTACGCCAACTCGGAGGACGGGCTCCAGGGCATCGCCATCGACCCCGACTTCGAGACGAACGGCTGGGTCTACCTCGTCTACGCCCCGCGGGACGCGGACGGCGACGGCGTGTCGGACACCCCCACGGGCAACGCCCCGGAGAAGCTGCCCGCCGGCGAGGACGAGAGCTACTGGGACCGGTGGAAGGGTGTCAACCGCCTGGCACGGTTCCAGTGGACGGGCGACAAGCTCGACCTCACCACCGAGCAGAAGATCCTCGACGTGGGCACGCAGCGCGGGCAGTGCTGCCACGTCGGCGCCGACATCGACTTCGACGGCGACGGCAACCTCTACCTCTCGACGGGCGACAACACGCCCGCGGGCACTCCGGGCGCGAACGGCTTCGCCCCGAACAACGACGCCCCCGGAATGAACCCGGGCTTCGACTCGCGTCGCGGCGCCGGGAACACCAACGACCTGCGCGGCAAGATCCTGCGCATCCACGTCGAGGCCGACGGCTCGTACACCATCCCCGAGGGCAACCTGTTCCCGCCCGGGACCGACAAGACGCGCCCCGAGATCTTCGTCATGGGCGTGCGCAACCCGTTCCGCATCGACGTCGACCCCGCGTCGAACACGCTCTCGTGGGGCGACTACGGCCCGGACGCCTCGCGCGCCGTCGCCGAGGCGAACAACCGTGGGCCCATGGGTCTCGTGGAGTGGAACGTCGTCTCCCTCGACGACCCGCACAACTCCGGCTGGCCCTACGTGACGGGCGACAACTTCGCCTACAACGAGTGGGACTTCGCCACGGCCACCCCCGGGGAGTTCTTCGACCCGGAGAACCTGAAGAACAACTCCCGCTGGAACACCGGGCTGGTCGACCTGCCCCCGGCGCGGCCCGCGACCCTCTGGTACGGCGACAACGTCGGCGACCAGCCGTGGGACGAGCTCGTGAGCTTCGGCAGCGGTTCCGGTCAGGCGCCCATGGGCGGCCCGGTCTACCACTACGACGCGGACAGCACCGCCCCCGGCAAGCTGCCCGAGTACTGGGACGGCAAGCACTTCATGGGCGAGTTCTCCCAGGACTACCTGGCCGCGTTCACCGTGGACCCGGAGACGCTCGGCGTCACGCACATCGAGGACTTCATGCCGAACTCGATCATCGGGCCGGCCGGCCAGCCGATCAACGACAACCCGATGGACATGGAGTTCGGGCCGGACGGGTCGCTGTACGTGCTCGACTACGGCGACGGATTCTTCCGCGCCAACCCGGACGCCGGGCTGTACCGGATCGACTACGCCGCCGGGAACAAGGCGCCGCAGGCCCGGTTCACCACGACGCCCGACTCCTCGTCGTCGGCCCCGCTGGAGGTGACGTTCGACGCGAGCGCCTCGTCCGACCCGGACGGCGACGCCCTCACGTACGACTGGGACGTCGACGGCGACGGCACGTTCGACCTCAGCGGGGTGACGGCGAAGTACACCTACACGGAGCTCGGCCAGTACACGGCGCGCCTGCGCGTCACGGACGCCAGCGGCAAGCGGTCGCTGACCTCGAAGGTGATCTCGGTCGGCAACCAGGCCCCGGAGGTCACCGTCGAGTTCCCGTCGAACGGCGCGTTCTTCAACTGGGGCGACGCCATCCCGTTCAAGGTCACCACGAAGGACGCCGAGGACGGCGACGCGACCGTGTGCGACCGCGTGAAGTGGACGTACGGCCTGGGGCACGACGAGCACGCCCACCCCGAGCTCTCGGGCACGGGCTGCGAGGGCGTGTGGCAGACCGACGCGAACTCGCCCGAGCACGGCGCCGGAGCCAACCTCTACGGCGCGGTCGTCGTGACCTACACGGACGGCGGTGCCAACGGGCAGCCCCCGGCCTCGGGCGAGGCCACGGTGCGGCTGAACCCGTTCGTCCAGGAGGCCGAGTTCCACCCGGTCACCGGCGGTGAGGTCGTGGACGACGCGTCCGCGAACGGCGGCAAGGCCGTCAGCCTCGGCAAGAAGGGCTCCCTGGAGGTGGGGCCGGTCGCGTTCGACGGCATCGACGACGTCGTCGTCCGCGCGTCCGGCAAGGGCCAGCTCTGGCTCCGCTGGGGCTCCGCGACGGGCCCGTCGTTCGCCAAGGTCTCCCTGCCGTCGACGGGGACGCTGACGGACATCGTCGTGCCGCTCGCCTCGGCGCCGAAGGGCAGCGGGACGCTCTACGTGACGACGAACACGGGGGCCGTCGTCGACACGCTGACCTTCCGTGGCCCGGGAGTCGGCACCGCGAAGTGACGGCGGGGCCGGTGCCGTGGGCGTGGCCCTCGGCACCGGCCCGTACCACCGCGGGGGGGGGGGGGGGGAGGAGGGGTGGGGGGGGGGGGGGGGGAAAGGGGGGGGGGGGGGGGGGGGTGGGG
>NZ_JBSGUW010000006.1:99981-105557 GCF_053608125.1 Isoptericola sp. NPDC055063 | reverse complement strand
TGGTTCTGGGGGTTGTCCCTTTGACACTGCCCCGCCCCACCGGGCCGTGTCTCGCCCCCCCCCCGCCGCTCCATCCCCTGAAGGAGAGACGATGACCAGCAAGTCCCAGCTGACGCGCCGCAGCCTGATCAAGGCGCTCGCGACGTCCACCGTGGCCGTCGGCCTCGGTGCCGCCGCCGCCCCGGGGGCCCTGGCCTCCACCGCCACCGCCGCCGACCCCCTGACGACCGCCGCCAACGGCCGTCTGGTGCCCCCGGGCAAGATCGGCATCCAGCTCTACTCGATCCGCGACAAGGTCTCGAGCCTCGGGTTCCGCACGGTGTTCGAGCAGCTCGCCGACATCGGGTACACCGAGATCGAGTTCGCCGGCTACACCCAGGGTCAGGTCGGGGCGATCACCCCCGAGGAGATCCGCCAGCTCCTCGACGACAACGGCCTGCGGGCCGTCGGGTCCCACGTCGGCATCGGAGCCCTGCGCACCGACCTGGCGCGCCAGCTCGAGATCGCCAACATCCTCGGCATGCCGCACGTCGGCACCGCGAACGCCCCGTCGAACGTCGCCACCGTGGACGGGTACCGGGCGGCCGCGGACGAGTTCAACGCGTGGGGCGCCCAGGCCAACGCCGCCGGGCTCAAGCTGTACCAGCACAACCACGCCGGCGAGTTCGCGTTCGCGTCCGACCAGCCCGACGTGCGCCTCTACGACGTCTTCTTCGACAACACCGACCCGGACGCGGTTTTCCTCGAGATGGACGTCTACTGGGCCTTCGTCGGCCAGCACCTCTACCCGGGGTTCGAGCCGATCGACTACGTGCGCAACCACGCCCACCGCTACCCGCTCCTGCACCTCAAGGACGGCGCACGCAACGAGGCCAACCCCAACGGCTTCGACATCATCGAGTTCGACGCCGGCGACCTGCCCTACCGCGAGTTCCTGCGCGCCACGAAGGCGCGCGGCACCCGCTGGGGCATCTGGGAGCAGGACAACGCCGCCACGACGGCCGTCCCGCCGAACCCGCTGGACTCGTTCGGCAACGCCCGCCGCAGCTACGACGGGATCCTCGGCCTGCGCGGCTGACCGTCCCCTGTGGCACCGGGGCCCCGTCCGCGTGTAGCGGTCGGGGCCCTCGTGGCGTCCTCAGCGGCGCAGCCCCAGCTCGATGGCGGGGCACCGGTCCATGACCATGTCGAGGCCCGCGGCGCGCACGCGCGCGGCGGCGTCCTCGTCGACGACGCCGAGCTGGAACCACACCGCCTTCGCGCCGATCGAGATCGCCTCGTCGGCGACGGCGCCCGCGAGCTCGGAGCGCACGAACACGTCCACGACGTCGACGGGGAACGGGACGTCGGCGAGGGTCGCGTAGCCCTGTTCGCCGTGCACGGTCTCGGCGCTCGGGTGCACGGGCACGATCCGCTTGCCGGCCCGCTGCAGCACGCCCGCGACGCCGTACGCCGCGCGTTCGGTGTTGGTCGACAGCCCGACGACGGCCCAGGTGGTCGTGCCGTCCAGCAGTCGGTCGATCGTGGCCGCCTCGTCGTCCGACCCGCTGGCGGGGCCGCCCGCGTCGTCCGGCGTGACGTCCGGTGCGCTCATGCGCGGCACAGCCCCGGCGTCGAGCGGCCTGCTCCAGTCCCTCGGGTCCCTCATGCGCATGCCCGCACCCTCCTCGTGGTCCGTTCCGTGCTCCGTGCACTCATGCGAACGCCAGCGCCGCACCCGCGAGCGCGCAAGCCGCGGCACACGCCGCCGTCCGCAGATGGTTGAGCCGCGCCCACGGGCGGTCGAAGGCCTCCCACCCGGCGGCGTCGCGGTGCGCCATGAGCCGGTCGTTCAGCGGTACGTTGCCCGCCGCGGTGACCCCGAGCATGCCCACCAGCATCACGACCGCGCACGCCGCGACCAGCCACGCGCCGTCGTGCCCGCCGACGAGGCCGACCACGCCCGCCACGACCGGAACGACGACGGCCGCGCCGAACAGCGTCATGAACGGCGGCCGCAGCGCGTCGGTGTTGATCGCGGCCATGGCCCGCGCGGCGTCGGCCGGGTCGAGGCGTCGTAGGCCCGCGACGACGAACGTCGAGAACGCTGCGAACACCCCGCCCGCCAGGCCGGTGACCAGCACGGTCAGCACGAGGAGCACGCCCCAGAGGTCCATGGGCCCAGTCAACCAGCGGGACGCGTCCCCGCGCAGCAGGATGGACCCATGCCCGCACCTCCCGCCGTCGTCAAGGCCACCAAGCGCTTCAACCCGTACGCCCTCAAGGTCAGCTCGCGCGTGCCGCCGTGGGTCACGCTGCACCACGTGGGCCGCAAGAGCGGGCGCGAGTACCGCACGCCGGTGGTCGCGTTCGCAGCCCGCGCCCCGATCGACACGCGGGTGTCGCGCCCCGGCGACCCAGTCGAGATCGGCGAGTACCGCGACATCCTCGTGCTCACGCCGCTGCCCTGGGGCGCGGACGTCGACTGGTGCCGCAACGTGCGCGCCGCGGGCTCGTACCGCCTCACCCGCAAGGGCGTCGACTACCGCGCGGACCAGCTGCGCGTCATGGACGCCGACGACGCCCGCCGCCTGCTCGGCGGGTTCGTCGGCGCGGCATCGGGGTTGATCGGCATCGAGTCCTTCCTCGTCGGGCGGCTCAGCCGCTGGCCCGTCAGCGAGACAGGGCGCGGCTGAAGAAAGCGACGGCGTCGGCCGCCGCCTCGGCCTGCAGCGCCGGGTCGCCACCGTCCGGGCCGTCGATGAAGTCGTAGTGCCCTGCGTCCGTGCCCAGCTCCCTCGTGTCGGCACCGGGGATCCCCGCCGCGTACACCTTCGCGTTCGTCTCGAACGGGACGGCCTCGTCGGCGCCGCCCCAGCGGACCGCCGTCGGTCGCGACACCGTGGCGAGGCTGCCCGGGTCGACGAAGGCGCCGAGCGGGCACAGCAGGTAGCCCGCGGAGACACGCTCGTCGCGGAACGACCCCACGGCGTGGTCCACCCAGGCGGCTCGCTCGGCCTCGGAGTGGGCGGCCCGCAGCTCCTCGACGATGCCCGGGCGCTCGGGCGTCGGCGGAGCCGGGACCTCCCCGGAGACCAGGCCGCGGAACGTCGCCCCGTCCACGCGCGCCCCGAGCAGGGCCGCCACCGTGTACCCGCCGATCGAGAAGCCCGCCGCGCCGACCGGCCCGCTCGGGTCGAGGACGTCGAGCACGCGGGACAGATCGAGCGCCCGGTCCCACCAGCGGACGAACGACTCCGCGGCGTACGGCTCCAGGAAGGTGTTGCCGTGGTGGTCGACCGCGGCGACGGAGCACCCGGCGGCCACCAGGTCGTCGATCAGGACGTGGAGGTTCTGCGCCGCCCCGCCCGTCCCGTGCGAGACGAGCACGAGGGGCGCTGCGTCGTCGGCACGCCACAGGTGGGTGCGGACCGGCCGAGGGCCGTCCGCGCCGTAGGCCGGTCGCGCGGGATCGGTGAGCTCGAGGACCTCGGCGTGCACGGGACTCCTTCGTTCGCGCGGGGCAGGTGGGCCCAGTGTGCCAGCGTCGATGCCGGTCGCGGCGACCCGACCGGCCGGGGCTTCGGCGTAAGGGAACCCCCGGGGCGGGCCGCGACACGGCCAGGGTCGATCTCAGGGGCCTGCCCGGTTCTGTGACACGCGTCACCCGCCGTACGTTCGACGGCATGATCGAGGCACAGGGTCTGTCCAAGAGCTACGGGAACAAGACCGCCGTCGACCGCGTCACCTTCACGGTGCGGCCCGGCGTCGTCACCGGCTTCCTCGGCCCCAACGGGGCGGGCAAGTCCACCACCATGCGCATGATCATGGGTCTCGACCGGCCCTCCGCGGGCTCGGTCACCGTCAACGGCCGCCCGTACGCGCGGCACCGATCCCCGCTCACCGAGGTGGGTGCCCTGCTCGAGGCCCGGGCCGTGCACCCCGGCCGGACGGCGCGGGCGCACCTGCGTGCGCTGGCCGCCACGCACGGCATCCCCGACCGGCGGGTCGACGAGGTCGTCGACCTGACCGGCCTGGCCTCGGTGGCCCGCAAGCGGGTGGGCGGCTTCTCGCTCGGCATGGGTCAGCGGCTCGGCATCGCGTCGGCGCTGCTGGGCGACCCGCGCACGCTGATCCTCGACGAGCCCGTCAACGGCCTCGACCCCGAGGGCGTCCTGTGGGTGCGCCACCTCGCGCGGAGCCTCGCGGCCGAGGGCCGCACCGTCTTCCTGTCCAGCCACCTCATGAGCGAGATGGCCCTCACCGCCGACCACGTCATCGTCATCGGGCGCGGCCGCATCCTCGCCGACGCACCCGTCAGCGACGTCGTCGAGGCCGCGTCGCGGCGTGCGGTCACCGTCCGCACCCCCGGCCCGTCGGCGCTGCGCACCGCGCTGGAGCGAGCGGGCGCCGCCGTCGTCGTGCCCGACGTCGCCCACGAGGGCGCGCTGGAAGTCACCGGTCTCGACGCGGCGGCGATCGGCGAGATCGCCCTCACCACGGGCGTCGCGCTGCACGAGCTGACCCCGGTGGCCTCGACCCTCGAGGACGCCTACCTGGAGCTCACGGCCGACGCCGTCGAGTACCGCACCGACGACCCCGCCGGCGACCTCGCCGCCGCCGGCTCGACGAGCCCGGGAGACCACTCATGAGCGCCACCACCACCCTCGTCGCGGGCCGTGAGCCCGCGCACGGCACCCACGTGACCTTCGCGCGCGTGCTGCGCTCGGAGTGGCTGAAGCAGTGGTCGCTGCGCTCCACGTGGTGGGGCATCGCGCTGACGGTGCTGCTCATGGCGGGGCTCGCGGTCGTCATGGCCGCGACGCTCGGGTCGGCCACGACGTCGCCCGACATGCAGGAGACGATGAGCGCCGACCCACGGCTCGCCGTCCCGAGCGGCGCCGTCGCCGTGACGTTCGGGTACGGGTTCGCGCAGCTCACCGTGGCGGTCCTCGCCGTCCTCACCATCACGGGCGAGCATTCCACGGGCATGATCCGCGCGACCTTCGCCGCCGTGCCGCGCCGCCTGCCGGTCCTGTGGGCCAAGCTGGCCGTCGTCGCGGCGACCACGGCGCTGCTCGCCGTCGTCGGCCTGGCCGCGGCATGGCTCGCGACGGCGTCCTCGCTGTCCGCCGACGGCCTCTCGCTGGACTTCTCCGACGGCGAGCACCTGCGGGCGCTGGGCGGCACGGTCGTCTACCTGGTGACCGTCGCCGCGCTCGCCCTGGGCATCGGCGCGCTCCTGCGCAGCACCGCCGCCGGGATCGCCACCACCCTGGGCCTGCTGATGGTGGTACCCCTGCTGTTCCAGGGGCTGGCCGGCTCGGCCGCCTGGGCGCAGGACGTGTACGCCTACCTCCCGACCGTGGCCGGCGAGCGGCTCATCGCCACCGGCCCCACGCCCGACGGCCTCCTGGCCCCCGGCGCCGGGTTCGCCGTGCTGGCCGGGTACGCCGTGGCCGTGCTCGCCGCCGCGGCCCTCGCCGTCCGGCGTCGCGACGCGTGAGCCGCGCCCTGAGGTCGGTCGTCTGTCACGAGGGGGGGGGGGGGGGGGGAGACAGGGAAAAAAAAAAAAACCCAGAAAGACGGAGGAGTCG
>NZ_JBSGUW010000006.1:0-99971 GCF_053608125.1 Isoptericola sp. NPDC055063 | reverse complement strand
CTTCCTTCCTTGCCGGGCGTTGAAACGAGGGATCCGTACCTGGGGTTCGTTCTTTTGTCACGAGGTCGGGATGTCGACCGACCTCGTGACAGACGACCGACCTCAGGGCGTGCGAGGCATCATGGACCCATGACCGCACCACTCTGGATCACCGGCGACCCCGAGACCGACGCGCTGCTGAGCGACGACATGTTCGCGCTGCTCGTGGGCATGCTGCTCGACCAGCAGTACCCGATGGAGCACGCGTTCGCGGGGCCGCGCAAGATCCGTGACCGCCTCGGCAGCATCGACCCGCACGCGGTGGCGGACGCCGATCCGGACGAGTTCGTCACCCTCGCCACCACTCCCCCAGCGATCCACCGGTACGGGCGCTCGATGGCCGGGCGCGTGCAGGCGCTGGCCCGCGCGATCGTGGACGACTACGACGGCGACGTCGCGAAGCTCTGGACGACGCCCGGGGCCGACGGCCCTGCCACGGGCGCCGAGGTGCTGGCGCGGCTGCGGGCGCTGCCCGGCTTCGGGGAGCAGAAGGCCAAGATCTTCCTCGCCCTGCTGGGCAAGCAGCGCGGCATCCGGCCCGCGGGCTGGCAGGAGGCGGCGGGCCACTACGGCGACGAGGGGTCGCGCCGCTCGATCGCCGACGTGACCAGCGCGGAGTCGCTCGCCGAGGTGCGCACGTTCAAGAAGGCGCAGAAGGCGGCGGCCAAGGCGGCCAAGCAGGGCTGACGCCGACGGTCAGCTGCCGACCCCCGCCGCGCGGAGGCGAGCCAGCAGCGCGTCGTGCGGGACGCCGCGCTCCGTGCCGCGGTGCCCGACGGTCGTGACGGCCGTGAGCACGGAGGCGAGCAGCGCCTCCTCGACGGCGTCCATCGTGGCGGCGAACAGCGGGTTCAGGACGTCGTCCGGCAGGAGCGGGTCGGCCGGGTCGGCCGTGGTGAACGCCAGACCGTAGTCGCCGCTGCCGTGGGCGAAGTCGGAGCCCACGCGGCCCATCGCGAACACCGCGCGGCGGGCCACCCGCTCCAGGCGCCGTGCGTCCAGGGGCGCGTCCGTCGCGACGACGATCATGCAGGAGTTCCCGTCCCGCACCCCCGGCCCCTCCGGTCTGTTCGGCAGCCCGTCGATCTCCTCGGCACGTCGCCCTGCCGAAGGGATCGACGGGGTGCCGAACAGATCCGCCGCAGGCATCGGCACCCCCTGCACGGTGAGCGTGCCGGAGAAGTTCGACTGCACCAGCGCCCCCACGGTGCGGGTCTCGCCCGCCACCTCGACGCGGCGCGACGCCGTCCCGATCCCGCCCTTGTAGCCGAGGGCGGACGTGCCCGCCCCCGCGCCGACGCAGCCCTGCGCCACCGGGCCGGCCGTCGCGCCGTCGAGCGCGGCCAGCACGTGCGCCTCCGTGATCGGGCGGGCGCGGATGTCGGAGAGGTACCCGTCGTTCGTCTCCCCCACCACAGGGTTCAGCGACCGCACCTCCTCGTAGCCGGGCCACGCCAGCACGTGCGTGACGAGGGCGTCCGCGGCGCGGAACGCCGACAGCGTCGCGGTGAGGACGACCGGCGTCTCGATCGCGCCGAGCTGCTCCAGCTGCGTGGCGCCGACCAGCTTGCCGAACCCGTTCCCCACGAACAGCCCGCACGGCAGGGCGCGGCGCTGGCCCGGCCCGACACCCAGCGCGTCGGGCACGACGGCCGTCACGCCGGTGTGCAGGCGCTGGCCCTCGTGCAGGGTCGCGTGCCCGACGCGCACCCCGGCGACGTCGGTGATGGCGTTCGCCGGCCCGGTGGGCAGGTCGCCCACGACGATGCCGAGCTCGCGCGGCCCGGGGCGCTCGCCGTTCACCCCCGGGCCCGCCGCCCCCGCGCTCACGAGCGTGCCCCGGCCGGGACGAGAGCCACCGGGTGCACGTCGCGCCAGGTGCGGGTGCCGTCCACGAGGTCCTGCACGTGCTCCCGGAAGCGGGGGCAGGTGGCGATGTCGTGCGCCCGGCACGACAGGGCGTGCTCCGTCATGTGCCGGGAGCGGTCGATCTCCTCCTGTCGGCGGTCGAGCTCGGCGAGGTGGGCCGTGAGCACCTCGTGCCGCTCGCGCGCGCCCTGCCCGGACGCCCCGGCGTCCAGCAGCACCTGGATCTGCTCCAGGCTCATGCCCGCCACCTTGGAGCTGAGGATCGTCGCGACGCGCACCACGTCGTCGGGTCCGTAGCGCCTCCGCCCGGCGCCGTCGCGGGCCGGGTCGAGCAGGCCGACCTCCTCCCAGTACCGCAGCACGTGGGTCTCCAGGCCGAACCGCTCCGCCAGCTCGCCCACGCTCCAGGTCGCCGGTTCCACCCCACCGCTTGACTTCATGTTGACATGAAGTCACAGCCTGGGGGCAGCACGCAACCCGACCCTCGAAGGAGACGCCATGAGCGACCCCCGCCCCACCCTCCACGACGCGGTGATCGTCGGCGCCGGCCCCGCCGGCCTCGCCGCCGCGCTGATGCTCGGCCGCACGCACCGCGACGTCGTCGTGCTCGACTCGGGCACCTACCGCAACGACCCGACCGACGCGATGCACAACGTGCTCGGCTTCGACGGCGCGGCGCCGGCGGAGTTCCGCGCCGCCGCGCACCGCACCCTGGCCGCCTACGAGACCGTCGAGCTGCGGCGCACCACGGCGCGCGAGATCGCCCCGCTCGACCCGACGTCCCCCGCCGACGGCTTCGTCGTGCGCACGGACGCCGGCGACGTGGCCGCCCGCCGCCTGCTGCTCGCCACGGGCGTGCGCGACGAGCTCCCCGCGACGCCGGGCCTGGACGCCCTGTTCGGTACCGTCGCCGCGCACTGCCCCTACTGCCACGGGCACGAGTTCTCCGGCACGCCGGTGGCGATCCTGGGGGCGGGCCCGCACTCCCCGCGCGTCGCCGGCCTGATCGAGCGCATCGCGAGCCGCGTCGTCGTGCTCGCCGACGGCGCAGGCGTCGACCCGCAGGTCCGCGCGGCGCTGGACGCCCGCGGCGTCGCGGTCCGGCCCGAGCGCGTGCTGCGGCTCGAGCCCCTGACGCTGCCCGGCGGCCACCCGGGCGCCCGGGCGGTGCTGGACGGCGGCGCGGCGGAGGAGCTCGGCGGCGTCATGGTCGCGCCCACCCTCCGCCAGTCGGCGCCGTTCGCGGACCGGCTCGGCCTCGAGCTGCGCGACTCCGGCTGCGTGGCGGTCGACGCCATGGCACGTACGAGCCTGCCCGGCGTCCTCGCCGCCGGCGACCTGGCGCACACCGCCGACTTCCCGATGCCCGTGAGTTCCGTGACCGCGGCGATGGCGGCGGGCCAGCTCGCGGCCGCGTCCATCGACGCCGACCTGCTGGGCGTCGCGCGCTGACGAGATCCCGGCGCGGCGGCGGACAGGATTGCGGGACGGGCAGGATGGCGGCATGAGACGCAGCCTGTTCGTCGTCGCCCACCCGCACGCGGAGCACACGGCCGCCGGCCTCGTCGGCGGCTGGTACGACTCGCGCCTCACCGACCGGGGCCGCGCCGACGCGCACCGGGTGGCCGCGGAGCTGAGCCGGCGGCTGGACGCCCGCCCGGAGCCGGGGCGACCGGTGCGCGTCACGACCTCCGACCTCGCCCGGGCGGCGGAGGCCGCGGACGTCGTGGGCGCGGCGCTCGGGGTCGCGGCGGAGCGGGACCGGCGGCTGCGCGAGATCAGCTTCGGCGACGCCGAGGGCCGGCCGAACGCCTGGCTCGACGCGCGGCGCGTCCACGCCCCGGACGATGACCGGCTCGACCACCGCGGCCCGGTGCCCGGGGCGGAGACGCGGCGCGAGGTGGCCGAGCGGGTCGGCGCGTGCGTCGCCGGCCTCATGGCGGATGAGGCCCACGACCACGTGGTGGTGACGCACGGCTTCGCGCACACGTTCGTCGTCACGACGTGGCTGCGCGTCCCCGTCGAGGCGGCCGGGTTCGCCACCTTCGCCACCTCGCCGGGCGCCATCACGCACCTCGCCCACGACGACGGCTGGCGCAACCGGACGCTGGTCGAGCTCGCCGCGACGAGTCACCTCGCGAGCGCCGACTAGGCTCGCGCGCATGACCTCACCGCAGCTGCTGCCGCTCGGCCCTGCCCCGCGCCCGACGTCGGGCGACGACCTCGCCGCCCGGCTGCGTGCCCTCGCCGTCCGCGCGGCGGGCCCCGGCGTGGCAGGCCTGGACCGGTCCGGGGTGCGGGCGGTGCTGGACGGCGCGGACGTCGCCTCGCTCGAGCTGGATCTGACGGGCGTCGCGTTCGGCGCGCACCAGAAGGCGCCGGGCGTCGAGTGGTCGCCCGCGACGGTCGTGTCGCGCGAGGAGGGCGCGGTGCGCCGGCTGCGGGTCGACGCCCACCCACTCACGGCCGTCGACCTCCCCGTCGACGTGCTCGTCGAGGCGTCCGGCCTGCGGTTCGCCTGGGTCGAGGGGTCCGACGGCCAGGTCGGCGTCGAGCCGGTCGAGCCCGACGACGCGCACCCGGTCACCGGGCAGGCCAGCGTCGCCGTCTCGCGCGCGGGCCTCGTCGCCACCGTGCACGGGCTGCTGGCCGTGTCGCTGCAGTCGCAGGGCGTCACGCTGAGCGACCTGGACGTGCAGATCGACTCGCGCGGCCCGCGCGCGGCCGGCCTGCGGATCGACGCGAAGATCCGCAAGGGCTTCCTGTCGGCCGCCGTGTCCGCGACGGCGTCGGCGTCCGTCGACGCGCAGATGGTGCTCACCGTCGGCGACGTGCGGATCTCCAGCGGCAACCCGCTGGTCGCCGCGTTGCTCGCCACCGTGCGCGGACGCGTCGAGGCCGCGGGCAACCAGAGCCACGACCTCGCCGCGGCGCTGCCGCCCGGCGTCCGCCTCACCGACGTGCGCATCGACGTCGGCGAGGACCTCGTCATCACGGCCCGCCTGGGCTGAGCGGCCCGCCCGGTGTCGGCGGGCCGTGGCAGATTCGTGCTGTGCCCGACCGCCCTGACGTACCGCCCGAGCTCGTCGACCGCCTCCGCGGCCTGCTGCGATTCCCGGAGTGCGCCGAGGAGGACGCCTGGACGGGCGTGCGATGGCGGGTCCGCCGCGCGACCGTGGCGCACGTCTTCGGCGGCGAGGACCAGCTGTTCCGCGTGACGTTCCGCGCCGACCCTCAGGAGGTGCAGGCGTTCGAGCACCTCGGCGGCCCGTACTTCCGCGCCGGCTGGGGCGGCAACGTCGTCGGCGTCGTGCTCGACGCGCGCACCGACTGGGAGGAGATGGCCGAGCTGCTCACCGACTCCTACTGCATCCAGGCGCCGGCGCAGCTGGCCGACGCGGTCGCCCGGCCGGAGCCGGCCGGGTGACCGCCGCCGTCATCCCGGTCAGAGGGTGACGGACGTCCCGACCAGCACCAGCTCGGACGTGTGCGACCCGGCGACGCCGACGTCGGCGGGGCGCTCGACGAACCCGGGCAGGTCCTCGAGCCCGCCGCCGGCGGCGACGACCCGCAGGTCGAGCGGCTGGCCCGCGGGGACGGTGAGGACGACCTCGAACCCGTCGGCGCCCGGGGCGTAGAAGCGGGTGTCGAGAGCACCGGCGTCGACCGGGACCTCGCGGCCCGCCACGGTCGCCGCCTCGACGCCCCCGGCGTTGAGCTGCACGTACCGCAGCGCGTCGCTGGTGCCGATCGGCGCGCCCTCGCCCGGAGTCACCCGCAGGGTGAGGCGGCGCGCGTCGCCGTCGGGCTCGCTGTCCACCACGTCGACGACGGGGGCGGGCAGGTCGGCCGCCTCGGCGTCGCCCGCGTAGACCTCGTCGGCGAACATCGGGAACGGCTCGGACAGGTCGGTCTCGGTGTCCACGTACTGCGCGGTCCAGTCGCTCGGCGTCTCTTCGTCGGAGACCCAGTGCGCGGTGCCCGTGTCGGCGTCCAGCGCGTACGCGAGGCGGGTGGGCTCGGGGTGCTCGGCGTCGAACGGGTCCACGACGAACCCGACGACGAGAGCCCCGACGGCCACGACGGCGCACGACCCGACCAGGCCGAGGCCGAGGCGCCGGCCGCGCGGGAGCAGCACGGCGAGCACCGGCGCGAGGGCGAGGCCGAGGAGCGCCGCGACCACGGCCGGGGCAGCCCCGGTCGCCAGGCCGAGCGCCGGGAAGAACAGCAGACCGATCGGCACGATGACGACCACCCCGACGGCCGCGCCGAGGGTCACGACCACCCGGCGGCCGACC
Organism: Isoptericola sp. NPDC055063; assembly: GCF_053608125.1. Classification (NCBI taxonomy): domain Bacteria; kingdom Bacillati; phylum Actinomycetota; class Actinomycetes; order Micrococcales; family Promicromonosporaceae; genus Isoptericola; species Isoptericola sp. NPDC055063. The sequence continues at coordinate 93,765 of NZ_JBSGUW010000006.1, read as the reverse complement.
GTCCCGCGTGCCACCGTGACGGCGACCAGGCCGGCCACGGCGCCCGCGAGCGCCGGCAGTGCGGCGAGGTAGGAGCCGCCGGGGGTGACGGCGGCGAGCACGACGCCGAGCACGGCGAGCCAGCCGAGCGCGCCGACGGCGAGCGCGGGCCCGCCGAGCGAGCGGCGCAGCCCGACGAACCAGGCGACGAGGACGGTCGCGACGATGCCGAGCAGCGCGACGCGGAAGCCCCACGGCCGCCACGGGTCGAGCATCTCGGCGTAGCCGGGCCGCACGAGGGTCATGACCCACCACAGCGCCATGGATCCCACGACGGCCCCGACGAGCGGGATCAGCGCGGACGCGAAGCCGAGCGCGAGGCGGCCGGCGCCGGTCCGCTCGCCACGGACCTCGCCGCGGCGGGCGAGCACGACGGCGAGGGCCCCGACGGCGAGCACGGCCGCGACGGCCAGCGGCCACACGAGCCAGCCGGGGTAGCGCGCGAGCACACCGCCCGGCAGCGGGAAGTAGGTGGCGTCGTCCGACGCGGGCCGCGCGAGCGCCGCGGCGTCGCCGTTCCCGAGCTCGCGCGCCAGGGCCAGGGCGTTCGACCCGTGGTGCTGCAGGCTCGCCAGCGACATCCGGTCGGGGGTGTCCTGGGGCGCGTGGTAGGTCGCGGAGCCATCGATGTACGCGGAGTTCAGGCCCGTGAACCGGCTCTGCGGGTCGTCGAGGAACGGCGAGAAGTCGGTGTCGTTCGGCAGGATCCGGTAGACCTCGACCGCCATGGAGCTGCCCACCGGGTACGGCACGTGGGAGTACGCGTCGACGAGCGCGGCGTTGCCGTCGGAGGTCTCGAACATGATGGCCGGGCCCGACGAGCCGCGGGCCTCGACGTTGACGGCGACCCCGCCGTCGGCGGCCCGCGGGTCGGCGTGCGCGAAGGCCTCCGCCCCGCACAGGCAGGCCTCCTCGGCGTCCGTGAACACGAGGACGACGTCGTTGCGCAGGGGCTCGCCGGCGCCGAGCGCGCGTGCGGTCTCCAGCAGGGTCGCCACGCCGGCCCCGTCGTCGTTGGCCCCGTGCGACACCTCGGCGGAGTCGTAGTGCGCGACGAAGAAGACGGGGCCCGTGGAGTCGGTGCCCTCGATCGTGGCGACCACGTTGGTGGTGGCGGCGACGCGGCTCTGGTCTCCCAGGCGTCCCGACATGCCCACGCCCTCAGTGACGTCGGGGTCGAGCCCGAGGTCCCGCAGGTCGGCGACGATCCGGTCGCGGACGTCGGCCGCGGCGGCCGTGCCGTGCGGGTGCACCTGCGTGCCGATCGCCTCGACGGTGGCGAACGCGCGCTCCGCGCTGAACTCGTCGGCGGCCGCGTCGGCGGGGCGCGGCGACGGGGGCAGCACCGACCACACGGCGAGCGCCGCGAGGACGAGGAGGAACAGGGAGCACGCGAGCGACGTCGCCCACGACCGGGTCTGGATCACGCGCGCAACCTAGCCGCGCGCCCCTCCCGTGGCCCAATCGTGACCCGTCACCCGGCGCGAGCTGTCAGGACCAGGACCTGGAATTCGTCGCCCTGGTCCTGACAGGTCCGGGGTCGAGTCCGTGGTTGGATCGGCCCGTGCGCGCGATGACGTTCGACCGGTTCGGCGGCCCGGTGACGGTCCGCGACGTGCCCGAGCCCGAGGCGCCGCCCGGCGGCGTGGTGGTGCGGGTGCACGCCAGCGGCCTGTGCCTCAGCGACTGGCACGCCTGGGCCGGCCACGACACGGACATCACCGCGCTCCCCCACGTGCCGGGCCACGAGCTCGCGGGCGTCGTCGCCGCCGTCGGCGGGGGCGTGAGCCGGTGGCGCGTGGGCGACCGCGTGACGTCCCCCTTCGTCTGCGGCTGCGGACGCTGCGACTGGTGCCGGTCCGGGCAGGCGCAGGTCTGCCCCGACCAGACCCAGCCGGGCTTCACGCACGCCGGGTCGTTCGCGGAGCTCGTCGTGCTGCACGCCGCGGACACCAACCTCGTCGCCCTGCCCGACGACGTCGACGACGCCACCGCCGCGAGCCTGGGCTGCCGCTTCGCGACCGCGTACCGCGCCGTCGTCGGGCGGGCCCGCGTGCAGCCCGGCGAACGCGTCGTCGTCGTGGGCGCGGGCGGGGTCGGCCTCAGCGCCGTGATGGTCGCGGCCGCGCTGGGCGCCCAGGTCGTCGCCGTCGACCGGCACGACGGCGCTCTCGACGCCGCGCGCCGGGCCGGGGCCGCGCGCACGGTGCTCGCCGCCGAGGGCGTGGACGTGCCCGCCGTGGTGCAGGAGCTCACGGGCGGGTGCCACGTGAGCGTCGACGCCGTCGGCAGCGAGCGCACCTGCGCGGACGCGATCGGGAGCCTGCGGCGGCGGGGGCGGCACGTGCAGGTGGGCCTGCTGCCGCCGGTCGGCGGCCACCCCCGCGTGCCGATGTCGCGTGTGATCGGCTGGGAGCTCGACGTGCTCGGCAGCCACGGCATGGCCGCCGCCGACTACCCCGAGATGCTGGCGCGCGTCGCCGACGGCACGCTGCGCCCGGCCGCCCTGGTCGACCGCGTCGTCGGGCTCGACGAGGGCGCGCGCCTGCTGCCGGGCCTGCACGACACCCTGCGCGCCGGGATGGTCCTCGTGGACCCGCGGCGCTGAGCACCCCGACGTCGCGGAGATCACCCCGCCCGGCGGGTGGCGGGCGTGGCCTCCCGGCGCCGCCGCGGATATGCTGGGCGGCGGCCTGAGCAGCAGCGGCGACCGCCGCACACACGAGGGAGGTGCACGCACATGACCCGTAGCGAGCCTCCCAGTAGTCCGAGCCGCGACTGACGGCTCCCCGCCCGGCACACGTCCGGGCGGCCGCGACGCGCACCGCCGCGTCGCCCCCTCCCGAGCTCCCCGCTCCTCCCGTGGCACGCCCCGGGACGTCGCCGGGCTGCCTCGGCCGAGCCGCAGTCGCGGGAACGATGCACAGCACGATGCGCCCCGCCTCGCCCCTGCCTGCCCTCGGAGTCCGCCATGTCCCTCACCTCCAGCACCCGCACCGTCCGCACGCGCCCCCTGCTCGGCGCCCTGCGCCCCCGCCGCGCCACCCCGGCCAGCGGCGCGGGCGGCCGCCTCGGCAGCGCGCGACGCGACGCGGACCGGCCAGACGGCGAGCGCCTCGACCGCCGCGACCTGCCCGGCCGGTCCTCCATCGTCGAGGCCGCCCTCTACGACGCGGACGGCCGCCGCGTGGCCAGCTTCACCCGCCTCGCGGAGGTGTTCCGCGAGCTGCGCTCCCGCCCGGGCGGGATGGCGTGGATCGGCCTGGAGCGGCCCGACGAGAACGAGCTGGCCCAGCTCGCGCGCGAGTTCGACCTGCACCCGCTCGCCGTCGAGGACGCGATCGTGGCGCACCAGCGGCCCAAGATCGAGCGCTACGGCGAGACGCTGTTCGTCGTGCTGCACGCCGCGCGGTACGTGGACGCGACCGAGTCGGTCGAGTTCTCCGAGCTGCACGTGTTCGTGGGGCCCGACTTCGTCGTCACCGTGCGGCACGGGGCGTGCCCCGACCTGGCGGCCGTGCGCACCCACCTCGAGGCGCACCCCGGCATGCTGGCCCGCGGCCCGGAGTCCGTGCTGTACGCGATCGTCGACCGCGTCGTCGACGACTACGCCCCCGTCGTCGCCGGCCTGGACGCCGACATCGACGAGATCGAGTCCGAGGTGTTCGGCGGTGACGCGGCCGTGTCGCGGCGCATCTACGAGCTGTCCCGCGAGGTGGTCGAGTTCCAGCGGGCGGTGCGCCCCCTGCAGCGCGTGTGCGGGTCCCTCGCCAAGGGCGCGGAGAAGTACGGCGTCACCGAGGAGATGCAGGCGTACCTGCGCGACGTCGCCGACCACCTCACCGAGGTCGCCGACCGCGTCGAGTCCTTCCGCGCCGCGCTGCGCGACATCCTCACGGTGAACGCGACGCTCGTCGCGCAGCGGCAGAACGAGGAGATGACGCACCTCACCGAGGTGAGCATCCGCCAGGGCGAGGAGGTCAAGAAGATCTCCGGCTGGGCGGCCATCCTCTTCGCCCCGACGCTCGTCGGGACGGTCTACGGGATGAACTTCGACGTCATGCCCGAGACGCACTGGTCGTGGGGCTACCCGGCCGCGCTCGTCGCGATGCTCGGCGTGAGCGTGGCGCTGTTCGCCGTGTTCCGCGGGAAGCGATGGATCTGACCCGACAGGTGGTCGAGCAGGACGGCGCCCGGCGTGGTCGCTAGGGTCGCGGGGTGACATCGACCCCGGCGCCCGTAACCGGCAGCCCGACCACCGACCACGGCGGGCTCAACCCCGCGACCCGCACCCTGCTGTCGCTCGGCGGGGCCGTCCTGGTCCTGGCCGGCATGTACTGGGCCAGGGACGTCCTCGCGCCGGTGTTCCTCGCCGCGGTGATCGTGATCATCTGCCACCCCGTGCGGCGGCCGCTCGAGGCGCGCGGCTGGCCGCGGTGGCTGGCGACGACGGCGGTCATCGTCGTCGCCTACCTGATCCTCGCGGCGCTGCTCGCGATGCTCGTCTTCGCCGGCTACCAGTTCGCGGGCCTCGTGCGCGAGTACCTCGGTCAGCTGCAGCAGTCCGTCGACGACATCGCGGCGCAACTGTCCGCCCTGGGCTTCGACGCCCAGATCGCGGACGCGGCGTCGTCGTTCCTGGAGCCGTCGCGCGTGCTCGCCGTGGCGGGCAGCGTGAGCAGCATCGCTCTGTCGATCGCCACGGCGCTGTTCTTCGTCCTCGCGTACGCGATCTTCATGGCGGCCGACGCCGCCCGGTACGCGACGGCGTCCCGCGTCTTCGGCGCCACCCACGGCGCGCAGATCGCGCGCGCCACCCGGTTCAGCTCCGGCGTGCGGCGCTACTTCGTGGTCAACGCGTCGTTCGGTGCGGTCGTGGCCGTGGTGGACGGGTTCGCCCTCGCGCTGCTCGGCGTGCCGGCGCCCGTCGTGTGGGCGATCCTCGCGTTCGTCACCAACTTCATCCCCAACATCGGCTTCGTGCTCGGCCTCATCCCGCCGGTCATCATGGCGTTCGTCGTGGGCGGCTGGCCCCTCGCCCTCGCGGTCGCCGCCGTCTACTGCGTCGTCAACGTGGTGCTGCAGGTTCTGGTGCAGCCCAAGTTCGTCTCCGACGCGGTGAGCCTGAGCCTCACGCTGAGCTTCGTCTCCGTGGTCTTCTGGACCTTCGTCATCGGCCCGCTCGGCGCCATCCTTGCCATCCCGCTGACCCTGCTGGTCCGCGCGCTGGTGCTCGAGGGCGACCCGCGCACGGTGTGGCTGCGCTGGCTGTCCGGCGACGACGTCACGCTGGCCGACGAGCTGCCCCCCGCCGCCGTGCCCGTCCTCGCCGCCGCGCCCGCCGCCGGCGACGCCACCCCCGCCCCGACCGGCGGCGACCAGGCCCCGACGCCCTCGCACCCCGAACCGTCGCACCCCGAACCGTCGACCCCCGCTCCCTCGCACCCCGCGGTCGACAAGGTGCGCGCCGCGCTCGACGCCGCCGGTGCCGACGGCGAGGTCCGCTGGCTCGACGACCACGCCACCACCGCCGCCCGCGCGGCGGAGGCGCTCGGCGTGCCCGTCGGGGCGATCGCGAACTCCCTGGTCTTCACGCTCGAGGACGAGCCCGTGCTCGTCATGACCAGCGGAGCGCACCGCGTCGACACCGACTTCCTGGGCGCGCGCCTCGGGGGGCGGCTCGCCCGTGCCGACAAGGACACCGTGCGCGGCGCCACCGGCCAGGTGATCGGCGGCGTCGCGCCCGTCGGCCACCCCGCGCCCGTGCGCACGCTGGTCGACGTCGACCTGCGCGACCACGACGTCGTGTGGGCGGCCGCGGGGCACGCCCGCACCGTCTTCCCGACGTCGTTCGACGAGCTGGTGCGGATCACGGGCGGCACACCGACGCCGGTCGTGCCGCCCGCGGAGTGACCGGCCGGGCGCGCCGGGCGGCTCAGTAGCCGAGCACGTCCAGGGCGGCGTCCGCCATCGCGCTCTCCCCGCGCGCGTTGGGGTGCACGGGCACGACGTTGGTGCCGAACAGCAGCGGCTCCACCCAGCGCTCCCCCGCCGGGGCGCACGCGTCGCGACCCTCGCTGCGCTCGGCGAGGTCGACGAACGTCGCGCCCGTCTCGTCGGCGGCGCGCTCGATGACGCGGTTCAGCGTGGCCTGCAGGTCGCGCAGGTAGGGCACGTCCCCGGCGGCGACGGGGAGCTTGGCGAAGCAGCCCTTCTCCGCCGGCACGATCCACGGGTAGCCGAGGATCGCGACGCGCGCGTGCGGGGCGCGGGCCCTGATGTCCTCCAGCGCCTGCCGGACGGCGGGGTAGGTGGACTCCTCGACCTGGCGGGTGAACCGGTCGCCGTAGGTGCGCTCGCAGGGGTTCCCGTGGCCGGCGGTGAGCGAGCCGATCGACCCGCAGGCCAGCAGGGCGCCGATGAACGTGCTGTTGTCGTTGCCGCCGATGGTGAGGGTGACCAGGTCGGTGTCGGCGGTGACGGCGTCGAGCTGCGGCGCCACCCCGGGGTACTGCCGCGACGTGAGGTCGGCGGTCTGCGCTCCCCCGCAGGTCACGTCGACGACGTCGGCGTCGAGCCGGTCGGCCATCAGGTGGGGGTAGTTGAGCGTGCTGCGCAGGCACGCGACCGGGGCGCGCAGGTCGGCGGGCAGGATGCCCGACCCGGCCGAGTACGAGTCGCCGAGAGCGACGTACCGGTCGGGGGCGGGCGCGGCGCCCGCGGGGGCCGCGCCGGCGACCAGCGCGGCCGCCGCGACGGCCGTCGCCGAGAGCGCCGCGAGCGCGGCGCGGGCGGTACGGGTGCTCCGGGTGGTGCCGTGGCTGTGACGTGCGTGCTGCATGAGACCACTCCCTCGTGTGTCCGCAGGCGTTCCTCGTCGAACGCCGAGACCGAGTATCACGAGGTGCGACGCCGTCTACCACGCGGCGCGCCGACGATCCTTGCCCCCGGCATCCGCCGCGTCGGGGCCGCTACCAGCCGCGCAGCCGGTCCGGCACCATGCGCAGCAGCGCCGCGTACTCGGCGCGGAACTCGTCCGGGGTCATGCCGAGCCGGCGGACCGGGCCCGCATACTTCGCGTCGAACACGGCCGCCTGGTCCGCGGTCAGCCCGCCGTCGTCGACGACGGCGTCGCCGACCAGGACGACGACGTCGTCGCCCACCGCGTCCGTCCCGAAGTGCAGGGCGACGCGCGGGGACCGCCGCACGTTGCGCAGCTTCGCCGTCCCCGGCCGGGACAGCAGCAGGATCTCGCCGACGCCGTCGCCGTCGGGGTGCCAGAGGAACCACACCGGCGTGGGCTGCGGCGTCCCCGCGGGGTCCACGGTGGTCAGCCACACGACCTCCTCGGTGCGCAGCCGCTCGGCGGCACGCCGACCGTGCGGCGTGGACAGGTCGACAGTGGCGGGAGTCGTCGTCATGGGCGACAGGCTCGCAGGTGCGGCACGACGTGCCTAGCGTGGAACCGGGCGATCCCGCCCCCCATCCGCGAAGGAGCACGACGATGGCTCACGGCGACATCACGCACATCGACATCCCCGTGACGGACAAGGAACGGGCCAAGGGCTTCTACGGCGGCCTGTTCGGCTGGCAGATCCAGGCGCCGCCCGGGTTCGAGGACTACCCGATGTGGCGCGCCCCCAACCAGATCAGCGGCGGCGGCCTCGCGCCGCGGGACGACGGCTTCGACCAGCCCCGCAGCTACGTGGAGGTGGACTCGATCGACGACACGCTCGCCAAGGTGACCGAGCTGGGCGGCACGGTGCTCATGGCGAAGTCGGAGATCAGCCCCACCAGCTGGTGGGCGGTGCTGCAGGACCCGGACGGCAACCGGATCGGCCTCTACGAGGGCACCACCGACGCCGGCTGACCCTGGCTCCGAGGCCTGCAGGGGGTCAGCCGGCGAAGAAGACGCGGCCGTCGGGGTCGCCGTCCCGCCGCGGCCGTAGCGCGCCCGGAGCCGGCCAGGGCAGCTCGTACCGCGTGACGACGGCGTCGATGGCGCCGAAGTCGTCGGTCTGCACCACCACCCTGCCTGGCGTGACCTCGACGAGCCGCACCCGCAGCGGCTCGTCGTCGTCGCGCTCGAGCATCCAGACGTCGGCCATCCACCGCAGCCCCGTCTCCTCCAGCGCCTCCTCGGCGTCGCTCCAGTCGAGGGGCCCGCTGACGTCGCGCCCGAGCAGCGACACCGCCACCCAGTCGTCGCCGTCGGGACGCAGCCAGCCGACGGCCTCGCGGTCCTCGGGGCGCCGGTGCTCGATCCAGTCGGCGGGGACGCTCATCGAGCCCCCTCCGCCCGGCCGTCGGCGAGGCCGCGCGCGTACGCCTCGGCGCTGCCCTCGCGGAAGAGGTCGTCGGCGCTGGGGCGCACGAGGGTGCGTGCGCCGGGCCCGTCGGCCTCGGCGCCCTCCCCCGCGCGCACGTGACGCGCGAGCCCGCGCACCACGGCCACGGGCCGGCCGTCGGCCTTGCCGCGCACCAGCTCGGAGGCGGCGGCCACCTCGTCGGCCACGGCCGTGACCGTGACCGAGAGCGGGCGCCCGTGCGCGTCGACGCCGCCGCGCAGGTCGTCGACGACGTCCACCCCGGCCGCGCCGATCGCGATGTCCGTGAGCCCGTCCCGCCACGTCCGCCCCGCCGTGTCGGTGACGACGACGCCGAGCCGGTCGATCCCGAACCGGCCGCGCAGGGCGGCCCGCAGCGCGCGGGCGGAGACGTCCGGGTCCTCGGGGAGCAGCAGCACGGTGCCGTCGGGCGTGTTCGACGCGTCGACGCCCGCCGCGGCCATGACCAGGCCCAGCCGGTTCTCGACGATCCGCAGCGGCGGCAGGCCGTCGGGGCGCTCGCGCGTCGCGACCACCCGCACGGTCTCGTCCGTGACCGCCTGCTCGCGGTCGGCGGCGCGCACCACGCGCCCCTCGGCCTTGGAGACGATCTTGGACGTCACGACGACCACGTCGCCCTCGGCGAGCGGGTCGCCCGACGCCGCGCCGTCGGCGGCGAGCGCGTCGCCCACGAGCCCGGCGAGGTCGTCGCCGGGGCGCACCTCGGGCACGCCCGCCGGGGCCCAGACGACGAGCCGCGGCGCTGGACCGGCGGCGGTCACCGGACGAGCTTCGGGAGCACCTCGCGGCCGAAGACCTCGATCCACTCCTTCTGGTTCCGGCCGACGTTGTGCAGGTAGATGCGGTCGAACCCGAGGTCCACGTACTTCTGGATGGCGGCGCGGTGCTCGTCCGGGTCCGAGCTGATGACCATGCGGCCCGCGAAGTCCTCCGGGCGCACCAGCTTGGCCATCTGCGCGAAGTCGTGCGGGGAGCGGATGTCGGCCTTCGGGAACTTCATGCCGCCGTTGGGCCACTCGGTCGTCGCGTTCGCGAGGGCCTCCTCGTCGGTGGCCGCCCACGACATGTGCACCTGCAGCACCTTCGGCATCCCCTGGGGGTCGCGGCCCGACTCGCGCACACCGTCGTCGAACTTGCCGAACAGCATCTCGATCTTCTCGAGCGGCGCCCCGACCGTGATGAGGCCGTCGGCGTGCTTGCCGGCGCGCTTGGCGGTGATCGGGCCGGCGGTGGCCACGAGGATCTCGGGCGGCACCTCGGGCATGGTCCACAGGCGGGTGGACTCCATCTTGTAGTACTGCCCGGAGTGCTTGACGTCCTTGCCGTCGATGCCGGACGCGAAGAGCTTCTTGATGATGTCGATGGCCTCGAACATGCGGTTGATCCGCTCGGGGGCCTCCGGCCAATAGCCGGCGACGACGTGCTCGTTGAGAGCCTCGCCCGAGCCAAGCCCGAGCCAGTGCCGGCCCGGGTACATCGCGGCGAGCGTGGCGGAGGCCTGCGCGACCATCGCGGGGTGCCAGCGGAAGGTCGGGGCGGTGACGCCGGGGCCGAGGTCGCCGCGCGTGCGCTCGCCGAGGGCGGTGAGCACGTTCCACACGAACGCGGCCTCGCCCTGCTGGGGCACCCAGGGCTGGAAGTGGTCGGCGGCCATGACGCCGGAGAAGCCGTGCTCCTCCGCGTACGCGGAGTACTCGACGACGTCGGTCGGGTGGAACTGCTCGAGCATCGCGGCATAGCCGATGGTGAGACCGGAGGGCATGCCTCCGACCCTATCCCCGACCACGGACGAGATACGTGGTACCGGCCGATGCCAGGGGGTCAGGCCCCCGCCCGCTCCCGGCGCCGCCGCGCCTGCAGGTCCGGGTCGGCGACCGGCGCGGCCCCCACGAGCCGCCGGGTGTACTCCTCCTGCGGGTCGCCCAGCACGCGGGCGGTCGGCCCGGTCTCGACGATGCGACCCGCCTGCATGGCGGCGACGCGGTCGCTCACGCGCTCCACGACGGCCAGGTTGTGCGACACGAAGAGGCACGCGAACCCGAGCCGTGCCTGCAGCTCGGCGAACACCTCCAGCACGCGCGCCTGGACCGACACGTCGAGCGCGCTGGTCGGCTCGTCGGCCACGAGCACCGCCGGGTCGAGGGCCACCGCGCGGGCGATCGCGACGCGCTGCCGCTGCCCGCCGGAGAGCTCGTGCGGGTATCGCACGGCGTGCTCGGCGTCCAGCCCCACCATGCCCAGGAGCTCCAGCACCCTGGCCCGGTGCTCCGCGTCGCTGCCGTCGCCGTGCAGCCGCAGCGGCTCGGCGACGCACGCCCCCACCGACCAGCGCGGGTTGAGCGTGGACGCGGGGTCCTGGAAGACGATCCCGGTGCGGCGCCGCACGGCCCGCAGGTCGGCGCGCCGGGCGCCGGCCAGCTCGAGCCCGTCCACCACGACCCGCCCCCGGTCGGGGACGAGCAGCCCGGACACCACCTGGCCGAGCGTGGACTTTCCGGAGCCCGACTCCCCCACCAGGCCGAGCACCTCGCCGGCCGCGATCCGCAGGCCGACCCCGTCGGCGGCCCGCACGGGCGCACGACGACGCCCACCCGGGTACACGACGTCGACGTCCTCGAGCACGACGACGTCGCGGCCGCCCGCGGGCGTCGCCCCGTCGGCCGCGGGCCGGTCCCGGGCGGTCACCGTCGCGTCGGCGTCCTGGCGGGCGAGCTGCTGCCCGAGGTGCGGGACGGCGTCGAGCAGGGTCCGGGTGTACGCCTCGCGGGGCGCGGCGAAGAGCTCGCGCACGGGGGCGTGCTCGACGACGCGCCCGCCGCGCATCACCACGACGTCGTCCGCGAGGTCCGCGACCACGCCCATGTCGTGCGTGATGAGCAGCACCGCCGTGCCGCGGGTGTCTCGGAGCCGGCGCAGCAGGTCGAGGATGTCGGCCTGCACCGTGACGTCGAGGGCGGTGGTCGGCTCGTCGGCGACGATGGCCACCGGGTCCTGGGACAGCGCCATCGCGATGAGCGCGCGCTGCAGCTGCCCGCCGGACAGCTGGTGCGGGTAGGAGCGCGCGATCCGTTCCGGCTCCTGCAGCCCGGCCTCGCGCAGCAGCGCGAGCACCCGCTCGCGTGCCGCGCCGCGCGGCACGCGAGCGTGCGCTCGCACGGCCTCGGCGACCTGGTCCCCGATGGTGAGCACCGGGTTCCAGGCGCTCATCGGCTCCTGCGAGACCAGGGAGAAGACCGCGCCGCGCACGGCCCGGTACTCCTCCGGCCCCGCGCCGACCAGCTCCTGGCCGCCGTACCGGATGCTGCCCGTCACGGTGGCGCTCGGCGGCAGCAGCCCGAGCACCGCCATCGCGGACACCGACTTGCCGGAGCCGGACTCCCCCACCAGCGCGGTCACCCGTCCCGGGCGCAGCGCCCAGGCCGACCCGTCGACGGCGGGCGCGGCCGCGTCCTCGAACACGACGGACAGCCCCTCCACCTGCAGGAGGGGCTGCCCGTTCCCGGGCTGGACACCGGTGTCGATGCTCACTGGGCCAGCGAGACCTTCAGGTAGTTCGGGTAGGCCGGGAAGTCCGGGATCTCGAAGTTCTGCACCTTGGAGCCGTGCAGGAAGGAGTTCTTCGTGTAGATCAGCGGGACCACCGGGGCGTCCTCGAGGATCGCCTTGTCGGCCTGCGCCCAGATGCCGGCGGCCGTGTCGGCGTCGGTCTCCTGCGTCGCCTGCTCGATGAGCGCGTCCACGTCCTTGTTCGAGTACCGCGACAGGTTGTACCCGCCGCCCCCGATCTGGGACGTGGCGAACAGCGGCTGGATGTTGCCGTTCGCGCTCGGGAAGTCCGGCTGCCACGAGGAGAGGGTCAGGTCGTAGTCCGACCCGTCGCCCTGCGTCACGGTCTGCGTCCAGACGTCCGAGGGCTGCGACACGATCTTCACCGTGAGGCCGGCGCGCTTGAGACCCTGCTCGATGGCCTGGGCCTTCGCCAGCGTGGGCGAGTCGTCCGGCACGACGAGCCGCAGCGTGCGGCCGTCCCAGCCGGCCTCCTTCAGGAGCGACTTCGCCTTGTCCGGGTCGCCCGACGCGTCGGCCGGGTACAGGTCGAAGTCCTCGCGACCCGGGATGCCGGGCGTGATGAGCGTGGTGGCGAGCTCGCCGGAGATCTCGCCGCCGGACGCGACGAGGAAGGCCTGCTTGTCGACGGCGTACTCGATCGCCTCGCGCACCTTCGCGTCGTCGAGGCCGTCGGCCTCGGTGTTGATCGCGAGGTAGGCCAGGGCGCCCGGCCCGGAGGTCACGAGGCGCTCCTTGGCGGCCGGGTCGTTCTGCACCTGGGCGAGCTGCGCCGCGGGCACGAACGTCGCGCCGAAGGCGTTCTGGTCGTCGCCCGCGTCCGCGATGAGGCGCTGCGCCACGACCGTCTCGTCCTGTCCGAGCTCGAAGACGATGGAGTCGGGGCCGGCCGTGCGGACCTCGTCCGTCGACGCGTCCCACTTGTCGTTGCGCTCGAGGGTGACCGAGGTCCCCTCCTTCGTCTCGGCGACGGTGTACGGGCCGGTCGCGACCGGCGTCGTCGTGTAGGTCGAGACGTCGTCCTTGTCCTCCGGCACGGCGCCGAACGCCGGCATCGAGACGATCCACGGCCAGTCGCCGTAGGCGCTGTCCAGGTGGAAGACGATGGTCTTCTCGTCGGGGGTCTCGATCGAGTCGAGCTGCTTGCCGTCGTACGGGCCGGCGTAGTCGTCGCCGCCGGTGAGCAGGCTCTTGTGGTAGCTCAGGCCGCCCGAGAGCTCCGGGGCGAAGGAGCGCTCCACCGAGTACTTCACGTCCTCGGAGGTGATCGGGGTGCCGTCCTCGAACGTCACCCCGTCCTTGAGGGTGTAGGTCCAGGTCTTGCCGTCGTCGGACACGCTGCCGGTGTCGGTGGCGAGGTCGGGGACGACCTCGGTGCTGCCGTCCGGGTTGGTCTGCCACGCCGTGAGGCGGCGCTCGACCAGGCCGAGGGTCGTGATGGCGAGGTTCTGGCTCGTCGCCGGGTCCCAGTTGATGGACGGGGCCGAGGTGAGGATGTGCAGCGTGCCGCCCTTCTGGACGGCCGTCGGGCTGCCGGTGGTGCTGTCGTCCTTGTCGTTCGCGCCGCACGCGGTGAGCACCAGCGCGAGCGCGGCGACGGCGGAGACGGCGCCGACGGCGCGTCGGCGGGCGAGGTTGCGGGTCATGGTCTTCTCAGTGCCTCTCGGGAAGTTCGTCAGGGTCGGGGTGTCGCGTCACGCGGGGACATCGCCCGGCGTGCAGGCGGGCGCTCATGCGCGCACCCTCGGGTCCATGACGCCGTAGACGACGTCGACGAGCAGGTTGGCGACCACGATGAGGGCCGCCGAGAAGAAGGTGACGCCCACCAGGAGCGGCACGTCGGTGTTGCCGACGGCGTCGAGCAGCAGCGCGCCGAGCCCCGCCATCGAGAACACCTTCTCGGTGATGACGGTGCCGCCGAGCAGCACGCCCAGGTCGAGGCCGAAGAGCGTGACGACCGGCACCAGGACGTTGCGCAGCGCGTGCCGCGTCACGACGCGCCGCTCGGTGATCCCCTTGGCCCGCGCCGTGCGCACGTACTCCGACCCGAGGGCGTCGAGCATCTGCGCGCGGGTGAGCCGGGCGTAGATGGCCGCGGACAGGAACGCGAGCACGCACCACGGCAGCACCAGGTGCCACGCCCAGTCGACGGGGCTCGTGGTGAAGGGGACGTACCCGTTCACCGGCACCATGTCGAGCGTGAAGCCGAACAGCAGGATGCCGAGCAGCCCCACGAGGTAGCTGGGCGCCGAGACGCCCGTGATCGCCGCGACCATGATGGCGCGGTCCGCGGCCGTGCCGCGGCGCACCGCCGCGACGACGCCCCCGGCCACGCCGGCGAGCAGCCACAGCACGGCGGCGCCGATCGCGATCGAGAACGTCACGGGCAGCCGCCCGACGATGAGGTCGGTGACGGGCTGGCGCAGCACGAAGGAGTAGCCGAGGCACGGCGCCGGGCAGTCGATCTGCGCGCCCGCGGAGCCGAACGTGCGGCCGGTGAAGATCCCCGTGACGAAGTTCCACCACTGCACGACGAAGTTCTGGTCGAGCCCCATGAAGGCCCGCGCGGTCTCGAGGCGCTCGGGGGTGCACGGCCGCCCGCAGGCGAGCTGGGCGGGATCCGCGGGCAGCAGCACGAAGATCGCGTAGGTCAGCAGGGACACCGCGAGCAGCACGAAGACCATGCTCGCGAGGCGTGTGCCGAGGAACCGCAGGGAGCTCACTTGCGGCCTCCGGAGCGCGGGTCGAGGGCGTCGCGCAGGCCGTCGCCGAACGCGTTGAACGCGAGCGTGATGCCGAAGAGGGCGATGCCGGGAAAGACGAGGTACATGGGGTCGGAGCTGAACCAGGTGACGGCGTCACCGATGGAGCGGCCCCACGACGGCGTCGGCGGCGGGACGCCGACGCCCAGGAAGGACAGCGCGGCCTCGGCGCCGATCGCGCCGGGGATGCTAATGGTCGCGAAGACGACGATGGTCGCGGCGAGGTTGGGCAGCACCTGGCGGAACAGGACGTGACCGTGCCCTGCGCCGAGCGCCTGGGAGGCGCGGACGAAGCCGCGCGTGCGCAGCCCGAGGGCCTGGCCCCGCACGACGCGCGCCACCGACGACCAGCTGAAGAACCCGATGACGAGCACCAGCAGCAGGAGCGGCGGGAAGGAGTCCGGCACGACGGCACCGATCGCGATCATGAAGATCAGCGCGGGCAGCCCGAGCATCACGTCGACGCCGCGGCTGACCACCCAGTCGACCCAGCCGCCCAGGTAGCCGGCCAGCAGGCCGAGGACCGTGCCGATGATCATCGAGACCACGGTGGCCCCGATGCCCACCACCAGCGAGGTCCGCGAGCCCGTGAGGACGACGGCGAACAGGTCGCGGCCCGTCAGCGGCTCGACGCCGAACCAGTGCTCGCCGCTGATGCCGCCACCCCAGCCGGCCGGCGCCCCCGTCCCGTCGAGGGCACCCAGGTCGTAGGTGTACGGGTCCACGCCGAGGAGACGGATGATGAGCGGGGCGAGCAGCGCGACCAGCACGTAGAGGGCGATCACGACCGCGCCGGCGACGGCGAACCGGTCCTGGGCGAACCGGCGCCAGAACGTGCGGCGGCCACCGGCGGAGGGCACGGGCTGCCCCTCGGGCACGACCAGCTCGTCGGCGTGGTCGAGCGTCATGGGAGCTCCTCGGGTGTCAGACGGGCAGGGCGAAGCGGCGGTGGCAGCACCGACAACACATCGCCTGCATCTCGTCCTCCCGGGACTTCGTGCGGTCCGGCCGGCGTGGCGGCCGGACGTTTCGAGTGCGGCGCCCGGAGGGGCGCCCGGCGTCACGATACGACTGTTCGCGCCCCGCCCAGGACACCTGTCCACGATGTGGCACGAGCGTCCGACCCGTGAGATTTCGATGCGCGGAGAGCCACCTCGGATCTGGGAGAATGGGCGACCATGAGCGACTTCCCGACCCCCGAGGCGCCGACCGCGCCCGCGCAGACCCCCGCAGCGACCCCGACCGCCGGCAGCTCTGCTGCTCAGGTAGCCGGCGACGTCGTGCGCGCGGTGGTCCGGGAGGTACCGGACAAGGTCAGCCTGGACGGCCTGGAGCAGCGGTTCGACGAGCGCTGGTCGGCCGAGGGCACGTACGCCTTCGACCGCACCGCCACGCGCGAGCAGGTGTACTCGATCGACACCCCGCCCCCCACGGTCTCCGGCTCGCTGCACGTGGGCCACGTGTTCAGCTACACCCACACCGACACGGTCGCCCGTTTCCAGCGCATGCGCGGCAAGAAGGTCTTCTACCCGATGGGGTGGGACGACAACGGCCTGCCCACCGAGCGCCGCGTGCAGAACTACTACGGCGTGCGCTGCGACCCGTCGCTGCCGTACGTCGAGGGCTTCGAGCCGCCGCACCAGGGCACCGACGGCAAGAACGTCAAGCCCGGCGACCAGGTGCCGGTGAGCCGCCGCAACTTCATCGAGCTGTGCGAGCGGCTCACCGCCGACGACGAGCGCCAGTTCGAGGAGCTGTGGCGCCGCCTCGGCCTGTCCGTGGACTGGGCCCAGAACTACCAGACCATCGACGCCACCTCCCGGGCCGCCTCCCAGCGCGCCTTCCTGCGCAACCTCGCGCGCGGCGAGGCGTACCAGGCGGAGGCCCCCGGCCTGTGGGACGTGACGTTCCAGACCGCCGTGGCGCAGGCGGAGCTCGAGGCGCGCGAGTACCCCGGCTTCTACCACCGCGTGGCCTTCCACCGGCCCGACGGCAGCCCGCTGTACATCGAGACCACCCGTCCTGAGCTGATCCCGGCGGTGGTGGCACTCATCGCCCACCCGGACGACGAGCGGTACCAGGGCCTGTTCGGCACCACCGTCACCTCCCCCCTGTTCGGCGTCGAGGTCCCGGTGCTCGCGCACCCGGCCGCCGCCATGGACAAGGGCGCCGGCATCGCCATGTGCTGCACCTTCGGCGACCTCACCGACGTGCAGTGGTGGCGCGAGCTCCAGCTCGCCACCCGCTCGGTCATCCAGCGCGACGGCCGCCTGTCCCGTGAGACGCCGGCCTGGGTCGCGGGCGGACCGGGCGAGGCGCTGTACGCCGAGGAGCTGGCCGGCAAGACCACGTTCAGCGCCCGCAAGGCCGTCGTCGAGGCGCTCGTCGCGTCCGGCGACCTGGACGGCGACCCCACGCCCACCCAGCGCATGACGAACTTCTACGAGAAGGGCGACAAGCCCCTCGAGATCGTCACCTCCCGCCAGTGGTACATCCGCAACGGCGGGCGCGACTGGGCCGAGCGCGACCTCAAGGCCGAGCTGCTCGCGCGCGGCAAGGAGCTCGACTTCCACCCCGACTTCATGCGCGTGCGCTACGAGAACTGGGTGAACGGTCTCAACGGCGACTGGCTCATCTCGCGCCAGCGGTTCTTCGGCGTGGCCGTGCCGCTCTGGTACCCGATCACCGCGGACGGCGAGGTCGACCACGACCACCCGATCGTGCCGACCGAGGCCGAGCTGCCCGTCGACCCGACCTCGCAGGCCCCGGCCGGCTACGACGAGTCGCAGCGCGGTGCGCCCGGCGGCTTCGTCGGCGACGCCGACGTGATGGACACCTGGGCCACGTCGTCCCTGTCGCCGCTCATCGTGTCCGGCTGGGAGCGCGACGCCGACCTGTTCTCCCGCGTCTACCCGATGGACCTGCGCCCGCAGGGCCAGGACATCATCCGCACCTGGCTGTTCTCCTCGGTGGTGCGCTCGCACCTCGAGTGCGGGGTGCTGCCGTGGAAGCACGCGGCGATCAGCGGCTGGATCCTCGACCCGGACCGCAAGAAGATGTCCAAGTCCAAGGGCAACGTCGTCACGCCGATGGCGCTCCTGGAGGAGCACGGCGCGGACGCGGTGCGCTACTGGGCCGCCGCGGCCCGCCTGGGCACGGACGCCGCGTTCGAGGTCGGCCAGATGAAGATCGGGCGCCGGCTCGCGATCAAGGTGCTCAACGCCTCGAAGTTCGCCCTGACCTTCGGCGTCGACGCCGAGACCGGCGCGGGCGAGATCGTCCTCGACCCGGCGCGCGTCACCGTCGCGCTGGACCGCGCGATGCTCGCCGGCCTGGCGGAGGTGGTCGAGCAGGCCACGGCCGCGTTCGAGGCCTACGACCACACCCGCGCGCTCGAGGTCACCGAGACGTTCTTCTGGACCTTCTGCGACGACTACCTCGAGCTGGTCAAGGACCGTGCGTACGGCGCGGGCGCCGCGGCCACGGAGGTGACGGCGGAGACCGAGTCGGCCCGCACGGCGCTCGCCCTCGCGGTCGACACGCTGCTGCGCCTCCTGGCGCCGTTCCTGCCGTTCGCGACCGAGGAGGTCTGGTCGTGGTGGCGCACCGGCTCGGTGCACCACGCCGCCTGGCCCGTCGCGGCCCCGCTGCGCGCGGCTGCCGGCGACGGCGACCCCGTGCAGCTCACGGCCGCCGGTCACGCCCTCGCCGCGCTCCGCAAGATCAAGTCGGAGGCCAAGGTCTCGATGCGCACGCCGATCCTCGCGGCGTCGATGGCCGTCCCGGCCGCGCTGCTCGACGGCGTCCGGTCCGCGCTCGACGACGTCCGCGGCGCCGGCCGCGCCACGGGCACCCTCGACGTCGTCGAGGCGGCCGAGGGCCAGGGCAACCCGGACGTCCAGGGCGGCATCGTCGTCACCGCGTCCGAGCTGGGCGAGCCTCCGGCCCGCAAGCCCCAGGCCTGACCCGCGCGAGGTAGTTCGAAGCCTGCCGAGGTAGTCCTGGATTTGCCGAGGTAGTTCGAAAAATGCCGAGGTAGTTCGTAGACGGCCGCAATTCTGCGGCCCGCACGAACTACCTCGGCATTTTTCGAACTACCTCGGCAAATCTGGGACTACCTCGGCACCGCCCTACCTCGGCGTGGTGAACCGGTCACCGTCGCCGCTCATCGTGGCGGCGACCTCCTTCGGCGTGCCGTCGTCGTGCCACCGCAGCGTCGCGCCGACGCCGTCCATCAGGTCCACGGAGCCCTCGGGCGCGAACGTCAGCGCGGCGTCCTGCGCGATGGCGGCGCGCAGGAGGGCGGACGGCGCGGGCAGCTCTTCGAGCCCGTCGGTGACGCCGAGGTCCTCGAGGTCGCCGCGGGAGGTCGCGACGTGCATCGGGTCCGGCCCGATCCACAGCGTGCGGCCGCCGAGCAACCCGGTGAGGTCCGCTTCCCCGGTGCCGTTGCTCGGCGCGGTGAGCACGGCGGCGGCGTCGAGGGCGAGCTGTTCGGACAGCACCAGCGCCTTCACCTGCCCGCGGGCGAGGACGGCGACCACGTCGTCGACGGACGACACGGCGCCCTCCTCGCGCCCCTGGTCCTGCCGGTACTCGGCGAGCACGACCTCGCGCCGCCGCTCCCGGTAGGAGTCGAGGGCGTCCTCGACGCTCGCCTCGAAGCTGTCCGCCCGGATGCCCGGTCCGCGCCCGCCGCCGGCGACCTCGACGGTCCGCCGCGCGGCGTCCTGGCCGAGCTCGCCGCGCACGAGGTTCACCGCGCGCACATCGCCGGTGAGCAGCACGACCTCCGGGCGCCCC
The DNA here is from genome assembly GCF_053608125.1 of Isoptericola sp. NPDC055063. Classification (NCBI taxonomy): domain Bacteria; kingdom Bacillati; phylum Actinomycetota; class Actinomycetes; order Micrococcales; family Promicromonosporaceae; genus Isoptericola; species Isoptericola sp. NPDC055063. The sequence goes on along the minus strand of NZ_JBSGUW010000006.1, from coordinate 74,246 downwards.
TCGGCCACGCGGCGGTCGATCTCGGCCGCCACGGCGGCGGCGTTGCGCTTCCAGGAGTCCTCGGCGCGCGACTCGATGATGGCGCGCTTCGTGCCGGTGCTGGACGTCTTGCTGACCTCGTCGCTGGGTCCCTCGAACGTCTCGCGGGCGCCGCCGGGCCGTCCCACCGCGTCGCAGGGCCAGAAGTCGGCTCCGCTCCGGTCGACGGCGACGCACAGCGCGTCGACCGTCTCGTCCGCGGCGAGCGCGGCCTGCAGCAGCGCCGGGACGGGCAGCCAGACGCCCGTCGCGACGGCGGGCGGAGTACGGAGCACGCGGTCCACGGCCACGCCGCCGTCCACCGCGATGAGCACCCGGCCGTGCGCACCGGCCACCCGGGTGGGCCGCAGCACCGCGGCCTCGAGCTCGTCGAGCACCGCCGAGGGTGCGGACTGCCGCTCGAGGGAACGTCGCACCGCCCGCCAGCGGTTCGCGACGTCCCTGTCGCCCGCCTCGGCCGAGGGCGTCGCGTCCAGGTAGACGGTCGCGAACGGTCCGGGGCGGCCGACGAGGGGCTTGAGCCAGTCGATCTTCATTCGTGATCCCCCTGAGGTCCGTCGTCGGCTGTGGCCTCCAGCCTGCGACGGAAACGCGGCCGACGCCACCGCGTCGGCCGGAGGGTCACGACCCCGACGCCGGGGTCAGATCTCACCCCTTCAAGCGTAGGTGTCCAGGGCCGGCAGCTCGCCCTTGAGGCGGCCCGCGGCGTGCTCCGCGGCGATGCACTCGTGGTGCCGGATCACCTCGGAGACGATGAAGTTGCGGAACTGCTCGGTGAACTCGGGGTCGAGGCCGGCGCCCGCGGCGAGCCCCTTGAGCCGGTCGACCTGCTGCCGGTCGCGGGACGGGTCGGCCGGCGGGAGCCCACCCACGGCCTTGAGCTCGCCCACGCGCCGGGTCATCTTGAACCGCTCGGCGAGCAGGTGCACCAGCGCGGCGTCGATGTTGTCGATGCTCGCGCGCAGGTCGAGGATCTCCTGCGGCATCCCGTCGTCGGCGGGTCGGCCGGCCGGCGCGGGCACGGGTGTGGTCTCGTCGGGGGTGTCGGGCATGGGTCGATCCTACGAGCCCGCGAGCGTGTAAGGTCCCTCTTCGGCCTGAGACGGCCGACCCGACGCACGGAGAGAGAACAGATGACGGTCGCGACCACGCCGAGCCTCGTGGAGGTGCCCGAGGGCACGAGCATCAGCACCCTCCTGGCGGAGCGGGTGGCCCGGGCCGGCGATCGTCCCCTCATCGAGCGGCGCGCGACGTCGGGCGGCGCCTGGGTGCCGGTGACGGCCGGCGAGTTCCAGGCGGACGTCGTCACGGTGGCGCGCGGGCTCGTCGCCCGCGGGATCCAGGCGGGCGACCGCGTCGCCATCATGTCCCGCACGCGCTACGAGTGGACGCTGCTCGACTTCGCGGCGTGGGCGGTCGGCGCCGTCGTCGTGCCGGTGTACGAGACCTCCTCCCCCGACCAGGTGCGCTGGATCCTCGCGGACTCCGGCGCGCGCCTCGTCGTGGTGGAGACGCCCGCGCACGCCGACGCCGTGCGCCAGGTGGACGCGGAGCTGCCCGACCTCGAGGACGTCCTCGTGATCGCGACGGGGGCCGTCGACGCGCTGCGCGAGGCCGCGGCGTCCGTGCCCGCCGCCGACGTCGTCGCCCGGCGGGACGCGGTGCGCCGCGACGACCTCGCGACCATCGTCTACACCTCGGGCTCGACGGGCCGCCCCAAGGGCGCCGAGCTCACGCACGGCAGCTTCGCGCACCTCGCCATGAACGCCCGCCTCGCGCTCCCCGAGCTGCTGGAGGCGGACGGCGCACGGACGGTGCTGTTCCTGCCGCTCGCGCACGTCTTCGCGCGGCTGATCCAGGTCGCGGTGATCGCCAGCGGCTCGGTGCTCGGCCACCTCCCGGACGTCAAGACCCTCACGGACGACCTGCGGACCTTCCGGCCCACGTTCCTCCTCGCGGTGCCGCGGGTGTTCGAGAAGGTCTACAACTCGGCCGAGCAGCGTGCCGGCTCCCGCGCGCGCCGCCGCGTCTTCAGCTGGGCCGCGCGCGTGTCCGGCGCGTACTCGCGCGCACTCGACGAGGGCACGGTGCCCGTCCCGCTGCGGCTGAAGCACGCCGTCGCGGACCGGCTGGTCCTCGCGAAGCTCCGGGCGGCGATGGGCGGCGCGCTGCGGTACGCGATCTCCGGCGGCGCCCCGCTGGGCGACCGCCTGGGTCACTTCTTCCGGGGGGCGGGGCTCACCGTGCTCGAGGGCTACGGCCTCACCGAGACGACGGCGCCCACCGCGGTCAACCTGCCGTCCGACCTGCGCATCGGGACGGTGGGCCCGCCGTTCCCCGGCACCTCGGTGCGGATCGACGACGACGGCGCGGTCCTCGTCGCGGGCCCGCACCTGTTCCGCGGCTACCGCGGGCGACCCGACCTCACGGCCGAGGCCCTGGTGGACGGCTGGTTCCGCACCGGCGACGTCGGCGCGCTCGACCACGGCCACCTGCGCATCACGGGCCGCACCAAGGAGATCATCGTGACCGCGGGCGGCAAGAACGTCGCCCCGGCCCCGCTGGAGGACCGGGTGCGGGCGCACCCGCTCGTCTCGCAGGTCGTGGTGGTCGGCGACAAGCGCCCGTTCATCGGCGCGCTCGTCACCCTGGACGCGGAGATGCTGCCCGGCTGGCTCGCCACGCAGGGCATCCCGCCGATGTCCGTGGGCGCGGCCCGCACGGACCCGCGCGTGCTCGCGGCGCTCGACGCCGCCGTCGAGGAGGCGAACACCGCGGTCTCCCGCGCGGAGTCGATCCGCAAGTTCCGGGTGCTCGACGGGGACTTCACCGAGGCGAACGAGTACCTCACGCCCTCGCTGAAGGTGAAGCGGGACCTCGTGCTCCGCGACTTCGCGGACGAGGTCGACGCGCTCTACGCGCGCTGAGACGCAGGTCGAGGGCCGGCGTCCGCGAGGCTCAGGCCGACTTCTCCCGCGGGGGGCGACGGCGCACGGGCGACGTGCGCGGCACCAGCGTCGGGTTGACGTTCTCCAGCACGACCTCGCGGGTCACGACGACCCGCTCGACGTCGTCGCGGCTCGGCACGTCGAACATCACCTGCTGGAGGACCTCCTCCATGATGGCCCGCAGGCCGCGCGCCCCGGTGCCCCGCAGCAGTGCCTGCTCGGCGATCGCCTCGATGGCCTCCTGCTCGAACTCGAGCTCGACGCCGTCGATCTCGAACATCCGCTGGAACTGCTTGACGAGCGCGTTGCGCGGCTCGGTGAGGATGCGTACCAGCGCGTCGCGGTCCAGGGGCGAGACGGAGGCGATGACGGGCAGCCGGCCGATGAACTCGGGGATCAGCCCGTACTTCTGGAGGTCCTCGGGCCGCACCTCGGCGAACAGGTCGTCGTCGGCCGCGGTCTCCATGGGGGCGCTGAACCCGATGCCCCGCTTGCGGGCGCGGGAGGCCACGATGTCGTCGAGGCCGGCGAACGCGCCCGCCACGATGAACAGCACGTTGGTGGTGTCGATCTGGATGAACTCCTGGTGCGGGTGCTTGCGCCCGCCCTGCGGGGGCACCGACGCCGTCGTGCCCTCGATGATCTTCAGGAGCGCCTGCTGCACGCCCTCGCCGGAGACGTCGCGCGTGATCGACGGGTTCTCGGCCTTGCGGGCCACCTTGTCGACCTCGTCGATGTAGATGATCCCGGTCTCGGCCTTCTTCACGTCGTAGTCGGCGGCCTGGATCAGCTTGAGGAGGATGTTCTCGACGTCCTCGCCCACGTAGCCGGCCTCGGTGAGGGCCGTGGCGTCGGCGATGGCGAACGGCACGTTGAGCATCTTCGCGAGCGTCTGCGCGAGGTAGGTCTTGCCGGTACCGGTGGGGCCGATGAGCAGGATGTTGGACTTCGCGATCTCGACGGCGTCGTCGCCGTCCCGCGCGGCCTCGCCCGCCTGGACGCGCTTGTAGTGGTTGTAGACGGCCACCGCGAGGGCCCGCTTGGCCGGCTCCTGCCCGATGACGTACTGCTCGAGGAAGTCGAAGATCTCGCGCGGCTTCGGCAGCTCGGTGAGCCCCAGCTCCGCCGCCTCGCCGAGCTCCTCCTCGATGATCTCGTTGCACAGGTCGATGCACTCGTCGCAGATGTACACGCCGGGGCCGGCGATCAGCTTCTTGACCTGCTTCTGCGACTTTCCGCAGAACGAGCACTTGAGCAGGTCTGCGCCGTCACCGATCCGAGCCACCGGGAGCCTCCATGTCCTGAGTGCTGGGTCCTGCATCCATTCCACACCACGGGGGCGTCGTTGTCAGCCGAGTACCCCGGTGCGTCGTGACACGAGGTCCGCGTCCCCCTGTCGAGGAGGTCGCGGACCTCGTGACGTCGCAGGTCAGCGCGCCGCGAGGGCGGCCGGCTTGCGGCTCTCGAGCACCTGGTCGACCAGGCCGTAGTCCTTCGCCTGCGCGGCGGTGAGGATCTTGTCGCGCTCGATGTCCTCGCGCACCTGCTCCTCGGACTTGCCCGTGTGCGCCGCCAGCGTCGACTCCAGCCACTCGCGCATGCGGATGAGCTCGTTGGCGTGGATCTCGATGTCGGACGCCTGGGCGTAGCCGCCGCCCTCCATCGCGGGCTGGTGGATCAGCACGCGCGCGTTGGGCAGCGCCAGCCGCTTGCCCGGCTGGCCGGCGGCGAGCAGCACGGCCGCGGCGGACGCCGCCTGGCCGAGGCACACCGTCTGGATCTGCGGCTTGATGAACTGCATCGTGTCGTACAGCGCCGTCATGGCGGTGAACGAGCCCCCCGGGGAGTTGATGTAGATCATGATGTCGCGGTCGGGGTCCTGGCTCTCCAGGACAAGCAGCTGCGCCATGATGTCGTCGGCCGACGCGTCGTCGACCTGGACGCCCATGAAGATGATGCGGTCCTCGAACAGCTTGGTGTACGGGTCCTGACGCTTGAACCCGTAGGCCGTGCGCTCCTCGAACTGCGGCAGCACGTACCGCGACGACGGGGCGCCGTGCGGCAGCGCGACGCCGCCGGGGCGGCCCGCGGCGCCGGCCAGGTTCTGCGCCCGGAGGGCGAACTGGTACTCCTCGGAGTAGCTCACTGTGGTCTCCTCAGGTGGATGTCGGTGGGGATCGTCAGGACGCCGCGGTGCCGCCGCCGCCCGAGACCGAGGACGCGTTGGTGACCACGTGGTCGACGAACCCGTACTCGAGCGCCTCTTCCGCGGTGAACCAGTTGTCCCGGTCGTTGTCCTTGAGGATCCGCTCGAGCGGCTGGCCGGTCTGCTCGGCCGTGAGCTCCGCGAGCACCTTCTTCATGTGCATGATCAGCTGCGCGCCGATCCGCACGTCGGTCGCGGTCCCGCCGACGCCGCCGGACGGCTGGTGCATCAGCACCCGCGCGTGCGGCGTGATGTAGCGCTTGCCCTTGGCGCCCGAGGAGAGCAGGAACTGCCCCATCGACGCCGCCATGCCCATCGCGATGGTCGCGACGTCGGGCTGGATGTACTGCATCGTGTCGTAGATCGCCATGCCGGCGGTGATCGAGCCGCCGGGGCTGTTGATGTACAGCCAGATGTCCTTGTCCGGGTCCTCCGCGGCCAGCAGCATCATCTGGGCGCAGATGGCGTTCGCGTTCTCGTCGCGCACCTCCGAGCCGAGCCAGATGATGCGCTCCTTGAGGAGCCGGTTGTAGATGGAGTCGTTGAGGCCGAGGCCCGGGCCATCGGCGCGCGCCACCGGCGTCGCACCGTCCATCCGCAGCAAGTCGTTCACGTCCGTCTCCTTCGTCATCGCCGTCGATCGACCCTAACGTGCGCCGGTGCGGCGAAACGTCCCGCACCGGGCCGTTTTCGCTGCAGGCGCACACGCGGGGCCCGGCGCCGGGTCCCCGCGTACGACGACGGCCCGCACCGTCCGTGAGGACGATGCGGGCCGTCGGGGTACGTCTGGTCCGGCGGTGCCGGGGATCAGGCCTTGGCCGTCTCCTCCGGGGTCTCCTCGACCGCGTCGTCCGACGCCTCGGCCGGGGCGGCCTCCGTGTCGGTGGCGCCCTCGACCTCGGCGGCCGCGGCGTCCTCCTCCTCGGTGCCGATGAACTCGGTCAGGTCGACGACGTTGCCGTCGGAGTCCTTGACCTCGATCTCGCGCAGCGCGACCGCGAGGGCCTTCGAGCGCGCGACCTCACCGACCATGGCGGGGATCTGGCCGCCCTGGTCCAGGCTGGAGATGAACTGGTTCGGGTCCATGCCGTACTGCTGCGACGCCTGCACCAGGTACTCGACGAGCTCGCCCTGGCCGACCTGCACCTCGAGCTGCTCGGCGAGCGTGTCCAGCAGGATCTGGTTCGTGAGCGCCTTGGTGGCGTCCTCGGTGACCTCGGCGCGGTGCTCGTCGTCCTCGAGGCGGTTCTCCGACTCCAGGTGGCGGTGCACCTCGGCCTCGACGGCGCCCGACGGCACCGGGACCTCGACGGCCTCGAGCAGCTTCTCGAGCAGCAGGTCGCGCGCGGCGACGGCCTGGTTCGACGTCTTGATCGACGCGACCTGCTCGCGCAGGTCCGCCGTCAGCTCCTCGAGGGTGTCGAACTCGGAGGCGAGCTGGGCGAAGTCGTCGTCCGGCGTCGGCAGGTCGCGCTCCTTGACGGCGGTGGCCGTGACGGTGACCTGCGCCTCCTCGCCCTCGTGCTCGCCGCCGGCGAGCTTCGTGGCGAAGGTCGTGGTCTCGTCCGTCGACAGGCCGGTGAGCGCCTCGTCGAGGCCCTCCAGCATGTTGCCGGCGCCGATCTGGTAGGAGACGCCGGAGACCGAGTCGATCTCCTCGTCGCCGATGACGGCCTTGAGGTCGATGACGACGTAGTCGCCCTCGGCGGCCGGGCGGTCGACGCCCACCAGGGTGCCGAAGCGCTCGCGCAGCGCGTCGAGGCGCTCCGTGACGTCCTCGTCGGTGACCTCGGTCGAGTCGACCGTGATCTCGATGCCCGACAGCTCGGGGAGGGTGATCTCCGGGCGGACCTCGACCTCGGCCGTGAACGCGAGCTGGCCCTCGCCGGCGGCGGCGGGGATCTCGGTGACCTCGACCTCGGGCTGGCCCAGCGGGCGCAGCGACTCCGACGTCACAGCGTCGCGGTAGAAGCCCGACAGCGCGTCGTTCACCGCGTGCTCGACGACCGCACCCCAGCCGACGCGCTGGTCGATGATGCGCGGGGGAACCTTGCCCTTGCGGAACCCGGGGATGTTCACCTGCTCGGCGATGTGCTTGTACGCGTGGTCGATGCTCGGCTTGAGCTCGTCGTACTCCACCTCGACGGTCAGCTTGACCTTGGTGGGCTCCAGGGTCTCGACGGCGCTCTTCACTTCGATGGTCTCCAACGGTTCGGGTGCGTGCGCGCGCGTCTCACCGGCGCGAGCCGGCCTGGTTGCTGCGGCGCGGGGTGCGGGGACCGTACGACGGGCGTACGGGCAACCCGTCCATGCTACGGCACGCGGCCCTCGCGGAGATACCGTCGTGAGCGATCCCACCCGGCATCCCGCCCGGCCCCGCTCGTGGCACCCTGGGCCGATGTCGACGAAGCCGAGGCGCGGCGCGCAGGGCACCGGGACGGTCACCGTCCGCTACACGCGGCCCGAGCTGGACTTCTTCGGCCAGCCCACGGGCGACGTCGGCGCCGAGGTCTGCTACCTGTTCCCGCTCGACGAGCCCGACGGCTTCCACCGCGTCGGCTGCCCCTGAACGCCGCCGCCTCCCCGGCCCCGGGGAGGTCTCATGCGTCGCGACCCTCCCGGGGGACGACCGCGGCCCGCCCGCGGGGATGGTCGACCACCCAGTCCACCTGGCTGAGGAGCGGCCATCCCAGGATGGCGTCCATCGGTCGCGGCAGCGTGGCGTTCGCCCCGGACAGGTCGACGACGACGGCCGGCGAGGCCGCGAACTCGTGGCCGAGGATCGCGGGCCCGGCCAGCTCGACCAGGGCCGCCTCGCGGGTCTCCCCGGTGGTGTCCGTGCCCGCCTCCGTCCCGCGCGCCTCGACGAGCTCCGGGTGGCGCGCCGCGAACCCGGCGTCGAGGACCGTCAGCGACGCGCCGGTGTCGAGCACGACGTCGGCGGTCGCGCCGGACGGCCAGCGCGCGGCGAGGTACACGTGCCGGCCGGGGTCCAGGTAGACCGGCTCGGCGTGGATCGGACCGGCATGGTCCGGCTCCGGCCCGTCGAGGACGAGCTCGCCGTCGGCGAGGCGGTAGTGACAGCGGAACCTCGAGAGCACGTCCTGGCCGAGGAGGAACCCGTCGGGGTCGCGCTGGTCGGCGACCTCGAACGAACCCAGGCTCGTCCCGCCGAGCGCGATCGTCGCGTGCCACCGCCGCCGCTCGGAGGACGCGCCGAAGACGCCCCGGCCGGCGCCCGCCGCGGGGCGGGTGACCGTGCCGGGCGGCGCGGCGAACGCCGTCCTCGCGGCGCCCGAGTCGAGGAGCGCCCGGTGCGGCCGGCCGTCGACGGACACCGTGAGGTACGGCAGCGCCTGCCGCGGGTCCTCGGGGTCGCGGTCGACCTCCAGGGGTATCGACACCGTGGTCCGCTCCATGGTCCGCACGGTAGCGGCGCCGGCTGTCCGGACACAGGGACGCCCACCTGCGCCGGACAGGTCCGCACAGATGGGCGACGGTCGGGGTGACTGGATTCGAACCAGCGACCCTCTGCTCCCAAAGCAGATGCGCTACCAAGCTGCGCCACACCCCGTGGCCCGCCCGCCGGGCGGGGCCTCGGTCAGTGTAGTGCGACGGCACCGCCGGAACGGCACGACGTGCGCGAACGGAGGTCCGACGCACCGGCTCCCTTTTGCTAGGGTGAGCCCCGCGTTCAACCCCGGCGGCACCTGCCCCGGGACGGCCGTGCGGGCGTAGCTCAATGGTAGAGCCCCAGTCTTCCAAACTGGCTACGCGGGTTCGATTCCCGTCGCCCGCTCCCCTCCTCTTCTTCCTTCTTCCTCCCCCTCGCCCCCGAGGCGCCTTCGGCGCGCGCTCGCGCCCCCTCGTCCCCCATCGTCCGCGGCACACGCGTGCCCCTCGACCGATCGACGGCGCCGATGGATGAGATGCGCCTTGTCGATCGGTCGGCGCCTGGCTAGGCTCGGCGCCGCAAGCCGCGACAGACCGAACGCACCACGAGGAGGGCCGGGCATGACGATCGTCGTCCCCCGCGTCGCCGCCTCGTCCGCACGCAGGACGGGGCCGGCGTCGACGCTCCGCATCCCCGGGTGCGCCGCGGCGACGACGCCGCGATGCTGTCGATAGAGCGTCCACGCCACGCCCGGCCCGCCTGACGGCGGGTCCCCGGCGATCGTGCGGCGCTCGCACCGACCCCGCCGAGACGCCTGCGCTCCCCCGGCCCCCGAGGGCCCGACGGTCGCAGGCCGCGGCACACCCGCACCCCTCGCCCGCACGCTCTCATCGAGAAGGATCACCATGGCACGCATCTACGACGACGCGACGAAGCTCATCGGCCGCACCCCGCTCGTCCGGCTGGGCCGTCTCGCCGCCGGCCTCGACGCGACGGTCGTCGCGAAGCTCGAGTTCTACAACCCCGCCAACTCCGTCAAGGACCGCATCGGCGTCTCGATCATCGACGCCGCCGAGGCCTCCGGTGAGCTGCAGCCCGGCGGCACGATCGTCGAGGGCACGTCGGGCAACACCGGCATCGCCCTCGCCTGGGTCGGCGCCGCGCGCGGCTACAAGGTCGTCCTGGCGATGCCGGAGACGATGTCGAAGGAGCGCCGCGCCCTGCTGCGCGCGTACGGCGCCGAGCTGATCCTCACCCCCGGCGCGGAGGGCATGAAGGGTGCCGTCGCCGCGGCGGAGAAGATCGCCTCCGAGCGGCCCGGCGCGATCCTCGCCCGGCAGTTCGCCAACGAGGCCAACCCGAAGATCCACCGCGAGACGACGGCCGAGGAGATCTGGGCCGACACGGACGGCGAGGTCGACGTCGTCGTGGCCGGCATCGGCACCGGCGGCACCATCACGGGCGTCGGCCAGGTGCTCAAGGAGCGCAAGCCCGAGGTCCGGATCGTCGCCGTCGAGCCGGCCGAGTCGCCCATCCTCACCGGCGGCAACCCCGGGCCGCACAAGATCCAGGGCCTGGGCGCCAACTTCGTGCCCGAGATCCTCGACACCTCCGTCTACGACGAGGTGATCGACATCGACGCAGAGACCTCGGTCGAGCTCGCGCGCCGGGCCGCGAAGGAGGAGGGCCTGCTGGTCGGCATCTCCTCGGGCGCCGCGATCGCCGGGGCGCTCGAGATCGCCAAGCGGCCGGAGAACGCCGGAAAGCTGATCGTCGTCGTCATCCCCGACTTCGGCGAGCGCTACCTGTCCACGATCCTCTACTCGGACCTGCTGGACTGACGTGACGAGCCACCGCCCCGCTCCCCTCCCCGACCCGTCCGCGGGCGTGCACGACGCCGACGGCGAGGTCGACCACCCGATGCCTGACGGGCACCGCCCGGGCCTGCGCCACCTGCTCGAGATCCTCGCGGAGGACCTTGAGGCGGCGCACGCCCACGACCCGGCGGCCCGCTCGCGCTTCGAGGTGGCCCTCGGGTACCCCGGCGTGCACGCCGTCTGGGCGCACCGGGTGAGCCACCGCATGTGGCACCGGCCGGGGCTGCGCCTGCCGGCGCGCCTCCTGTCGCAGGCCGCGCGGTGGATCACGGGGATCGAGATCCACCCCGGGGCGCGGATCGGGCGGCGGCTCTTCATCGACCACGGCATGGGCGTGGTCATCGGCCAGACGGCGGTGGTCGGCAACGACTGCGTGCTGTTCCACGGCTCCACGCTGGGCGGCCGGTCGATGACACGCGGCAAGCGGCACCCCACCCTGGGCGACCGGGTGATGGTGGGCGCCGGCGCCAAGATCCTCGGGCCGCTGTGGATCGGCGACGACGCGCAGATCGGCGCGAACGCCGTCGTCACCCGCGACGTGCCCACGGGGATGGTGGCAGTGGGCGTGCCCGCCCACGCGCGCACCCCCGGTCACCGGCCGGACCACGGCCAGCACGTCGAGGATGCCTCCGAGCTCCTCGAGTACGTCATCTGACGGTGTCGATCTAGGCGCGCCCCGCCCGACGGCCCGCGTCCCCCGCCCGGCGGGCGGGCGCGGGCCGTCGTCGCACCCCGGACGGATTGTTCTAGTTGCCTTAGAACAACTAGCATGGGCACGTGCTCTGGAGGATCGACCCCGCGGCCGACGAGCCGCTCTACGCGCAGCTCGTCGCCCAGGTGCGCCTCGCCGTCGCCCGCGGCGAGCTGCCCGCGGGCGAGCGGCTGCCCGCGGCCCGCGAGCTCGCGGCGTCCCTCGACGTCAACGTGCACACCGTCCTCAAGGCCTACCAGGCCCTGCGCGACGACGGCCTGATCGAGCTGCGGCGCGGCCGCGGCGCCGTCACGACGGGGGCCGGCCCGGACCTGAGCCTCGTCGAGCAGGCCCTGTCCGACCTGGTCGCCGCCGCCCGGCGCGCGGGCCTCTCCGCGGAGACCACCACCACCCTCGTCAAGGAGGCGATGCACCGATGACAGCGATGCACGGAGCGAGCACCGACACCGCGCCGGAGGCCTGGCGCGCCCGCGCCCGGCGCACGATGGCCTGGGCCACCGCCGCCGGGGGCGCTCTGGTCCTCGCGGCCGGGATCGTGGCCCTCGCGTGGCTCGACGAGCTGCCCGACGAGATCGCCTCCCACTGGAGCGGCGGCGGGGCGCCCGACGGCTTCTCGGGCCCCGTGGTGTTCACGCTGCTGCTCGTCGGGGTCGCGGCGGGCCTGCTGGTCCTCTTCTGGTTCATCGGCACCGCCGCCGGCAGCGCGGCGTCGACACGGCGGATCGCCGCGGCCGGCAGCGTCTGGTCCGGCGGCTTCGTCGGCGGCACCCTCCTGACCACGCTCGCCCCGCAGCGGGGCCTCGCCGACGTGTCGCAGGTGACCGTCGACGGCGGGGCGACCGCGCTCGCGCTGCTGCTCCCCCTCGTACCGGCCGTCCTGGCCGCGGTCCTCGCCCCCGGAGACCCAGCCCTCCCCGCCGACGAGCCGGTCGCCGACGACGCGCCGCGCGCCCCGCTGCGCGACGGTGAGCGTGCGGTCTGGCTCCGGCGCGCGACCGGCGGCCCGGGACTCGCCGTCGGCATGGTCGCGATCCTCGTGACGGCGGCGCTCGCCGTCGTGCTCGAGACCTGGGCGATGCTCGCGGTCCCGGTCGTGCTGGCCGCCCTGTTCGCCGCCATGTTCGCCTTCACCGTCCGCGTCGACGCCACCGGGCTGACGGTCCGCTCGGTGCTGGGCTGGCCCGGCACCCACGTGCCCGCCGACGAGGTGCTCGCCGCGTCCGTGACCGAGGTCCGGCCGTTCGGCGAGTTCGGCGGCTGGGGGTGGCGCGTCGGTCGCGGCGGCCGGACCGGGGTGGTGCTGCGCGCCGGCGAGGCGCTGCTCGTCGAGCGCACCGGCGGGCGGTCGATCGTCGTCACGGTCGACGACGCGGCCACCGGCGCGGCCCTGCTCAACACCGTGGCCGACCGCTCGCGCGCCGCGCGCTGACCGGCGCGTCCCGGAGCGCACGAACCGGGCCCGCGGGCTCGCGGACCGGGCCCGCGGGCTCGCGGACCGGGCCCGCGGACCGCGGACCGCTCAGGCCAGCAGCTCCGGGTGCGCCGCGGCGACCCGGCGGGGCGCCTTGGCGAGCCAGGCGTCCAGGATCAGCTCGCGCAGCGCGGCGTCGTCCACCGCCTCCAGCCGCACGAGGACGACCGGCACCCCGTCGAGGTGCGGGATGGTGAACGTCTCGGGGCGGGCGGCGAGCACCGCCTCCTTCTCCCCGAGGTCCTCCACGACGACCGCGAGGATCGGCCCCTCGGGGACGGGGTCGTCGCCGAACCGCCGCAGGTCGGCCTTGCTGAACGGGCGGTGCCACGTGAACACCCGCCCGGACACCGCCCAGGCACGGTTCCGGAACGTCGTCGTCTCCGTCACCTCGGGCAGCGCCGCGGCCGCGCGGCCCGCGTCGTCGATCGTCGCCATCCCCCGAACCTAGCCGCGCGCCCGCGGCGCGCACGGCGTCGGCTAGGGTGTGACGGGCATTACCCCGTACTGCGGGTACCGGACACTTTCCGGCGGTCCCATCTCGACGAGGAGCATCCCCGCCCCATGAGCACGCTGCGCATCGGCATCCAGACCGGCTACTGGTCCCGCAAGCCCCCGAAGGGCATCGTCCCCGCGCTGGTCGCGGCCGAGGCCCTCGGCCTCGACTCGGTGTGGACGGCGGAGGCCTACGGGTCCGACGCGTTCACCCCGCTGGCCTGGTGGGGGTCACGCACGCGACGCCTGCGGCTCGGGACCGGCATCGCGCAGATGGCGGCCCGCACGCCTACCGCCACCGCGATGCAGGCGATCACGCTCGACCACCTGTCGGGCGGTCGCTTCGTGCTGGGTCTCGGGGCCTCCGGCCCGCAGGTCGTCGAGGGCTGGTACGGCCAGCCCTACCGCCGCCCGCTGGCGCGGACGCGCGAGTACGTGGACGTGGTGCGCCAGGTCTTCGCCCGCGAGCGCCCCGTGACCGCGGACGGCGAGTTCTTCCGCCTGCCCCTGCCCGCGGACGCCCCCGGCGCCACGGGCCTCGGCAAGGCGCTCAAGCCGACCGTGCACCCGCGCCGCGCCGACATCCCGATCGTGCTCGCGGCCCAGGGCCCCAAGAACGTCGCCCTCGCGGCCGAGATCGCCGACGGCTGGATGGCCGGCTTCTACGCCCCGAAGGCCGACGCCGAGCACCGCGAGCTCCTGTCCGCCGGGTTCGCGCAGCGCGCCGACGAGCGCACCCCCGCCTCGGAGTTCGAGGTCCTCGCGACGGTGCCCGTCGTCGTGCGCGACGACGTCGAGGCCGCGGCGGACGTCATCCGCCCCCACATCGCCCTGTACGCGGGCGGCATGGGGTCCAAGGAGGCCAACTTCCACAAGGCCTCGCTCGACCGCCTGGGCTACGCCGCCGAGCTCGACGAGGTGCAGGCGCTGTATCTCGCCGGCCGCAAGGAGGACGCGGCGCGCGCCGTGCCCACCGCCCTCGTCGAGGAGATCGCCCTGGTGGGCCCCGCGGACAAGGTGGCCCGCGACCTCGCGCGCTGGGACGACACCGCCCTGACCACGCTGCTGCTGCAGGGCGACCCGTCCTCGATGCTCACCGTGCTCGCCGCCTCGCAGGCCGCCCGGAGGACCGACGACGGCGGCACGCCCCTCGGTGCTCGCGTGCGCGCCGTCGCCGGCACCGCCGCCGCGCGGGTGGCACCCTCGAAGGCCTGACCGTCAGACCGCCGCGCCGTCGTCCTCGGGGAACCAGACGGCGCGGCGCAGGTCCACGCGCCACCCGTCGCGGCTCAGCGGGCATCCCTCCGCCCGCAGCGCGTCGAGCGCGGCGGTGACGTGACGGGCGGGCGGGGCCCCGGACGCGTTGACCACGCGCCACCACGGCACCGGGTGGTTGTCCTGGACCGGGCCCACGACGGCGGCGCCCTCCGGCACGAGGTGCGCGTACCGGTCGCCCGAGCCCGACATCACCTGCCCCACCTGCCGCGGCCCCCCGCGCCCCAGCCGCTCGCCGACGATCTCCGCGATCAGGCCGTACGTCATCGCCCGGCCCGGCGGGATGCGGCGCACCAGGGCCAGGACCTCGGCGGCGTACTCGTCCGGGCCGTCCAGGGGCTCGTCGGTGGGCGCGGTCTCGTCGGCGGCGTGCACACGCCCGACCCTACGGCCGCCCGGGCGGCGCGGAAATCGGCTGGCCGCGGGACGCGCACGGCGCCACGATCGGGCTGTGACCTCCGACCGCTCCCTCCCCCTGCCCGCCGACCTGCCCGTCGGCTACCGTTCCCGGCAGCTCACCGCCGACGACCGTCGCGCGCTGCTCGACCTCGACACCTGGGCGTTCCCCGACCCGCACTCCGTCGCCGAGTTCGACGACCTGCCGCTCCCGCTGACGTGGGAGCGGGCGGTCGGCGTCGAGCGCGAGGACGCGCCCGACGCGGGGCTCGCCGCGATCCACGCCTCGTACCCGTTCTCCCGGTTCCCCGTGCCGGGCGCCACGCTGCCCACGGCCGGCCTCACCTGGGTGGGCGTGCACCCGCAGCACCGCCGCCGCGGCCTGCTCACCGCCATGATCGACCAGCACCTCGCGCGCTGCCGCGAGCGCGGCGAGGCGCTGTCGGCGCTCTTCGCCGCGGAGGCCGCCATCTACGGGCGGTTCGGGTACGGCAAGGCGGCGGACGACCTGCGCGTCACCGTGCCGCGCGGTGCCGCCCTGCGCGACGTCCCCGGGGCTGCGGAGCACACGGTGCGAGTGGAGCACGCCGACCGCGCACGCCACGGCGAGCTCGTCGCCCGCCTGCACCGGGCCCCGGGGCTGCCCGACGACTCGGCGGGGATCAACCGGCCGGGCTGGGCGACGCGGGAGACCGACGCCCTGTGGGAGAGCTACTGGGCGGACCCGAAGACGTTCCGCGCGAGCGGGCGCGAGTCGCTGCGGATCGTCGTCGTGGAGCGGGACGGCGAGCCCCGCGGCTACGCGACGTTCCGCCGCAGCATGGACTGGCAGGTCACCGGGCCCCGCGGCACCGTGCACCTGGGCGACGTGGTGGCGCTCGACGCGGCCGCCGCCCGCGCCCTGTGGGGCGTGCTGCTCGACCTCGACCTCATGAGCAGCACGAACCCGTTCCTGCTGCCCGCCGACGACGTCGTGATGAGCCTGCTCGTCGACGCGCGGGCCGTGGACGCCCACATCACCGACAACGTGTGGGTGCGCGTCGTCGACGTCCCCGCCGCCCTCGCCGGGCGCCGCTACCAGGCCGACGTCGACGTGGTCCTCGGCGTCACCGACGCCCGCCTGCCCGACAACACCGGGTCGTGGCGCGTGCGGGCGACGGCGTTCGGCGAGGCCACGTGCGAGCGGACCGACGCCGCGCCCGACCTGGAGCTCGACGTGCGGGAGCTCGGCGCCGCATTCCTCGGCGGGACGTCCCTCGTCGCGCTGGCGGGCGCGGGGCTCGTCGTCGAGCGCTCCGCGGGCGCGCTCGCACACGCCGGCGCGGCGTTCGGGTGGCCGCTGGCCCCCGCCTGCGGCTGGGTGTTCTGATGGCCGGCGCGTTCTCCACCACGGTGACCTCCGCCGCCTGGCGGTCCGAGGTCGCCGCGTGGACCGAGGACGCGCTCGCCCGCCGGGGCGTGCGCGTCCTCGTCCCGGCCGACCAGACGCGGGTGCGCCCCTGGTCCACCCAGCTCGTCCTCGAGACCGACGCCGGGCGTGCCTGGTTCAAGGCCGGCTGCCGGGCGGCGGCGCACGAGCCGGCGCTGCAGCGGCTGCTGGCCGAGATCGCGCCCGACCAGGTCGACGCCCCGCTCGCGGTCGAGGCCGCGCGAGGATGGATGCTCACCGCCGACCGCGGCGCGACCCTGCGCGAGCGCCGCGACCCGTCGACGGCCGACTGGGCCGCCGTGCTCGTGCGGTTCGCGCGCCTCCAGCAGGACGTCGCCGAGCGGCGCGACGAGCTCCTGGCGACGGGCCTGCCCGACTGCTCCCCCGGCACCCTGCCCGGCCGGTTCGACGCCGTCCTGGACCACCTGCGGACGCTGCCGCCGGGGCACCCCGTCCGGCTCGACGAGACGACCGCCGCCGCCCTCGACCGCGCGCGACCCGCCGTCCGCGCCGCCGCCGACCTCCTCGCCGCAGGCCCCCTGCCGGCCACGCTGCAGCACGGCGACCTGCACCCGGGCAACGTGTTCGAGACGGGCGGCGCGCTGCGCGTCTTCGACCTCGGCGACGCGCAGTGGGCGCACCCGCTGGAGGTGCTCGAGGTGTCCTCGGCGGTCGCCCGCGACGCCGGGGTGGCCTGGGCGCCCGTCGAAGCCGCGTACCGGTCGTCGTGGGAAGCGTGGCTCGCGGCGCGCGGCCTGCCCGGGTTCGACGACGGCGCGACCGGGGGCGAGGGCGCCGGCTGGGACGGCCTGCGCCGCGCCGCCGGTACCGTGCACGCCGTCAACCGCGCGTGGGCGTGGTGCGGGGCGCTCGCCGAGGCCACCGACGCCGAATGGGCGGACTGGGGCGAGGCCCCGGGCCGCCACTTGTCCGGGGTGCTGCGGCGTCAGGCCTGACAGACCCCGCACCAGAAGAGGTTGCGGCCGGCCAGCTCCTTGGTGAGCACCGGGGCGCCGCACACGCGGCACGGCAGCCCGTCGCGGTGGTAGACGTAGAAGGCCTCGTCGGCCGGGACGGCGCCGACCGTGCCGTCGGTGTTCTGGCGGGTGCGACGGGCGGCGACGTGCACGCCGTCGGGGACGCGGTGCTCGGGGCGGGTCGTGACGATCGCGCCGGTGGCGGCCCCGTCGCGCATGAGGACCACGAGGTCGTCCCACATCGCGGCGAGGGCGGCCGCGGGCACGTCGCGCCCCGGCCGCAGGGGGTCGAGCCCGGCGCGGAAGAGCGCCTCGGCGCGGTAGATGTTGCCGACCCCGGCGATCACCGCCTGGTCCATGAGCTGCTGACCGACCGTCACGCGCGAGCGCCGCACGCGCTCGACGAAGGCCGTGCGGGACCCGTCGCCCCCGTCGCGGATGGGGTCCGGCCCGAGGCGCGCCTCGACGGCCGCCTTCTCGCGGTCCGTGAGCACCTCGCACGCCGTCGGCCCGGTGAGGTCCGCGACGGCGTGGGCGCCCACCAGGCGCAGCCGCACCGCGCCGCGCGGCGCCGGCGGGGTCCAGTCCCCCGCCCCGGGTGCCTGCTCGTCCGCACCAGGATGGATCGGGTCGGGGAGGTCCGGCGTCGTCTCCCGCTCGCCGATGCGGCGGCGCGGCGCGCCGATCGCGTGCACGACGTCGGCGCTGCCGTCGCCCGCGAACGTCCACGCGCCGTAGAGGCCCAGGTGCACGCGCAGCCAGCGCACGTCGTCGGCCGCCGCGGCGGCGTCGTCGTCCGAGCCCACGGGCGCGAACGCGCAGAACAGCTGCTTGCCCCACGCCTCGACGGCCGCCACGCGGCGGCCGTCGAGCAGCGCGGCACCGCCCGCGAACCGGCCCTGCGGGCTCGAGACGGCGAGCGGCTGCCCGCCGAAGAGCCCGTCCAGGGCGCGCGCGAGGCGGTGGACGGTGTGGCCTTCGGGCACGTCGGTCGATCAGCTCAGGAGATGGCGGACACGTCGTGCGACGCCTCGTACGCGGCCATCTTGTCGATCCGGCGCTGGTGGCGGGCGTCGCCGCTGAACGGCTCCGCGACGAACGCCTCGACGAACGACGTCGCCTCCTCGACGGGGTGCATGCGCCCGCCGACGGCGATGACGTTGGCGTCGTTGTGCTGGCGGCCCAGGCGCGCGGTCTCCAGCGACCAGGCAAGCACCGCGCGGACGCCCACGACCTTGTTCGCGGCGATCTGCTCGCCGTTGCCCGACCCGCCGATGACGATGCCGAGCGAGCCCGGCTCCGCCACGACCGCCTCGCCCGCGGCGATGCAGAACGCGGGGTAGTCGTCCTGCGGGTCGTACTCGTGCGCCCCGTGGTCGACGACGTCGTGCCCGGCGGCGCGCAGGTGGTCGACGAGGTGGGACTTGAGCTCGTATCCGGCGTGATCGGCGGCGATGTGCAGACGCATGGCCCCATTCTCCCCCACGACGGGACCGTCCCACACGAGGACGGGGCGCCGTAGGGTGACGCCATGACTGCCGACGCCACCGGGCTGCGGTCCGGTATCGACCTCTCCGCCCTCGACCAGGGCGTCCGCCCGCAGGACGACCTCTACCGCCACGTGAACGGGCGTTGGCTCGCCCAGCACGAGATCCCCGCCGACCGCGCCATGGACGGCGCGTTCCGCGCCCTGCACGACCTCTCCGAGGAGCGGGTCCGCGCCATCATCACCGACCTCGCCGCCACCGAGGACCTCGACCCCGCGTCCACGCCCGCCAAGATCGGCGCGCTGTACGCGAGCTTCCTCGACACCGACCGCGTGCAGCAGCTGGGCACGGCGCCCGTCGCGCCGGAGCTGGCGCAGATCGTGGACGCCACCTCGTCGGCGGAGCTCGTCGACGTGCTCGGCGCGCTCCAGCGCACGGGCGGGGGCGGCGCCGTGGCGTTCTACGTCGACAACGACGCGAAGGACCCCGAGACGTACGTGACGTACCTCGTGCAGGGTGGGCTCGGCCTGCCGGACGAGGCGTACTACCGCGAAGACCAGTACGCCCCCGTCCGGGAGAAGTACCTCCCCCACCTGGCGCGCATGCTCCGCATCGCGGGCGTCACGGCGAGCTCGGCGTGGGCCGCCGACCCCGAGGACGCCGCGGCCCGCGTGCTCGCCCTCGAGACCAAGCTCGCCGCACACCACTGGGACGTCGTGCGCGACCGCGACGCCGACCTCACCTACAACCCGATGACGCTCGCCGACCTCGTCGAGCAGGCGCCCGGCTTCGACTGGCGCGCCTGGGCCGCCGCGCTCGGCGCCCCCGCCGGGTCGCTGGACTCGCTCGTCGTGCGCGAGCCGTCGTTCGCCACCGGGTTCGCCGAGCTGTGGCGCTCCGAGCCGCTCGCCGACTGGAAGCTGTGGGCCGCGTACCACCTGCTCACCGCCCGCGCCGCCTACCTCGACGAGGACACCGTCGAGGCCAACTTCGACTTCTACGGCCGCACGCTGTCCGGCGCGCAGGAGGTCCGCGACCGCTGGAAGCGCGGCGTCGCGCTCGTCGAGCGCGCGCTCGGCGAGGCCGTCGGCGAGCAGTACGTCGAGCGGCACTTCCCGCCGGAGCACAAGGAGCGGATGGACACGCTGGTCGCGAACCTCGTGGCCGCGTACCGCGAGTCCATCGAGCAGCTCGACTGGATGACGCCCGAGACCAAGGTCAAGGCCCTCGCCAAGCTCGAGCGCTTCACGCCCAAGGTCGGCTACCCCGTGAAGTGGCGGGACTACTCCGCGCTCGAGGTCGACGCCGCCGACCTCGTCGGCAACGTGCGCCGGGCCCACGCCTTCGAGCAGGACCACGAGCTCGGCAAGATCGGCCGACCGATCGACCGCGACGAGTGGTTCATGACGCCGCAGACCGTCAACGCGTACTACAACCCCGGCATGAACGAGATCGTCTTCCCCGCGGCGATCCTGCAGCCCCCGTTCTTCGACCCGGACGCCGACGACGCCGTGAACTACGGCGGCATCGGCGGCGTCATCGGGCACGAGATCGGCCACGGCTTCGACGACCAGGGCTCCAAGTACGACGGCGACGGCCGCCTCGAGGACTGGTGGACCGAGACCGACCGCACCGAGTTCGAGAAGCGGACCTCCGCCCTCATCGCCCAGTACGACGCGTTCCGGCCCGCGCAGCTGCCCGAGGACGGCCCGCACGTCAACGGCGCGCTCACCATCGGCGAGAACATCGGCGACCTCGGCGGCCTGTCCATCGCGATCAAGGCGTACCGCATCGCGCTCGGCGGCTCGCTCGACGACGCCCCCGTCGTCGACGGCCTCTCCGGGCTCGAGCGGATCTTCCTCGGCTGGGCCCAGGTGTGGCAGTCCAAGGGCCGCGACGAGGAGATGGTGCGCCGCATCGCCACCGACCCGCACTCGCCCAACGAGTTCCGCTGCAACGGCGTGGTGCGCAACCTCGACGAGTTCCACGCCACCTACGGCGTCGGCCCCGACGACGCACTGTGGCTCGCCCCCGAGGAGCGCGTGCGTATCTGGTGACGCCGGGCGAGGTGTCGGCGGCTGGGGACGGCGCGCCGGGGTGTGCTTCTCGCGAGGCGCACCATCCGGCCGCTCGTCCCTCGCGGCCTCCCGCCAGGCCCGGCCAGCCTCGCGACATCGACACCCCTCCCCCGCCTTCGCGCCGCCCGTCGTCGGCCCGCGTTCCAGCGGTGGAGGGGTGTCGGTCTGTCGGCGGCGTCAGCGCTGCCCGATGCCGGCGCGGGCGAGGGAGAAGCCCTTGCCCGTGGGGTCGTGGATGCAGGACATGCCGGTCTTCTCGCTCGTGCAGGTGAAGTCGCCCTCGGTGCGCGACTCGCCGTAGTCGAGGACGTCGGCGTCGCCCCCGGCGGTCTTCGGCTGCTGGGAGGCGGGGACGCAGGGCAGCTCGACCTGGCCGTCGGAGTCGACCGTCGCGACGTAGCCGACCGTGCCGTCGCAGCCGTCCACGGGAGCGGGCTGCTGGTTCAGCTGGGCGATGCCGCACGACACGCCGTCCGCGTAGATCGTGCAGGTGATGTTCTTCGACGGGGAAGCGAGCTGCGCCACGGCCGCCCCCTGCATCGGCGTGTCCTCGGACGCCGAGACCGACGGCGTGGGCGTGGTGATCGGGTCGGCCCCCGCCTCGGGCGGGTTCGGGGACGACGACGTCAGGATCTGCACGGCGAACACCGCGGCCAGGGCGATGAGCACGACGTCGACCACGATGAACGCGATCCAGCCCGCCGAGAGCCGGCGACGGCGCGGCGGCTGCGGCGGCGGGGGGACGGCGCCGCCCGCCGGGTACGTGCCGCCCGGGGCCGGCGGCGCGGGCGCGGGCTGCGCGTACACCGGCTGCTGCACCTGGGTGGCCGCCACGGACGCCGGCGTGGCCTGGTACGCCGACTCGTAGCCGGCCCCGGCGGCGGCCGGTGCGGGCGCGTAGGCGGGCTGCTGCCCGTACGACGCGGGCGGGATCTGCTGGGTGGGCTGGTACGCCGGCGCCGGCACGGGGCTCGCGGGGACGCTCGGAGCGGCGTCCGGGGGCGGCGGGACCGGGGCGTGCGCGGTCGGCGCCGGGGGCGCGGCGGCGACGGACGGCGCGGTGACCTGCTGCAGCGGCACCTCCGCCATCGGGTCGACGGCGGACGGGCGCTGGTACGCGGACGCGACGCGGCGCACGCCGGCGGGCGGCGGCACGGTCGGCGGCCTGCCGTCGTGCCCCGGCGGGGGCGGCGGAACGGTGCCGGACATCTGGACTCCCTCCAGTCACTCCTCGGGCGTCGTCGGGCGGTGTGCCGGGCATCCTCGCCGCGACGACGCACCGGGCAGGATGTCACGATCCGGTCTCGACGGTCGAACCCGTCCCCCGCGGAACGGGGGAATTCCGTGCGTCGGCCCTGGTTCGAGGTGGCATCATCGTGCGCGAGCCTGCGCGGCCATCACGCGCTGCACCACCTTGAAACGAGGGAGAACCCGTGCCCGGAGAGAACCTGACCCGCGCCGAGGCGATCGAGCGCGCCGACGTCGTCACCGACGTCGAGTCGTACGCCATCGACCTCGACCTCACCACCGGCCCGACCACGTTCGCGTCCACCACCGTCATCCGGTTCTCCGCCACCCCGGGCGCGAGCACCTTCGTCGACCTGGTCGCGCCGTCCGTGCGCGAGGTCGTGCTCAACGGGCGCACGCTGGACCCGGCCGAGGTGTTCGCCGACTCGCGCATCGCGCTCGCCGACCTCGCCGCGACCAACGAGCTGCGCGTCGTCGCCGACTGCGCCTACACCAACACGGGCGAGGGCCTGCACCGCTTCGTCGACCCGGTCGACGGCGAGGTCTACCTCTACACGCAGTTCGAGGTGCCGGACGCCCGCCGCGTCTTCGCCACCTTCGAGCAGCCGGACCTCAAGGCGCCGTTCCAGGTCACGGTGACCGCCCCCGCCGTCTGGGAGGTCGTGTCGAACCAGCCGACGCCGGAGCCGGCCACCGCCACGCACGCGACGGACGCCGCCGTCCCGACCGCGACGTGGACGTTCGAGCCGACCCCGCGCATCTCGTCCTACCTGGTGGCCCTGGTCGCCGGCCCCTACGCCGTGCAGCGCGGCGAGCTCACGTCGTCGGACGGCCGCACGATCCCGCTGGGCGTGTTCTGCCGCTCGTCGCTGGCCGAGCACCTCGACGCCGACTACATCATGGAGACCACCCGCAAGGGCTTCGCGTTCTACGAGTCGACGTTCGGCGTGCCGTACCCGTTCGACAAGTACGACCAGCTCTTCGTGCCCGAGTACAACATGGGCGCGATGGAGAACCCGGGCTGCGTGACGTTCACCGAGTCCTACGTCTTCCGCTCCCAGGTCACCGACGCGATCCGCGAGCGCCGCGTCGTGACGATCCTGCACGAGCTGGCCCACATGTGGTTCGGCGACCTCGTCACGATGAAGTGGTGGAACGACCTCTGGCTGAACGAGTCGTTCGCCGAGTACGCGTCCACGCTCGCCACCGCCGAGGCCACCGAGTGGGAGGCCGCCTGGACCACGTTCTCCGCCATGGAGAAGACCTGGGCCTACCGCCAGGACCAGCTGCCCTCCACCCACCCGATCGTCGCGGAGATCCGCGACCTCGAGGACGTGCAGGTCAACTTCGACGGCATCACCTACGCCAAGGGCGCGTCGGTGCTCAAGCAGCTCGCCGCGTGGGTCGGCCGCGAGGAGTTCCTCTCCGGCGTCTCCGCGTACTTCCGCAAGCACGCGTGGTCCAACACCGAGCTGCGCGACCTTCTCGTCGAGCTCGAGGCCACGAGCGGCCGCGACCTTACCGCGTGGTCGAAGGCGTGGCTGGAGACGGCCGGCGTGAACACGCTCCGCCCCGAGATCGAGGTCGACGCCGAGGGCCGCATCGCCGGCTTCGCCGTGCTGCAGTCGGCGCCCGCCGACTACCCGACCATCCGCCCGCACCGCCTCGGCATCGGCTGCTACGACCTGGTCGAGCAGACGGACGGCTCGGTGGCGCTGGAACGCACCCACCAGGTCGTCATCGACGTCGACGGCGAGCGCACCGACGTGCCGGAGCTGGTCGGCCAGGAGCGTCCGGCGCTCGTGCTCCTCAACGACGACGACCTCGCGTACGCGAAGATCCGCCTGGACGACGAGTCCCTCGCGGTCGCCGTCGAGCACCTGTCGCACATCAGCGACCCGCTGGCCCGATCGCTCGTCTGGGGCTCGGTCTGGGACGCGGTGCGCGACGGCGAGACCCCCGCGTCGTCGTACGTGGACCTGGTGCTCGGCAACATCGCCGCCGAGACGGAGTCGACGACGGTCCGCACCACGATGAACCAGCTCGGCCTCGCCGCCCGGTCGTACGTGGCTCCCGAGCGCCGTGCGGCGACCCTGGCGCGGATCGGCGACCGCCTCTGGGCGCTCGCGCAGGACGCCGAGGCGGGTTCCGACCTGCAGCTGCAGCTCGTGAAGTTCTTCGCGGCGCTGGCCTCGACGTCCGAGCACGCGGCGCCTCTGCGCGGGCTGCTCGACGGGTCCGTCGTCCTCGACGGCCTCGAGGTGGACACCGACCTGCGGTGGGAGCTGCTCGAGAGCCTCGTGCTGCTCGGCGTGGCCGACGACGCCGAGATCGACGCCGCCCTCGCGCAGGACGACACCGCGACCGGCCGCCAGGCCGCCGCCCGGGCCCGCGCCGCCCGGCCGACGGTCGCCGGCAAGGAGGCCGCGTTCGCGTCGGTCGTCGACCAGGCGGACGTGCCGAACGCGATCATCCGCTCCACCGCCGCGGGCTTCGCGCACGTGACGGACCCGGCCGTGCTGGAGTCGTTCGCCGCCCGCTGGGTCGACGCGCTCCTGCCGATCTGGACCACGCGGACGTACCACATCGCGGAGGAGCTCATCGAGGGCCTCTACCCGGCGCCGCTCGCGTCGGCCGCGCTGCGCGACGCCGTCCGCGGCTGGCTGGACGCGCACGCGGACGCCCCGGCGGCCCTGCGCCGCATGGTGGTCGAGCAGCTCGCCGGCACCGAGCGCGCGCTCGCCGCCCAGGTCGTCGACGCCGCCTGACGCCGCCCCGACGCACGGAACCCCGCCCGGTCTCGGTCGACCGGGCGGGGTTCCGTCTGCGTGTTCCCGTCCGTCAGAGGCGGTGCTACCGCGCGGTGCGGACCGCCTGCACGAGGGAGCGCAGGCGCGCGTTCTCGAACAGGTCGTCCACCAGCACCACGTTGCCGGAGCCGTCCGCCAGCGGCACCTTCCAGTTCGGGTACTCCTGGTCGGTGCCGGGCTGGTTCTGCGTGCGCCGCTCGCCGACGGCGTCGGTGAGCTGCACGCCGACGAGCGCGGCGGGCGACCGGCGCAGGTAGCGGTGCAGGCCCTCGACGATCTCCCGCTCCGACGGGTGCTCGGAGACCAGCCCGCGCATGGCGAGCGCCAGCACCGTCTGGTCGCGCTCGGCACGGGCGGCGGCCCGCAGCTCCTGCGCGTCGTCGGCGAGCAGGCCGAGGCGCTCGCGCAGGTCGACGTGCTCCCCGGCGAGATACCCGGCGGCGGGCGGCATGTCGTGCGTCCCGACGGTGGCGAGCGACGCACGACGGTACTTCTCCGGCTCCAGCGGCCGCCCGTCCTCCTTCTCGAACCACAGCACCGACGTGCCGAGCACCCCGCGCGCGGCGAGCTCGTCGCGCACCCAGGGCTCGAAGACGCCGAGGTCCTCCCCCACGACGACGGCGCCCGCGCGGTGCGCCTCGAGGCACAGGATGCCGAGCAGCGCCTCGTGGTCGTAGCGCACGTACGCGCCCGCGGCCGGGGAGGAGCCCTCCGGCACCCACCACTGCCGGAAGAGCCCCAGCACGTGATCCACGCGCAGGGCGCCCGCGTGCCGCAGCACCGTGCGCAGCATGTCCCGGTACGGCGCGTAGCCGGCCCGCGCGAGGGCGCGCGGGTTCCACGGCGGCTGCGACCAGGCCTGTCCCTGCTGGTTGTACATGTCCGGGGGCGCGCCGACGGAGACGTCGCGCGCCAGCACGTCGCGGTGCGCCCACGCGTCCGCGCCCTGCGGGTGCGCGCCGACGGCGAGGTCGTGCATGATCCCGATCCGCATGCCGGCCTCGCGCGCCACGCGCTGGGCGGTCTGCTTCTGCTCGTCGGCGACCCACTGCAGCCAGACGTAGAACTCGACCCGCTCGGCGAGCTGCTCACGCAGCGCCGCGACGGCCGGTGAGGCCGGGTCGCCCAGCTCGTCCGGCCGGGGGCGGGAGCCGAGGTGCTCGACGATCGCGCACCACGTCGCGAAGTCGCGCAGCCCCGTGCCCTCCTCGGCGACGAACTCCTGGTAGGCGGCCTCGCGCGCCGCGCGCCGCGGCGCGGTGAACACCACCTCGAGCGCGGCCTTCTTGGCCTCCCACACGGCGTCGCGGTCCAGCGCCCCGGGGTCGGCGACGAGGTCGCGCACCGGGTCGGCCGCCCACTCCACGAGGGAGCGGTCCGCCGCGGACAGGTACGCCGTCTCGGGGATGTCCTCCACCCGCACGTACAGCGGGCTGAGGAACCGGCGGCTGGTGGGCAGGTACGGCGACGGGGTCAGCGGCGTCACGGGCTCGGTGGCCGACAGCGGGTTCACGCCCACGAAGTCGGCCCCGCCGCGGTGCGCCGTCAGCCACGCCAGGTCGGCGAGGTCCGCCAGGTCGCCCACGCCCCACGACGTGCTCGAGCGCACCGAGTACAGCTGGACGAGGAAGCCCCACCACTGGTCGTCCTCCAGGCCCGCCGGCAGCTCCAGCCGCCCGGGCGTGACGACCACCGTGGTGCGGGTCTCGTGCCCCTCGGTCAGGGCGTACAGGGCGTGCCAGCCGAGCGGCAGGTCCGCCGGCAGCGCGAACGTCGCGCGCCCCACCCGGCGGCCGTCGACGGTGCGGGGCTCGACGAAGACGTCGAGCTGCTCCAGGTCGCGGCGGGGACGCACCGCGTGGTCGCGCGCCGCGGGCTCCGCGCCGTCCACCTCCAGCCACACGTGGACGGCCGCGCCGTCGGTGACGTGGACCGGCACCTGCGCACCGTCGCCCTGGCGCACGACGACCGTGTGCGGCAGCACCGTGCGCCACTCGTCGTCGCGGGCGCGCTGCAGGCTGTGCGACACCTGCTGCGGCGAGTCCGCGGGGACGCCCAGCGCGCCGAGGACGGAGACCAGCGTCGACGCCGGGGCCTGCACGACCTCCCCGCCGAAGCCGTGGTGCTCGGTGAGGACGCCGTACGCCTCGGCCAGCTCGCGCAGCGCGTCGTCCGGCTCGTCCGCGATCGTCGACGGGCCGGGCGCGTCGGGCGTGGCAGGCGCGTCGATCGGTGGCTCGTCCTCGGGTAGCGCCTCGGCCTTCACGTCGCCCTTCTCCGCGTCCTGCGCAGCGGGCTCCCCGCGCTCCTCGGCGGCGGTGGACGCCGCCGCCGACCCGGACGAGGACTCGGCCGCCGCCTCGGGTGCTTCGGTGCGCGCGTCGTCGGGCGACTCGTGGGTGGTCGGCTTGTCCTTGCTCACGGGAACGATCCTGCCATCCCCCGCCCGACCAGGCCGTCCGCCCACGCGGCGGCGTCCGGGGCCCGCGGACGTTTCCTCCGGGCGGCGACGCTCGTTACCGTGGTCGGGTGACTCCCGCGATCCTCTCCCTCCGGACCGCTGCCCCGGCGGCGGTGTCCCCCGAGCCGACGCCCACGAACACCGGGATCGTCGACGAGGGGATGAAGGCCGCGGCCGACGGCTGGACCAAGTTCTGGGAGTGGTTCACGGACTGGCCGCTGCACGTCCTCGTCATCCTGGCGATCGGCATCGTCGTGCTGGTGCTACTGCGCCGGGTGATCGCGCACGTCACGGAGCGCATCGCGACCGGCTCGGGCACCACGGCCACGGAGTCCGCGCCGACCTGGCGACGCTACCTGCAGCGCACGCCGTTCGTGGAGGACGCGATCGCGATGGCGAACCCGCTGGCCAGCCAGCGGCGCGCGCAGCGTGCCCGGACGGTCGGGTCGGTGCTCCGCTCGACGGCCAACATCGTGGTCGGCACGATCATGGCGCTGATGGTGCTGCAGGAGTTCGACGTCAACGTCGGCCCCCTGGTCGCGTCCGCGGGCGTCGTCGGCATCGCGCTGGGCTTCGGCGCCCAGAGCCTGGTGAAGGACTTCATCTCCGGTGTGTTCCTGCTGGTCGAGGACCAGTTCGGGGTCGGCGACACGGTGGACCTGGGGTCGGGAGCCACCGGGACCGTCGAGGAGGTGCAGCTGCGCGTCACGCAGGTGCGTGCCTTCGACGGCACCCTCTGGTACGTGCGCAACGGCGAGATCCTCCGGGCCGGCAACATGACGCAGCAGTGGTCCCGGGCCGTGGCCGAGGTGCGCGTCCCCGTGGGCTCGGACGTCGACGTGGTGCGCGCCGCTCTCGGCCGGGCCGCGGACGCCCTCCAGGCCGACCCGGAGCTGTCGTCCGTGCTGCTCGAGGCCCCGTCCGTGCGCGGCGTCGACGCCGTGAACGACGCCACCCTGACGTTCACGCTGCACGCGCAGACCCGCCCCGGCGACCAGTGGGAGGTCTCGCGCGAGCTGCGCCGCCTCGCGCAGGCGCAGCTGCGCGAGGCGGGCGTGCTGCCCGTGCTGGAGGAGGCGTCGGAGCTGCCCGCGCTGGACAAGTCCTCCGACGCCTGACCACGCCGGACCGGTCAGGCGACGAGCGCGGTCAGGAGACGAGCAGCGGGTCCATCTGGGCCGCGAGGTCGTCGGCCTCCGGCCCCACGATCACCTGCACCACGCGGCCCGAGCGCACCACGCCGAACGCGCCCGACGCCTTGAGCCCCGGCTCGTCCACGAGGGCCGGGTCGCTCACCTCGACCCGCAACCGGGTGATGCACGGCTCGAGCTCGACGACGTTCCGGCTGCCGCCGAGCGCCGCGAGGATGTCGTCAGCCTTGTTCGGGGCGATGGTCATGGGGGCCTCCCGTGGAGTGCGTCGTTGCAGGTCCGTGACCACCCTAACGCGCCGGGCGCCCGGGCGGGAGAAGCAGCCCCGCCAGGTCTGGGAGGATGGCCCGGTGACGGACCAGACTTCACCCGCGACCCCTCCGGAGACGTTCTACGACGCCGTCGGCGGGCACGCCACCTTCGAGCGCCTCGTCGACGTGTTCTACGAGGGCGTCGCTGACGACGAGGTGCTGCGTCCCATGTACCCGGAGGAGGACCTCGGGCCCGCGAAGGTGCGGCTCACGCTGTTCCTCGAGCAGTACTGGGGCGGGCCGACGACGTACAGCCAGCAGCGCGGCCACCCGCGGCTGCGCATGCGGCACGCGCCGTTCAAGGTCAACCCGGAAGCCCGCGACCGCTGGCTCGCGCACATGCGCACCGCCGTCGACGCGCTCGACCTGGCGCCGATCCACGAGTCCCAGCTGTGGGACTACCTGGAGCGCGCGGCGCACTCCATGATCAACACCTTCGAGGAGTGAGCGTGAGCGAGACGACGACCACCGATCCCGCCTCGGGCGCCATCCCCGACGCCCTGGACCGGCTCCTGGCCGCGCTCGACCTGCGCGAGGTCGACGGCTGGGGTCCCCGCGGCGAGGACGACCTGTGGCGCGGCGACAGCGTCCCCGGCCCCGCCCGCCGCGTGTACGGCGGCCAGGTGCTGGCCCAGGCGCTGCTCGCCTGCGGGCGCACCGTCGACGACGACCGCCTGCCCCACTCGCTGCACGCGTACTTCCTGCGCGAGGGCACGCTGGACACCCCGATCGACTTCGCCGTCGAGCGGCTGCGCGACGGCCGGTCGTTCAGCGCCCGCCGCTCGCACGCCATCCAGCACAACAAGCCGATCCTGTCGCTCACGGTGTCGTTCCAGACCGAGCAGCCGGGCTACGAGGCCGCGGAGCCCGCGCCGGCCGGCGTCCCCGCGCCCGAGGACGTCCCGTCGGCGATCGAGATGCTCGACGGCATCGACCACCCCGCCGCGAAGTTCTGGTCGCACGAGTCGGCGTTCGACCTGCGGCACGTGGGCGGCTCGCTGTACCTGGGCCCCGACCCGGACCCCAAGCCCACCCAGCAGGTGTGGGTCCGTGCCCGGCACGCGATCGCCTCCGACGACCGGCTGCTGCACCGCGCGCTGCTCGCGTTCGCCTGCGACCAGGTGATGCTGGAGCCCGTGCTGCGCCAGGCCGGGAAGTCGTGGACCGACGTCGGCGGCACCGTGCCGATGGCGAGCCTCGACCACGCGATGTGGTTCCACCGCGACGCCCGCGCCGACGACTGGCTGCTGTACGTGCAGGAGTCGCCGGGCGCACAGGGCGGGCGCGGCCTCGGCCTGGCGCGCGTCTACGACCGCGAGGGCCACCTCGTGGCGAGCATCGCGCAGGAGGGCATGGTCCGGCTGCCCGGCTGACCGGCGCTCGACGGACCACCGCCCGCCTGACCCTTCGGTCCCCGCACCACCGCCCGCGGCGGCGGTGCGGGGACCGCCGCCGCGCCGCACACTGTGCGCGTGCGACTGCGCCACGTCTCCGCGTCCTCGCCGGGCTACTCGCGCCGCGCGAAGGGCGACGGCTGGGTGTTCCTCGACGTCGGGGGCGCGCCGCTGGACGACGAGGCCGAGGTGGCCCGCTGCACGCACCTGGCGATCCCTCCCGCGTGGACGGACGTGTGGATCTGCCGCCACGCCGACGGCCACCTGCAGGCGTTCGGCCGGGACGACGCCGGGCGCGGCCAGTACCTCTACCACGCGCAGTGGCAGGAGCGGCGGTCCCGGCGCAAGCACGACCACGTGCTCGACGTCGGCCGTCGCCTGCCCGCCGCCCGGGCGGGCGTGACGCGCGACCTGCGCCGGCCGGGCGCGGGCCGGCGCACTGTCCTCGCGCTCGCGTTCCGGCTGCTCGACGACGCGTACTTCCGCGCCGGCGGCGAGGTCTACGCGGCCCGGCACGGCAGCTACGGCCTCGCGACGATCCGCAAGGAGCACGCCACCGTGCGGCGCGACGGGACGGTGCACTTCCGCTACCCCGCCAAGTCCGGGCAGCTGCGCGACGTCCTCGTGGCGGACCCCGTCGTGGCCGGCCTCGTCACGACGCTCAAGAGGCGCCGCGGGGGCGTCGACCTGCTCGCATGGCGCGAGGACGACGGCTGGCACGACGTCACCAGCGCGGACGTGCAGGCCGACGTCAAGGAGCGGCTCGGCGAGGACGCGACGCCCAAGGACTTCCGCACCTGGCACGCCACGGTCCTCACCGCGCGGGCGCTCGCCGACGTCGGCGAGGCGCCCCGGTCCCGACGCGGCCGGGCGCGAGTGGTCGCCGAGATCGTCCGCGACGTGGCCGACGAGCTCGGCAACACGCCCGCCGTCGCCCGCGCGTCGTACATCGACCCGCGCCTGTTCGACCTGTGGGAGCACGGCGAGACGATCGGCCCGGCACGGACACGCTCGGGCGCCGAGCGCGCCGTGCTGGACCTGCTGGGCTGACCCGCCGAGGTGGTCCCGATCCCCGCGAGGTAAGGGGCTGGGCCACGACCTCGGCCAGATCGGGAACACCCCCGCGGGTCAACCCCCGCGAGGTAGTGGACTGGACCACTACCTCGGCAGGATCGGGACCACCTCGGCGGGTCAGCCGCGGCGGCGGAAGGCGACGGGCTCCTCGAGGAACGGCTCCCAGGCGGCGCGCTCGTCCGCGGTCACGCGCCGCGGCTTCCCGCTCGCCGCGTCCACGACGACGATCGTCGTGACGGCCTTGACGTACGGGGCGGCGCCGGACGCCGGGGCCGTCCGCGGGAAGCCGGCGGGCGCCCCGTCGTGCACCTCGTAGCAGACCTCCAGGCTCGCCCCGCCGATGGTGCCGATCCACATCTCGACGCGGACCGGGGTGCGGGTGAAGCCCAGCGGCCGCAGGTACTCGATCTGCTGCCCGGCGACGAACGTGTGCGACGTCGCGTGGGGGCCGGTGTCGAGGATGGCCGTGGGCCACTCCTCGCCGTCCGCCGCATCCGCGTGGCGCCAGAACGCGGTGATGCGGGCATCCTCCAGGAGGCCGAACATCGCGACGTTGTTGACGTGCTGGTAGGCGTCGAGGTCGGACCAGCGCAGCGGGACGGGGACGTGCAGTCGGGTCATGGTTCGCATCGTCGCACGACGGCGGGCCCGCCCCGGAATCGTCCCGCCGTCAGCCCGCGGCGATCGCGGCGGCGGCGCGGCAGCGGGCGAGGGCGCCGAGCTCGTCGCCCACCGGGACCCGCACCAGACGGTCCGCGACGCCCGACACCGACTCGCGCAGGCGGCGGCGCACGCGCGCGGCCCGGCGCCCGGCGCCCACCGCCGCGACGCCGCGCGCGACCAGCGCGAGCAGCAGGCCCAGCAGGAGGCCGCCGATCGCGAGGAGCGTGGGCCACGGCATCTCGAGCACCCCGCCGCCCGAGCCGGTGAGGTCCACCGTGAGCACGGGCAGGATCAGCGGCGGCAGCCGGAAGTACTCGATCACCGCGGCCGCGGCGAGCCACAGCAGGCCCACGACGGCGGCCGCGAGGAGCAGCCACTGGGCGAAGCCCGCGACGGCCCACCACCTCGGCCGGCGCGAGGCCTCCAGCCGGGTGCCGACCACCGCCTGGTCGAGGTCGCCCGGCAGCCGGTCCGTCCCGTCCTGCGCCCGGGCGCGCGCCACGAGCACCCAGGCGTCGGGGGCCCCGTCGGTCACCTCGTCGACGTACCGGCGGACCGCGGACGCGGCGGCGGCGCGCACCGCGGGCCGGGCCGTCGGCAGCGAGCTGCGCACCAGGTCCGGCCGCTCGGGGGCGCCCCGCCCGGGTCCGCCGTTCTCGCGGCCGTCCTCCCCACCGCGCCGCAGGCCGAGGCGGCGCAGCGGGTCGCGCCGCAGGCGGGACACCCAGCGGGTCACGGGCCAGCCCGTCACGAGGTGCGCGTCGCGCCGGTTCGCGGCCGCGACCGCGTCCGCCACGGTGGGCACGCCCGCCGCGGCCTCGAGCGCGTCGACGAGCGTGCCCGCCGCCCGCTCCCCCGCGCGGGGCGCCGGGCCGGACCCGCAGGCGTCGACGATGGCCTGCGCGGCCGCCCGGGCGTCCGCCGCGAGCCGCGCGGTCGCGGCCTCCCGGCGCGCCGCGGCCTCGGCGAACAGGCCCTTGAGCTGGTCCATCCCCTGCCCCGTAGCGGCAGAGACGGCCAGCACGCGCGCCCCGTCGAGCCCGTCGGCGGCGACCAGGCGTCGCAGGTCGGCGAGCATGGCGTCCGTCTCCGCGGCGGTCAGCCGGTCGGTCTGGTTGAGCACGACCACGACCACCTCCGCACGGCCCGCCAGCGGCCGCAGGTAGCCCTCGTGCAGCGCCGCGTCGGCGTACTTCTGCGGGTCGACGACCCACACCAGCAGGTCCGCGCGCTCCACCAGCCGGTCCGCCCGCACCCGGTGCTCCACCACCACCGAGTCGTGGTCCGGCAGGTCCAGCAGCACGAGCCCCGTCGAGATCCCGGCGGGCGCACGCCGCCCGCGCAGGCGTCCCAGCCCCCGCCGGGCGGGGCGGGTGCCGTCCTCCTCGTCCTCGGGCAGCGCCATCTCCTGCCGGCGCCGCACCTCGAGCCAGTCGAGCAGCGGTCCGGCCCCGTCGCCCCACACCGCGGCGACGGGGTGGGACGTCGTCGGGCGCCGGACCCCGACCGCCGCGATCTCCTCGCCGGCGACGGCGTTGAGCACGCTGGACTTGCCCGAGCCCGTGGCGCCCGCGAGTGCCACGACCGTGTGCTCCGCCGACAGGCCGCCCCGCTCGCGGGCCCGCGTGACCACGGCGCGCGCCTCGTCGAGCAGCGCGCGGTCCAGCCGTCCGCTGGCCGAGGCCACGGCCGTCTCGAGGGCCGCCGTCCGGTCCGCCAGGTCGATCCGGCTCACGCGTCCCCCTCCTCGCGCCGGTCGCGGGCGCGCCAGCGCGACCACCAGCCCGCGTGGCGCGCGGGGCCGCCGGCCTCCGCGTCGCGGCCGCCGTCGTCGGCCGAGTCCACACGACCGGGCCCCTCGGGCGGGCGCAGCGTCCCCGCCCCGCGCAGCAGGCCGCCGCTCCAGGGGCGCGTGGAGCCCTCGTCCGGCACCGTGCGGGCCGCGCGCTCGGCGCGGGCCGCGGCCGCCACCCGGTGCGCGGCGTCCCGGACGCCTGCCGCGCCCGTCTCCTGGGTGCCGAGCGCGTCGAGCTGCGCGGTGTACCGCGCGGCCTGGCCCCGCAGCACCGTCTCGACGCGGGCCTGCAGCCGCTCCTTCGCCTGCGCGGCGAGGCGCCGCACCGCCTCGTCACCGAACACGGCCTCGAGCAGCTTCTGCGCGACGACGGCGGTGCCGCCCGCGATGCCGATCTCCGCGCCGGTGAGCCCCGCCGTGGAGGCGAAGACGATCACCATGAGGCTGACGCCGAGGGCGTTGACGCCGAACGACACCGCCCGCGCCGTGCCGCGCCGCGCCGCGCCCTGCTCGCGCACCAGCTCCAGCACGTCCTCCTGCCAGCCGCGGATCTGCTCGGCGACCTCGGTGCGCAGCGCCGCGGGCACCCGGGCCAGGTCGAGGCCGTCCAGCAGCGCGGCGCCCGCCGCGTCGCCGCGCCAGGCCGCGTACGTCCGCTCGGCGGCCTGCTCCGCGGCGTCGAGGATCACGGACTCCAGGCCGTGCGCGATGGCCTGCTCCACCTGCGGGCCCTCCTTGGGCCGGCCGCGGAAGAACCGCACCACGGCGTCGCGGGCCCGCCCGACGCCCGCCTCGACGGCGCGGAAGAACTCCCCGGTGCCGACGAAGTCCTGCCAGCGGGCCAGCACCTCGCCGCGCAGCAGCGCGCCGTCCGACGTCGCCGCCTCCACCTGGTCCAGCGCCTCCGCGTGGTAGCGGCGCGCGGCGTCGCGCAGCCGGGCGTCGGCCACCTCCTGCCCGTCCGCCGCCTCGGCGAGGGCGACCGCGCGGCGCACCAGGTCGTCGACGACCCCGTCCCGGGTGGCGGCGATGACGCGGGCCCGCGCCTCGGGGTCGCCGCCCAGCCCGGACAACCAGGTCGCGATCTCCGCGACGGCCGGCTCCGGCAGCAGGCCGTCGACGAGCGCGTCCGGCCCCTGCTCCGCCGCCTCGCCGAGGACGAAGACGCGCGCATCCTCGAGCCCGTGCTCGGCGACCATGCGGCGCAGGTCCTCGGCCACGACCTCCGCACCCGGGTCCACCCGGTCCAGGACGATCGCGACCTGCGCGCGGCGGCGGGCGGCCTGCCCCAGCAGGTCCCACGGCACGGCGTCGGCGTACCGGGCCGCCGTCGTGACGAAGAGCCACAGGTCGGCGGCGCCCATCAGCTGCGCGGCCAGCTCCCGGTTGGCGACCTCCACCGAGTCGACGTCGGGCGCGTCGAGCAGGGCCAGGCCCTGGGGCAGCGCGTCGCTCGCGACCAGCCGCAGCGCCGCGGCGCCCTCGACCGGCCGCTCGGCGTGCGCCGGGGTGCTCCCGCCGTCGCGGGCATCGCCGGACGACGTCACGCGCGCCAGGCCCGGCAGCACCCGGTCGGTGGTGAACCAGCGCGCGTCGAGCGGGTGGTGCACCAGCACGGGGGCACGGGTGGTCGGCCGGAGCACCCCCGGTGCGGAGACCGGCTCGCCCAGCAGGGAGTTGACCAGCGTCGACTTCCCCGCACCGGTGGACCCGCCGACCACGACCAGCAGCGGCGCCCGCTCGGCGCGCAGGCGCGGCAGCAGGTAGTCGTCGAGCTGGTCGAGGGCCCGGCGCCGGTCCGTGCGCGCCGCAGCGACGCCCGGGGTCTCCAGCGGCAGCCGCACGCCACCCAGGCGCGCGCGCAGCACCTCCAGCGCGTCCACGAGCTCCCGGGCGGTCGCCTCGTCCCGCGGTGCAGGGGGCGTCGGGTCCGGGTCGGTCATGAGCCCAGTGTGCCCACCGCCGACGATCCGTGCAGGGTTGACCTGTGACGATGCGCACACGACGGCGCCCCGGGCGCCGATCGGTGGTCCCATGGGAGGGCACGACGGCGTGCCGCGCACGCCGGGACCGCACCACCCACGGCCGTCCTTGGAGGCGTCAGGTGTCCAGCACGTTCCGCATCCCCCGCAAGGAGCTCTCGGGCCTCTACGGCCGCGCGATCGCGTGGTACGCGAGGCGGACCTTCGGACAGGTCCCCGACAGCGCGTACGTCCTCGCCCATCATCGGCCGGCGATGCGGGCGATGTTCGGGCTGGAGATGAAGGTCGCCCGCTGGAAGGCGCTCGACCCGACCCTCAAGACCCTCGCGGAGATGGCCACGGCCGCCGCGGTGGGCTGCAGCTGGTGCCTCGACTTCGGCTACTTCCTGTCGCGCGAGGACGGGCTCGACCCGCGCAAGGTGAGCCAGGTGCCGCGGTGGCGTGACGCCGACGTGTACACCGAGCTGGAGCGCGACGTCATGGCCTACGCCGAGGCGGTGACCGCCACCCCGCCGACCGTCACCGACGAGATGGTCGCCGCCCTGCTCGCGCGCCTGGGGGCGCCGGCGTTGGTCGAGCTCACCGAGATGGTCGCGGTGGAGAACATGCGGTCGCGCTCGTTCTCCGCCGCGGGGGTGCGCAGCCAGGGGTACTCGGACGTCTGCGAGCTGCCGCTCGCGTCCTCCTGACGCCCCGCCGTCTCAGGCCAGACGACGGCGCAGCCACGCGACGCACACCTCACCCTGGGCGCGCTGGAACGCGCGCAGGTGCGGGATGCCGGGGACCGGCGGCTGCAGCGACGAGTGCACGAAGTACCCCGTGAGCGCCACGAGGTAGGCCGTGACGGCGCCCTCCGCGGTCCCCGCGGGCAGCGGGCGGAGGGCGAGCGCCTCCTCCGGGGTCGGCCCGCCCTCGAGCCGGATGGCGGGCAGCATCCCCACCAGGTCGCAGAACGCCGCGCCGCGGGCGGCGTTCGGCCAGTCGACCGCGAGCGCGCGGGTGCCCGCGGCGCCACCGGGGCGATCGACGAGCGGCGCGTCGACGAGGAGCGCGTTGTCTCCGCGCAGGTCGCCGTGCACCAGCGCGTCGCCCGCCACCGCGGCCCGCGCACCCTGCTCGAGGTCGGCGAGCCGGTCCAGGTGCGCCGCGAGCCACGGGTCGTACGACGCGAGCCCCCGCGGCAGCTCCGCGGCGAGGCGCTGCGTCCGGTCCGCCGGCAGCTCGGTCTCGAAGTCCGGCAGCAGACCCGCGGCCACCCGGTGCTCGGCCAGGCGGCCCGCGAGGTCGAGGACGGCGCGCAGGTCGTCGTCGACCCAGGGCATGCGCGGCGCGCGCGACGCCAGTGTCTCGAACCCGAGGGCCACCCAGTCGTCCCCGCCGTCGCCCGCGACGTCCGCCGACCACAGGAACCGGGGCGTGGGCACGCCGTCCGGCAGCAGCGCGGCGCGCCGCGCCTCCTCCCGGTACAGGCCGACCGTGAAGGGGTGCTCGGCGCCGACCGCCTTGACGAACACGGCACCCTCCGCGGTGCGGAGGGTGGACGCCAGGCCCTGGGAGTAGCCGCCGTCGTGGCTCGTCCAGCCCGTGACCGGTGCCCCCAGCCGCGCCTCGATCCCCGCGCGTACCGCGGCGGGCAGGTCGGGCCAGGTGGGGCGGCTGCGGGAGGTCGTCGCGGTCATCGCAGGAGTATCCCCGCCGCCGGTCCGGCGACCCAAGCCCTTTCCCGCGCCCCGGACGCACGACGCCCCCGGCACCGCGCGGGGGCCGGGGGCGTCGAGAGGCGCAGCGGGCGCGGGTCAGTCGCGCGTGAGCTTGCGGTACGTCACGCGGTGCGGGCGCGCGGCGTCGGCGCCCAGGCGCTCGACCTTGTTCTCCTCGTACGAGGCGAAGTTGCCCTCGAACCAGTACCAGTTCGCCGGGTCCTCCTCCGTGCCCTCGTACGCGAGGATGTGCGTCGCGACCCGGTCGAGGAACCACCGGTCGTGGGAGACCACGACGGCACAGCCGGGGAACTCGAGCAGGGCGTTCTCCAGCGAGCCGAGCGTCTCGACGTCGAGGTCGTTGGTGGGCTCGTCCAGGAGCAGCAGGTTGCCGCCCTGCTTGAGCGTCAGGGCGAGGTTGAGGCGGTTGCGCTCGCCGCCGGACAGCACGCCCGCGGGCTTCTGCTGGTCCGGGCCCTTGAAGCCGAACGACGCGACGTAGGCGCGGGACGGGATCTCGACGTTGCCGACCTTGATGAAGTCGAGCCCGTCGGACACGACCTCCCACAGCGTCTTCTTCGGGTCGATGCCGCCGCGCGACTGGTCGACGTACGAGATCTTGACCGTCTCGCCGACCTTGAGGTCGCCGCCGTCGAGCGGCTCCAGGCCCACGATGGTCTTGAACAGCGTGGTCTTGCCGACGCCGTTGGGGCCGATGACGCCGACGATGCCGTTGCGCGGCAGCGTGAAGCTGAGGCCGTCGATGAGCTGGCGCCCGTCGAAGCCCTTCTGCAGGTTCTTCGCCTCGAGGACCACGCTGCCCAGGCGCGGGCCCGCGGGGATCTGGATCTCCTCGAAGTCGAGCTTGCGGGTCCGCTCGGCCTCCGCCGCCATCTCCTCGTAGCGGGCCAGGCGCGCCTTCGACTTCGTCTGGCGGCCCTTCGCGTTGGAGCGCACCCAGTCGAGCTCGTCCTTGAGGCGCTTGGCGAGCTTGGCGTCCTTCTTGCCCTGCACCTCGAGGCGGGCCTGCTTCTTCTCCAGGTAGGTGGAGTAGTTGCCCTCGTACGGGTAGAGGCGGCCGCGGTCGACCTCGCAGATCCACTCCGCGACGTGGTCGAGGAAGTAGCGGTCGTGGGTGACGGCGAGGACGGCACCCGGGTAGGTGGCCAGGTGCTGCTCGAGCCACAGCACCGACTCGGCGTCGAGGTGGTTGGTGGGCTCGTCGAGCAGCAGCAGGTCGGGCTTCTCCAGCAGCAGCTTGCACAGCGCGACGCGGCGGCGCTCACCACCCGACAGGACCTTGACGTCGGCGTCCGGCGGCGGGCAGCGCAGGGCGTCCATCGCCTGCTCGAGCTGGGAGTCGAGGTCCCACGCGTCGGCGGCGTCGATCTCCTCCTGCAGCGTGCCCATCTCCGCGAGCAGCGTGTCGAAGTCGGCGTCGGGCTCCGCCATGAGGGCGGAGATCTCGTTGAAACGGTCGATCTTGGCCTTGAGCGGGCCGACCGCCTCCTCGACGTTGCCGAGCACCGTCTTGTCCTCGTTGAGCGGCGGCTCCTGCATGAGGATGCCGACCGTGTACCCCGGGGAGAGGCGCGCCTCGCCGTTCGACGGCTGCTCGAGGCCCGCCATGATCTTGAGGATCGTCGACTTCCCGGCGCCGTTGGGGCCGACGACGCCGATCTTGGCGCCGGGCAGGAAGTTCAGCGAGACGTTGTCGAGGATGACCTTGTCGCCGTGCGCCTTGCGCGCCTTGTACATGGAGTAGATGAACTCAGCCACTGGCTCTGCTTCCACCGTTCGATCGCGCGGCGGACCCGAGGCGTCGGGTCCGAGAGGTTCGAGGCTCCAGCGGGCACGCTGGAGGACCGGCATGGCGGCCGGTCCACCAGCCTACGCGACGGGCGCGCTCACACGCCGACCGGGATCCGATCCTCCTCGAGCTCCGGCTCCGGTCCCGGCTCGCTCCCCCTCCTGGTCCCGCTCGCGGTCCCCCTCGTCGTCCCGCCCGGGGCCCGTGGTCGCGGGGTCCTCCGCGGCGCGGTCGACGACGCGCGTGAACCGGGCCAGCCCGCGCGTGACGTCCGGGCCGACGGCCTGCGCGTCGATGACGAGCTGCCAGCGCTCCTTGCCGTCCTTGTCGGTCCACTCCTCGGTGGAGAGCCGGCCGGTGACCACCACCGGGTCGCCCTGACCGAGCGACTCGGCGACGTTCCGCGCCCCGGTCCGGAACGACTTCACGGTGAACCACAGCGTCTGGCCGTCGGACCAGTCCCCGCTGCGGGCGTCCCGCACGCGGCGGGTGCTCGCGACCCGGAACGTGGTCCACTCCACGCCGTTCGGCGACCGGTGGAGCGTCGGCTTCGTCCCGACGAACCCGTTGACCGTGATGCTGACCTCGTTCATGCGCTCCTCCTGGGCTCGGCGCCGACGGTCGCCGGCGGTGCGCCCAGGATCAGTCGCGCGGTGCCCGGTGCGCGCCCCTCGGGGCGGCATCTGTGGACGACGCCGCCAGCTCGCCGCCTGTGGGCAGCCTCAGAGACCCGGTGAGCGGCCGCGACGTCGGAAGCTCGGTCGCCGCCTGGGCGAGCTCCCGCACCCGGCGGTGCTCGACGAGCAGCTTCTGCGTGGGCTCCCCGAGCCCCTCGGACAGCACCCGCTCGAGCGCGGCGCGGCCGGCCGAGGCCACCGCCTGCTCCCGCTTGCGCGCGAGGGCGCGCCGCGCACCCGTCGCCGCGAACGCCACCGCGACGGCGGCGACCGCCAGCACCGCCGCGCCCCCGAGGAGCACGCCGCCCCAGGGGTCGCCGAGGTCCAGCACGCCGGTGAGGGCGAGCACCGCGACGACGGCCGCCACCACGGCCACCCCGCCGAGCACCCACGACGTGCGGCGCAGGGTGCGCGCCGACGACGGGCCGCGGGTGTCGAGCACGACGCCCCGCAGCGCCCCCGCCACCGAGGTGCGCAGCTGGTCCGCCCCCGCGACCGAGGCCGCCAGCGACCGCTGCCAGCCGGGGCGCAGCGAGGCACCCGCGCGGGTGAGCCAGCGGGCCCGCGACAGCGCCACCGCGTCGCGGTCCGGCGGCGGCACCTCGGGGCGGCCGTACCCGTTGCGCACGGCGTTGCCGACCTGGGTCGCCACCGCGTCCAGGCCCGTGGCGGCGACGAGAGCGTCGAGCTCGCGCTCGACCGCCGGGCCCATCTGCCACGGCACCTCGGCCGGCGTCTGCGCCAGCAGGAGGCGGGCCGCCGCGTCGAGCTCGGCGGCCGCGCGCCCGGCCGCCACCGACCGTCGCGCGCAGGCCTCCTCCAGGAGCCTCCGCACCTGGTCGATGCCCTCGCCCGTCTTCGCGGAGACCCCTTGCACGTACACGCCGCGCAGCCCGTCGTCCTCGAGCAGGCGCGCCAGGTCCGCCTGGAGGTTCTCGCGCTGCGCGTCGGGCACGGTGTCGACCTGGTTGAGCAGCACGACCATCGAGGACTCCGAGCCCACGGCCTCGCGCAGGTAGCCGGAGTGCAGCGCGTCGTCGGCGTACTTCTGCGGGTCCACGACCCACACCAGCAGGTCGACCAGCGGCAGCACGCGGTCCACGACCTCGCGGTGCGCCGGCTCGACCGAGTCGTGGTCGGGCAGGTCGAGCAGCACCAGCCCGGCCAGCTTCTCCTCGTCCTCGCCGTCGAGCTCGCCGCCCTGCGTGATCCGCCGCTCGCGGTCCACGCCGACCCAGTCGAGCAGCGCCTCGGCGTCGTCCGACCACGAGCAGGCCGTGACGCGGGCCGTCGTCGGGCGCTTCACGCCGACGTCGGCGAAGCTCAGCCGCGACACCTTGTTGAACAGGCTCGACTTGCCCGACCCGGTGCCCCCGGCGAACGCCACCACCGTGTGGTCCACGCCGAGCGCGAGCCGCTCGCGCACCCCCTCGACCGCGGCGGTGACGCGCTTCGACGTCGCGTCGTCCAGGCGGGGGCCGGCGATCGTCAACGCCTCGGCGAGGTCCTCGGTGCGCGCACGCAGGGTCGCGTCGTGGGTCGGGCCCTCGGTCATGTCAGCCTCCTGAGCTCGGCGAGTCGCACGCGCAGCCCCGCGGCCGCGTCGTCGGCGGGTTCGGACGGCGCGAGGTCGTCCAGGACGGCCTGCACCTCGGCGTCGACGACGGCGGCCGCGCGGTCGCCGAGGTCCTCGCGCAGGGCCACGACCGGGTCGTTCGCCGCGTCCCCGAGGACGCGGTCCAGGAGGCGGGCCGCGTCGTCGCTGCCGGCGGCCGACGCCAGGAGCAGCGTCGCCACGCCCCGCGCGCCGAACGCCTTCACGGCGGCCTCCACGCGGGGAGACGGGGCCCCGCCCGCGAGGTCCGCGACGGCGGCGTCCGCGCTCTCGGCCCAGGCCGCGACCCGGCCGGGCACGTCCGCCTCGCGGGCCGCCGCGCGGACCGCCCCGTCCGGCGCCACGGCCTCGCCGCCGGCGGGCGCGCCCGGCCCGGCGAGCACCGCCCGCAGCCGCTCCTCCACGCGCGAGCCGGAGGCGGCAAGGGTGCGCGCGGCGGCGTCCACGACGTCGGACCGCAGGCCGTCGAGAGCGACCTCGCGCGCACGGCCGGCGCGGCGCGTGCTGCGGGCCCGGTCGCCGCGCACCTTGACCCGGTCCACGCCCGCGGTGCCGGACAGCTCGCGCCACCGCGCCTCGACGGACGCCCCCGCCACCACCCCCGCGGCGACGGCGTCGCGCGCCAGCCGCTCCGCGGCGGGGATCTCCTCGCTGACGCGGCGGCGCAGCACGTGCGCGGCCTCCTGCTGGGCGTCGAGCGCGTCCGCGAGCGACGTCACCCAGCCGGGCAGGGCACCCAGCGCGCCTTTGAGGGTCCGCACGACCACCGCCCGCGAACGGTCCGGGCCCGCGAGCATGCTCAGCCAGCGCCGCACGGGCTGCACGACCGCGGGGTCGAGCAGGCCCTCGTGCGGGCCGACGTCCGGGATCACGAACAGCGGCACGTCGGTCATCCCGTGCTCGCGCAGGCGCTGCAGGAGGTCGCCGCGCACCGTGGTGAGCGTCTCCTTCGGCACCCGGTTGAGCACCATCGCCACGGACGCGCCGCGCTCGGTCGCGCGGCCCAGCGCCTGCCAGGGCAGCGCGTCGCCGTAGCGGGCGGCGGTCGTGACGAAGAGCCACAGGTCGGCCGCCTCGAGCAGCTGCTGCGCCGTGGACCGGTTCGCCTGGACGAAGGAGTCGAGGTCCGGGGCGTCGAGCAGGGCGGTGCCGCGCGGCACGCCCTCGTGCTGCACGACGCGCGACAGCTCCGTCACCGGCCCGGACGACATGACGTCGGCGTCCAGGGGGTGGTGGGCGAGCACGGGCTCCCGCGTCGTGGGGCGCAGCACGCCGGCCTCGGAGACGGCCTCGCCGAGCAGCGAGTTGTACAGGGTGGACTTGCCCGCCCCGGTGGACCCCGCCACCACGACGACCGCCGGGGACGACAGCTCCTTCAGCCGCGGCAGCAGGTGCTCGTCGAGCTGCGCCAGCAGCCGGTCGCGGGAGGCCGCGGCCTCCTCGGCGCCGTCGATCGGCAGGGGCAGCTCCACGGCCGCGACGTCGCGGCGCAGGTCGCGGGCGACGTCGTGGACGGTGACGCCGATCTCCTCGCTCGCCCCCGCGTCTTTCCTGCTCGCGGCGCGGCGCGAGGCACGGGTTTCCAGGGAAGGAGTCACGGGCACATCCTTCCCGCTGGGGCCGGTCGTGCCAAACGCGCGCGCCGCCGCGAGGTTGATCCCCGCGCGGCGCGCGCCCGATCCGTCCCCCGGCCGTCAGCGCCGACGGAGGCTCTCGTAGATGCGCTCGAACCCCTCCGCCCCGTGCCCCGCGTCCACCTGGCGACGGCGGAGCTCCTCCACCATCGCGATCGGTGCCGGGTCCACGCCCTGCTCCTCGCTGGCCCGCACCAGGTGTCCCAGGTCCGACCAGTCGAGGCTCTGGACCGGGGCCGTGTAGTCGCCGCGGTCGACGACCTCGGCGTCCAGGGCGAACGCCGCGGTCATCGCGGCGAGGAACGGGCCCGCGCGGCGCGCGAAGGTCCGCGCGTCCACGCCGTCGACGCCGACCATCGCAGCGCCGTGCAGGAAGCCCGCGAACATCGTGTACATCCCCGAAAGCATCGCCAGGTCCAGCAGCGACGCCCGCCCGGGGTCGGTGCTCTCGAACGTGCTCGTCGCCCATGTGTCGAGGACGCGGCGCGACCGGTCGAACACGTCCTCGTCCCCGCTGTAGAGGACCTCCGCACCGGGCGCACCGATCATCAGAGGGGTCGCCATGATCGCGCCGTCGAGGTACCGGACGCCCCGCGCCGCCGCCCAGGCCGCGACCTCCCGCGCCTCCTGCGGGGTGGTCGTGGTGAGGTTGACGAGGTCGCGGCCGCGCAGCTCCTCGGCGAGCGGGTCGAGCGTGGCGTGCACCGACGCGTGGTCGTAGAGGCAGACGACGACCGTCGGCGCGGCGAGGACCGCGTCCCTGGAGCTCCCCGCCCGGCGCGCACCGCGGTCCACGAGCCCCGCGCCGCGGCCGGGCGACCGGTTCCAGACGATGACGTCGTGACCGGCGTCGAGCAGCGCACCGGCCAGCGCGCGCCCCATGTGGCCGAGGCCGAGCACCGCGACCGTCTCCGCCCCGCGGCTCACCGCGGGTCCCGGATGCCGTCGAGGATGCGCGTCCAGCCGTCGGCCCCGTGGCCGTCGTCGATCGTGCGGCGGTAGTGGGCCTGGACCGCGCGCGGCAGCTCGAGGTCGATCCCCGCCGCCTCGCTGGCCGCGACCACGTGGTCGGCGGTGGCGCCCATCATCGTCGTGGAGCTGAGGGCGCCGGGGTGCTGCCCGGCGTCGATGCGCGACCCCGCGTCCTCGCCCTCCCCCGCCGCGAGCATCGCGGGGATGCCGGTCAGGGTGGCCAGCGCCTCGGGGAGGAACTCGCGCGCCGTGACGCCGGCGGTGCCGACCAGCGCGGTGGCGTGCATCAGGGCGGACAGCGCGGTGAGGAAGACGTCGAGCTGCGCCTGGTACATCAGCTGCGCCAGCCCGGGGTCGGCACCCACGTACCGGGGCTCGCCGATGCGCCCGAGGACGTCGTGATGGCGGTCGAGCAGCTCCCGCGGCCCGCTGTAGTACACGGAGGCAGCCTCCGTGCCGACGGCCGGCGCCGGGTTCATCACGCCGCCGGTGAGGAAGCCGGCACCGTGCGCGGACGCCCAGGCCGCGGCCTCACGGGTGCGCTCCGGCGTGTCCGAGCTGAGGTTGACGAGGGTGCGGCCGGCGAGCTCGTCGGTCGC
The DNA here is from genome assembly GCF_053608125.1 of Isoptericola sp. NPDC055063. Lineage (NCBI taxonomy): Bacteria > Bacillati > Actinomycetota > Actinomycetes > Micrococcales > Promicromonosporaceae > Isoptericola > Isoptericola sp. NPDC055063. The sequence goes on along the minus strand of NZ_JBSGUW010000006.1, from coordinate 29,566 downwards.
GCCCGCGAGGATCTCGTCCATGGCGGCGTAGTCGGTGAGGCTGAGGACGACGAGTTCGGCGGCCGCGAGCGCGGCCCGAGGAGTCGGGACGAGGACGGCGCCGGCGCGCACCACGCCGTCGGCGCGGGCGGGCGTGCGGTTCCAGACGGTCACGGGGTGGCCGGCCGCGAGCAGGCTGCGGACCATCGCCTGCCCCATCGGGCCGAGGCCGATCACCGTGACCGGCGCCGGGCCGGCCGGCGCGAGGTGCTGCGTCATACGTCTCTCCTCCAGGTGGGGGTTGTCCTTCGGACCGGACACCTCCATGCTCAGGGGGTACAACGAGACCGTGAAGTACGCACTAAGAACTGCGGTACTTGCCAAAAAGTAAGTGCCCGAGCCCCGGGGAGCACCATGACCGCCAGCACGCGGAGCGGGCCCTACGTCTGCGGCATCGACGCCGCACTTGACGTGGTCAGCGGCAAGTGGAAGGGCCTCATCCTCTGGGAGCTCGACGCGCACGGGGTGCGGCGGTTCGCCGAGCTGCGGCGCGGGCTGCCCGGCGTGAGCGAGAAGATGCTCACGCAGCACCTGCGCGAGATGGAGGCCGACGAACTCGTCGTCCGCACCGTGTACGCCGAGGTGCCCCCGCGGGTCGAGTACGCCCTCACCGAGCACGGGCGGGCGCTCAACGAGGCCCTCGCGCCCCTCGGCCGATGGGGCTCCGACCGCGTCCGGCGCGAGAGTCGCGAGCTGGTCGAGCACCCCGACGCGGCGGCCATGCCCCGGCCCTGACGGACGTGTGCGGTCGCCCGCCGTGCCGCCCTGACGTCAAGGACGTCGAGCGAGGTCCCCGAGGCTCCGGAACGTCGCAGCATCGAGGACACCGCTCGTCTGCCCGTTGCGGCTCGGCGCGACCCGAAGGGTCACTGACGCCCGATGGTCGTCCGGGCGGATGTAGTAGCACTCGTCCGTGTCCGGACAGTAGATGCACACGACGTCGACCGCGCTCTTGTCGGTCGGCACGGCATGGGTGCCCTGACGGTCGTTCCACACCGACCTGAAGTGGACCGTGATGGCTCCTGAACGGGCCGCCCGGTACTTGACCTGCAGCCGGTGGAATGCACCGTCCGCATACGCCACGAGATCGAACGGAGCGTGCTCCGTCGCAGGGAAGAGGACCACGAACCCCTGTCCCACGATGTCGGCGTGCGCCTTGGCCACGCCCAGGTCGCCCTTGTCCTTGGTGTGGTGCGGTGCCATCGGCCAAGACTAGTGGATGGGTCTTCCGTCGTTCGACCCGACGTTACCTTGTCGAACCTGGTCAGGGCCGACACGCCCTGGGCTAAACTCGGCTCGCTTGCCTCCGTAGCTCAGCTGGACAGAGCGGGTCACTTCTAATGACCGGGTCGCGGGTTCGAATCCTGCCGGGGGCACCGATCTGCAACCGCGGCAGGTGGCCGACACCGACGTCGCGCCACCCTGCCGACGTGGTGACCTGGGAAAAAGCCGTGCGCCCGGCGAGTGCTTCCCGGCAGACTCCTTCATGCACCGCGGTGACGCGCGGCCGGTCGGATTACCGGTCGCGGGGGTGGTCCCTGGCCCGGACCGACGACCCACGTCACGAAGGACACCATCACCATGTATTCCACGGACAGCCTGCTTCTCGTGCAGGCGATCCAGCGCGAGCGTCTCGACGACGCCGAGCGCCGACGCACCGTCCACCGACTGCACCAGCAGCAGAAGCTGCGCACGCAGCCGCACGCCCGCAAGCAGCGCACCAGCATCGCCCGGTGGCTGTTCGACTGGCTGACCGCATGACACCCGACGCGCGACCGTCGCCACGCCGCAGGCGCGCCGACGCCGCGACCACGAGGGCCCCGAGGCCCGGACCGTTCCTTCCGAACCGTCCGGAGCACCGGGGCCCTCGCCGTGTTCCCCGACCTCCCACCGGCCCACGGACCGTAGGCTGACCCTCGTGAGCCCCGCGAACCCGAACGAACGCATCGTCTGGATCGACTGCGAGATGACGGGCCTGGACCTGCGCGCCGACGCGCTCGTCGAGGTCGCCGCCGTGGTCACCGACTCCGAGCTGAACGTGCTCGGCGAGGGGGTCGACGTCGTCGTCGCGCCGCCCGCGGCCGCGCTCGAGCAGATGAACGACTTCGTGCGCGACATGCACACGACCTCGGGCCTCCTCGAGGAGCTGCCCGCCGGCACGACGCTCGCCGAGGCCGAGCAGGCCGTGCTCGACTACGTCCGCGAGTGGGTGCCGGACCCGGGCAAGGCCCCCCTGGCGGGGAACTCCGTGGGCACGGACAAGATGTTCCTCGACCGGGACATGCCCGAGCTCGTGGGGCACCTGCACTACCGGATCGTCGACGTGTCGTCGATCAAGGAGCTCGCCCGCCGCTGGTACCCGCGCGTCTACTTCGCCTCCCCCAAGAAGGAGGGCGGCCACCGTGCCCTCGCGGACATCCTCGAGAGCATCGACGAGCTGCGCTACTACCGCGAGGCCCTGCTCGTGCCCCAGCCCGGGCCGGACACGAAGACGGCGCGGGCCGTCGCCGAGCGGATCAAGGAGACGTCGGTCACCCGACGGACCGCGAAGTCCTGACCAGCCCCGCGGAGCGGGTATAGTTCTGGTCGGCCGGTCGCTCGCGTCCGGTCATGGTGGCTATAGCTCAGTCGGTAGAGCGCCTGGTTGTGGTCCAGGAGGTCGCCGGTTCAAGCCCGGTTAGCCACCCTGAGAAGCGCCCTGGAGACAGGGCGCTTTTTCTTTTGCCCAGCAACGCCCCTCTGCATCCGGTATACCATCGAGCCGGCCGTCGAACACGGTCCCCGCGACCGCCCTCGAGCAGAAGGAGGCCATCCCGTCGTGGCTCAGCAGGCCGCCCCCGCCCGCACGTCCGGCCCCGCCGCCGCGTTCTCCTCCCTGCGCGGCAACCGCCCCTTCCAGCTCCTGTGGGCATCGAACCTGTTCTTCTTCGGCGGGGTGTGGACGCAGACCCTCGTGCTCGGGTGGCTCGCTTTCGAGCTCACCCACTCCGAGCTGCTCGTCGCCGTCTACACCGCGGCGCGCCTGGCCCCGATGCTCCTCGGTCCCGTCGCGGGCGCCCTCGCCGACCGCTACGACCGCGTCCGGCTGCTGCTCGTCGCCTGCGTCTGGGCCGCCGGCGCCGTCGCCGTGGTCGCCGCGCTGGCGACCGCCGGCCTGCTCCCCTACTGGGCCCTCGTCATGGGCGGGTTCGCGATCGGCATCGGGCAGTCGCCCTCCCAGCCCGCCCGGATGTCGCTCGTGCTCGACCTCGTGGGCCGGGAGAACCTCTCGAACGCCAACGCGCTCAACTCCATGGCGATGAACATGACCCAGGTGATCGGCCCCGCGCTCGGCGGCGCCATGATCGCCGCGATCGGTGCCCCCGCCGCGCTCTGGGTCTCGACCGCCTGGTACGTCGCGTCGCTCCTGCTCCTGCTGCCGCTGCGCCGGCTCCGTACCCGCACCGGGCCGGGCGGGCACGCGTCGACGTCGGTGCTGCGCATGGTCACCAGCGGCTTCCGCGCCATCGCCGGCCACCGGCTGGCCGTCGCCGTCCTGCTGGTCACCCTGGCGGCCAACGTCTTCCTGTGGCCCGTCTACCAGTCGTTCATGCCCGTCTTCGCCTCGGAGTCGTTCGGGCTCGACGCCGCCGGCCTCGGCGCGCTGCTCACCTGCGCGGGCGTGGGCGGGCTCATCGGCTCGCTCGTCATCGCCGCGCTCGGCGACTTCCGCTTCAAGGGCGCCCTCTTCGTGGTCGGCACCACCGTGTGGGGCCTGGCCTGGGTGGCGTTCTCGCTCGTCACCGAGCCCACGACGGCGTTCGCGCTGATGGTCGTCATCGGCCTGGCCAGCGCCGCCTTCGGCGTGCTGCAGACCACCCTGCTGCTCATGACCACCGAGCCCGCCGTGCACGGCCGGGCCCTGGGCCTGCAGGAGCTCGCGATCGGCGTCATGCCCGCCGCCACCCTGGTCATCGGCACCGTCGCCGAGCGCGTCGGCGTGCAGCACACCGCGCTGGGCGCCGCGATCGCGCTCGTCGTCACCCTCGGGATCCTCATGATCGCCGTGCCCGACCTGCTGCGCCTGGGCCGGGCCGACGACGGCGCCCCCGCCGCCGAGGAGGCGGCATGACGCCCCGCCCGGGCCGTGGCCTCCCCTCGGCCCTGACGGCCCTCGCCGTCGGGGCCCTCGCCGCGTCCCTCGCCGCGTGCGCGGCACCCGACTCCACCGCCCCGCAGGAGGCCTCCGTGTCCCGTCCGTCGTCCAGTCCCTCGACCCCCGCACGGCCTGGCTCCACGGACGCCGAGCTCCTGCGCGCCGTCGAGCGGGACGACGTCGAGGCCGTGGCAGCCGCGCTGCGCGACGGCGCGGACCCCGACGCCCGCGACGGCGCGGACCGCCCCGCCGTCGTGACCGCCACGCGCCAGGGCGCGCTCGACGTCGTGCGCGAGCTGCTGGAGGCCGGCGCCGACCCGGACGCGAAGGACGCGATGTCCGACTCCGCGTTCCTGTACGCGGGAGCGGAGGGCCTCGACGACATCCTCGCGCTGACGATCGCGCACGGCGCCGACGTCACCAGCACCAACCGGTACGGCGGCACCGCGCTCATCCCCGCGAGCGAGCACGGGCACGTCTCGACGGTGGGCCTCCTGCTCGACGCCGGCGTGCCCGTCGACCACGTCAACAACCTCGGGTGGACGGCGCTGCACGAGGCGATCGTGCTCGGCGACGGGTCCGCCGACCAGGTCGCCGTCGTGCGGCTGCTGCTCGACGCGGGTGCCGACCCCATGATCCGCGACGGGCAGGGCGTGCTCCCCCGCGACCTCGCCGCCGACCGCGGCTACGACGCGATCGTCGCGGAGATCGACCGGGAGCGCTGAGTCAGGCCCGCGCGACGATCGCCGCAGCGAAGGCGTCCAGGGTCGCGGCCGTACCCGAGTGCTGCATCCACAGCGACGGCTCGGTGAGCTCGAGCTCGATGACCATGGGCGTGCCGTCGTCGCCGGTCACGAGGTCCACGCGGGCGTAGAGGAACGGGCGCTCGCCGCCGACCTGCTCGCGCGCCACGGAGAGGGCCTTCTCGGCCACGTCCACCTGGTCGGGGGTCGCGGTGGCGGGCTCCATCCGCTCGGCCGCATAGAGCGCCTCGCTCGCCTCCGCAGGCCCGGTCAGGAGCGCGTGCTTGCGCACGGCGTGCCGCAGCTCGCCGTCGACGAAGACGAGGCCCGTCTCCCCCGCGGTGTCGACCGACGTCACGTAGGGCTGGATCATCACGGCACGGCCGGCGTCGAGCAGGTCGGTCGCGTGGGTGATCGCGAGCGCCCGCGACTGCGCGGAGACCGGCTGGTAGCGGCCCGCGTCCTGCGCGCCCGCGCTCACCACGGGCTTGACCACGAAGTCGCCGAAGGCGGGCATGCGCGTGTGCACGGCGCGCTTGGACAGGTGCCGGTCGGGGTCGAGCCAGATCGTCGGGATGACGGGCACGCCCGCCTCCTCGAGGGTGCGCAGGTAGCCTTTGTCGGTGTTCCAGCGCAGCACGTCGGCCGGGTTCTCCAGGCGCGGCACGCGCTGCGCCCACGCGAGGAACTCGTCGCGGCGGGGCGAGTAGTCCCAGGTGGAGCGGACGACGACGAGGTCGTAGACCGACCAGTCGACCTCCGGGTCGTCCCACACGACGGCCTCGGCCACGACGCCGAGCTCGGGGAGCGCGTCGAGGAGCGGCCGGTCGTCGCTGTCGAGCCGGGGCAGGGCGGAGCAGGTGGCGAGGCCGATGCGCTTCGTGGTCACGCGGCGAGCCTAGTTCTCCGGCCCGCCCAGGTGCGCGCCGCTCGCCTCGGGCGCGTCGGGCGCCGCGGCGTCGGCCGCGCGCCGCAGCCCCCCGAGGATCCCGGCGGCGGTCAGCGAGCCGACGACGGCCCCGCCGTCGGCGGTCACCGGGACCCGCCCCTGGGACGACGTCGGCAGGGCCGCCACCGCCTCGAACGCGTCGGCGAGGCTCGCGCCGAGCGGGACCGGCGTCGGCGCGGGCTGCACGACGAGCGACGCGTCCTCCAGGTCCTCGCGCCGCACCTCGGCGAGCGCCAGCATCCGCTGGTGCGCCCCCGCGCCGACGAAGTCCCGCACGCGGTCCGTGGCGGGGTGCGCGAGGACGGTCAACGGCGAGGCGACCTGCTCGAGGTGGCCGCCCTGGGACAGCACCGCGACCCGGTCGCCGAGCCGGACCGCCTCGTCGACGTCGTGGGTGACCAGCACGACGGTGGTGCCCACCTCGCCCAGGATGCGCGCCACCTGGGTCTGCAGGTCGCGGCGGCGCTCGGGGTCGACGGCGCCGAACGGCTCGTCCATGAGCAGCACGGGCGGGTCGGTGGCGAGCGCACGTGCCACGCCCACGCGCTGCCGCTCGCCGCCCGAGAGCTGGTGGGGATAGCGCCGGCCGTACTGCCCGGCGGGCAGGCCGACGAGGTCGAGCACCTCGGCCACACGGGAGCGGACGCGCGACCGGTCCCAGCCGAGCAGGCGCGGCACGGTGGCGACGTTGGCCTCGACCGTGCGGTGCGGCAGCAGCCCGACGTCCTGGATGACGTAGCCGGTGCGCCGGCGCAGCGCCACGGGGTCCACCTGCGTGACGTCCTCGCCGTCCACCAGGACCCGCCCGCTCGTCAGCTCGACGAGGCGGTTGATCATCCGCAGCGTGGTCGACTTGCCGCAGCCCGACGGGCCCACCAGCGCCAGCACCTCCCCCGGCTCGACCCTCAGGCTCAGACCGTCGACCGCGACGGTGCCGTCCGGGTAGGCCTTGCGGACGGCGTCGAGCTCGATGCCGGCGGACAGCCGGGCGGGCTGCTGAGCGGGCCTGAGGGCGAGGTCGGGCATGGCTGCGAGGCTATCGAGGGCCGCGGACACCCCGGCCCGCGGCGCGCCGGGGCGTGGGCCGCCGCGGCGTCGGGGGCGCCCGCTACGGTCGAGCCCATGGTCACCGCCGTCGCCACCGCCGCGGACAACCCGTGGTTCTCCTGGTCGTACGTGACCGACAACGCCGACGTCCTGTGGGCGCGCACCACCGAGCACGCCCTCCTCACGATCGAGGCGGTCGCCATCGCCGCGCTCGTCGCGATCCCGCTGGGGCTCCTGGCCTCCCGGGTCCGCTGGCTCGCCGGCCCGCTGCTCGGCACGGCCGCCATCCTGTACACGGTGCCCTCGCTCGCGCTGTTCGCGATCCTCGCGCCGATCATGGGGATCGGCCGCCAGCCGGTGCTGCTCGGCCTCGTCCTGTACGCGCTGCTCGTCATCCTGCGGAACACGGTGACGGGGCTCGACGGCGTGGACCCGGCGGCCGTGGACGCCGCCCGGGGCGTCGGGCACGGCCCGCTGCAGGTGCTGGCGCGGGTCCGGCTGCCCAACGCCCTGCCGAGCATCGTGGCCGGGCTGCGGCTGGCCACCGTCACCACCGTCGCGCTCGTCACCGTGGGCGTCGTGGTGGGCTACGGCGGGCTCGGGCAGCTGATGTTCCAGGGGTTCCGCAACAACTTCTACCGCGCGGAGATCATGACGGCGACGATCGCCTGCGTCCTGCTCGCCCTCGTCCTCGACCTCGTGCTGTGGGTCGCCGGCCGCGCCCTCACGCCCTGGCTGCGCGGGAGGGCCGCATGAGCGCCGCGGCAGCACCCGTCGTCGGGGCCGTCGTCGCGGCGGAGGGCAACGGCGTCGTCGGCGACGCGATCGCCTACCTCAACGACCCGCTGAGCTGGACGGGCCCCGGGGGCATCCTCGAGCTGGGCCGCGAGCACCTGGCCCTCACCGCCGCGGCCGTGCTCGTGGCCGCCGTGGTCGCTTTGCCCGTCGGCGCGGCGCTGGGGCACGGCCGCCGGGGCGGAGGCGTCACCGTGTGGCTGACCAACGCCAGCCGCGCCGTCCCCACGCTCGGCATCATCCTGCTGCTCGCCACGGCGGGCCTGTTCGGCGACGGCGCGACGGTGGTGGCCGCCGCCCTCTTCGCGGTGCCGGTCCTGCTGGTCAACACGTACGAGGGCGTGCGCGGCGCGGACCCCTCGGCCCGCGACGCCGCGATCGGCCTCGGCATGCCGGGCCGCCAGGTGCTCACCCGGGTCGAGCTGCCGCTCGCCACGGGCCTGGTCGCGGCGGGCGTGCGCACCGCCGTCGTGCAGGTCAGCGCCACCGTGCCGCTGGCGGCGCTCGCCGGGGGCGGCGGCCTCGGTCAGATCATCGCGCTGGGCATGGGCACGCAGCGGTACGGGCAGGTGCTCGCCGGCGGCCTCCTGGTCGCGGCCCTCGCCCTCGTGCTCGACGGCGTCTTCGCCGTCGTGCAGCACGTCGTCACCCCCGCTCCGCTGCGCGCCGCCGCCCGGCGGTGAGCGGGCGGGTCCTGCAAACCGGTTGCCTGACCCGGACCCTCGCGGTCGAATAGGGCGGTTCACCCGAATCCCACGCTGGTCCCCCCACGGACGGAGAGCACGATGACCTCCCACCGCACGACCACCCTGCGACGCACGACGGCCGCCCTCGCCGCCCTCGTCGGCGCGACGGGGCTGCTCGCCGCCTGCGGCGACCCCGGCTCGGCCGGGGGCGGCGGATCGACGTCCACCGCGACCGGCTCGGCCGCCGCCGCGAGCTGCGAGGCCGTCCCCGGCGACGCGCTCGTGGTGCTCGAGGACGACAAGAAGCTGCAGACCGTCGACAACATCATCCCGGCGGTGAACGCCGACCTCGCGTCCCAGGCGCCCGACCTGATCCCGCTGCTCGACACGGTGTCCGCGGCGCTCGACACCGACACGCTGATCGGGCTGAACAAGGCGGTCGACATCGACCGCAAGACGTCCGAGGACGTCGCGGCCCAGTTCGTGCAGGACGCCGGGATCGCCGCCCAGGACGACTCCGCCGGCAAGGGCGTGACGGTCGCGATCGGCGCGGCCGACTTCGCCGAGAGCGCCACCCTGGGCAACATCTACGCCGACGTGCTCAAGAGCGCCGGCTACGACGCCACCGTCACCACCATCGGCAACCGCGAGACGTACCTGCCCGCGCTGCTGAAGGGCGAGCAGATCCAGATGGTGCCCGAGTACGTGGGCACGCTCACCGAGTTCCTCAACAAGGACGCCAACGGTGCGGACGCCGAGCCGAAGGCGAGCGGCGACCTGGACTCCACCGTGGCCGCGCTCACCGAGCTCGGCGACGCGGCGGGCCTGAAGTTCGGCACCCCGTCGCCCGCCCAGGACCAGAACGCCTTCGCCGTCACCCAGGGGTTCGCCGAGGAGCACGACCTCACCACCCTCAGCGACCTGGCCGCCGCGTGCGGCGGGCTGGTGCTCGGCGCCGGGCCGGAGTGCACGGAGCGCCCGTTCTGCCAGCCGGGCCTCGAGGACACCTACGGTCTGACGTTCTCCGAGTTCCGCTCGCTGGACGCCGGCGGCCCGCTCACCAAGGCCGCGCTGCAGAAGGGCGAGATCACGCTCGGCCTGGTGTTCAGCTCCGACGGCTCGCTCGCGACGTCCGCGGGCTGACCTGCCCCAGGCACGACGAAGGGCCCCGAGGTCTCCTCGGGGCCCTTCGTCGTGGTCGCCGCCGGGACGGCTGCCCGGTGCTCGGTCAGTGCTTGGCGACGGCCTTCTCGGCGCCGGCGCCGGTGAGGGACCGGACCTCCATCTCGGCGAACTTCTCCGGGTGCGGCTTCTCCTTGGACAGGAAGGTGCCGACGATCCCGAGCAGGAAGCCGAGCGGGATCGACACCAGGCCGGGGTTCGTCAGCGGGAAGACGGCGAAGTCCGCGGACGGGAACATCGCCTTCTCGTCGCCCGACACCGTGGGCGACAGGACGATGAGCACGATGCAGGAGATCAGGCCGCCGTAGATGCTCCACAGCGCGCCCGACGTGTTGAACCGCTTCCAGAACAGCGAGAACACGATGGTCGGCAGGTTGGCCGAGGCGGCCACCGCGAACGCGAGCGCCACGAGGAACGCGACGTTCTGGTTCTGGGCGAAGATGCCGCCCACGATGGCGATGATGCCGATCACCACGACCGTCCAGCGCGCGATCCGCACCTCCGAGTCGGGCTTGACCTTCCCCTTCTTGATGACGTTGGCGTAGATGTCGTGCGAGAAGCTCGCCGCCGCCGTGATCGTCAGGCCGGCCACCACCGCGAGGATCGTCGCGAACGCCACCGCCGAGATCAGGCCGAGCAGGATCTCCCCGCCGAGGGCGAACGCCAGCAGCGGTGCCGCGGAGTTCACGCCGCCCGGCGCGTTGAGGATCGCGTCCGGGCCGACCAGCGCTCCCGCGCCGTACCCGAGCACCAGGGTGAACAGGTAGAAGATGCCGATCAGCCAGATCGCCCAGACCACCGAGCGGCGGGCCTCCTTGGCGGTGGGCACCGTGTAGAAGCGCATGAGCACGTGCGGCAGGCCCGCCGTGCCGAGCACCAGGGCCAGCGCGAGGGACAGGAAGCTCAGCTTGCTGGTGCCGGTCATGCCGTACTGCTTGCCGGGCTCGAGCAGCGCCTCGCCGCCCTCGCCGGCCGCCTGGACGGCGCCGCCGAGCACGTCGGAGAGGTTGAAGCCGAACTTGGCCAGCACCCAGAACGTCATGATCGCGGCGCCCACGATGAGCAGCACCGCCTTGATGATCTGCACCCAGGTGGTGCCCTTCATGCCGCCCACCAGCACGTAGAGGATCATCAGCGCGCCGACGACGGCGATGACGAGGCTCTGCCCGGCGCGGCTGTCGACGCCCAGCAGCAGGGCGACGAGGCCGCCGGCGCCGGCCATCTGGGCGAGCAGGTAGAAGAAGACGACGAGCAGGGTGGCGAGCGCCGCCGCCATTCGGACCGGCCGCTGGCGCAGCCGGAAGGAGAGCACGTCCGCCATCGTGAACTTGCCGGTGTTGCGCAGCAGCTCGGCGACCAGCAGCAGGGCGACGAGCCACGCGACGAGGAACCCGATCGAGTAGAGGAAGCCGTCGTACCCGTTGATCGCGATGGCACCGCAGATGCCGAGGAACGACGCGGCCGACAGGTAGTCGCCGGCGATCGCGGTGCCGTTCTGCGGCCCGGTGAAGTTGCGCCCGCCGGCGTAGAAGTCGGCGGCGGACTTGTTCTGCCGCGAGGCACGGAACACGATCACCAGCGTGACCAGCACGAACGCGGCGAAGATGCCGATGTTCACCCAGGGGTTGCCGACGTCGGTGGCCTCGGCCGCGGAGACGACGGGGGCGCCCGCGACGCCCGCGACGGACGTGGACAGGATGCCGATCACAGCTCGCCCTCCTCGATCTCGCGGCGCAGCGCGTCCGCCCGCGCGTCGAACTTCTTGTTGGCCCAGCGGGCGTAGAGCATCGTGATGACGAACGTGGAGACGAACTGGCCGAGCCCGAACAGCAGGCCGACCGTGATGTTGCTCCCGCTCAGGCGGATGCTCATGAAGTCGTGGGCGTAGTTGGCGAGCAGGACGTAGACGAAGTACCAGACGAGGAACAGGGCCGTCATCGGGAAGACGAAGTTCCGGAACGCGCGCCGCAGCCCCTGGAACTCGTCGGACCGCTGCACCCGCTGGTACTCGGTCTCCCCTGGCGGCGGCTCCGCCGTGGACAGGTCGCTCATGATGCCTCCGTTGGCTCATGCGATCGGCCCGGGGCCACGCTGCCCCGGTCGAGAACGTTTCGCGTGGCACACCTTGCTAGAGGGGGCGCATGTGGCGCAAGCCACAAAACGGCGCGTCGGGGACTCGCCGGACCGCGGGAGGGTCAGCGGCGCACGTACTCCAGGTCCGTCACGACGCGCCCGGCCGCCGTGCCCTTCTTCTCGAAGCTGGTCAGCACGCGGCCGTCGAAGCGCGGCGCCGGGGTGCCCGCCCCGTGCGCGTTGCGAAGGTCGCCGCTGGCGTCGAGCACCTCGACCATCTGGTCCGCGTACTCCACCCAGTCCGTGGCCAGGCGGAGCACCCCGCCGGGGTGCAGCACCCGCGCGGCGAGCCGGGCGAACTCGGGGGTGACCAGCCGCCGCTTCTGGTGGCGGGACTTGTGCCAGGGGTCGGGGAAGAACACCCACAGCTCGTCGACGGACGCCTCCGGCAGCGCGGTGGCGAGCAGCTCGGCGGCGTTCGCCTGCGCGAGGCGCAGGTTGTCGAGCTCGTTGCCGGGCGCGCCCCCGTCGCGGCCCGGGTCGGCGCCGGCGTGCCCGGCCCGCACGATGGCCTGCGCCAGTCCCGGCGTGTAGACCTCGACGGCCAGGTGGTCGCGCTCGGGGTGCGCGGCCGCGGCCGCCACGATCGCCTCGCCCTGCCCCGAGCCGATCTCCACGACCAGCGGCGCCGTCCGGCCGAAGACCTGCGCCGGGTCGAGCCGCCACGCCGGGTCGACGGACGTCACCGCGAGGTCGCGGGGCACGTCGACCAGGTAGCGGTCACGCCGGGTGTCCCAGGCCTTGCGCTGCGCGGCCGTGAGGCGCGCGCTGCGCCGCACGAAGCTGACCGGCTGGCGGTGGTAGCGCGGGTCGACGGACTCGGACGTCACGGGATCGGGCACGGCTCAAGGGTAGACGGACGCCGGCGGGAGACCGGTCAGGAGCTGAGCTCCACGAGGGCGAGCAGCGCTGCGCCGTACGCCTCCGCAGGGTCGTCGTCGGCGAACGTCCGCCGCTCGCCGAGCAGCTCGACGTCCACCTCGTACCGGTCCCGCGCGCCGTCCTGGGCATCGTCCCGTGTCGTGCGCCGCAGCCCGAGGAAGGTGGAGCGCAGCAGGTCGCGCAGCTGGTCCTCGCGCGGCAGCCAGAGGGCGTCCTCGATGGCCACGGAGTCGAGCGCCCACTCGGTCGTCCCGTTGAACCCGAGGATCGTGCCCGTCGGGAACTCGTGCGCCTGGATCGTCATCGTGCTGACGGTGAAGACGTCGTCGGACAGCTCGGGGGCGTCGATCCGGAACCGGTCCCCGTCGGCGGGGCGCCAGACCAGCCCTGCGTCGCGCAGCCGGGCCGCGAGCTCGGTGGAGATCATCGGGCCATCGTCCGCCCGTTCGCGGCCCGGCGCGCGCCGGTCGCCGGGCGTGTCAGCCCAGCCCGAGCACCCGTTGCGCGAACCAGAACAGCCCCACGACCGCGACCCCGGCGGCGACGACCGCGGTCACCCACCGCGCGGTGCCCGGCGTCCGGCGCCGCAGCAGCACGAGCAGCGGGAACACCACCGCGATCAGCGCGAGCTGCACGGCCTCGATGCCCACGTTGAACACGAGCAGGGACCCGAGCAGCCCCCACGACCACGGCTCGTCGAGCCCCAGCGCACCGGCGAAGCCGAGCCCGTGCACCAGCCCGAAGGCGAACACGACGGCCAGGCGGGCGACGTCCGCCCGGCTCAGGTCGTACCAGCGGGCGCGCGGCTCGCGCGCCGCGTCGCGCAGGGTGCCGAGCAGGATGTCGGGCCCGGTGCCGTGCCGGGCATCGAGCCGAGGATCGAGCTGCGGCGGCGCGCCGGGCCGCAGCGCCCACAGGTGCCCGGCCGCGACCGCGGCGATGGAGATCGCGATGATCGGCTCGACCACCGCGCCGGGCGCGCTCACGGCGCCCGTCGCCGCGAGCAGGAACGTGACCGAGTGCGCCACGGTGAACGACGTCGCCACCAGGACGACGTCGCGCAGGCGCCGCGAGCCGACGACGAGGGCCAGCAGGAACAGCAGGTGGTCGGGGCCGAGCAGCAGGTGCTCCGCGCCGAGCACGAAGAACGCGCCGAGCCGGTGGGCCGTGCGGTGCTCCCCCGTCGTGACGGTCGGGTCGGCCGGCGTGAGCACCGCGGACCCCTGCTCGTCGTCGAGGTCGAAGGCGACCATCGTCTCCGTGGTGTGCACGAAGGTCTCGGAGTCGGGGAACAGCGCGCTGAAGAGCGTGTGCGTCCCCGAGCCGTCGTCGGTCCCGGCCGGGCAGGCGTAGTCGAGCACCACCGTGGCATAGGACGTCCCGCCGCGGTCGCCCACCGTCGGGTCGCCGGCCAGGGCCGGGGTGCAGCGGTCGTCGCCGGCCGCCACCTGGAACCGCTCGGCGACGTAGACGGCGACCTCGTCGGCGTGCTTCGCGAGCTGGGCGCCCTGCGCGGAGGCGCCGCGCGCGTCGTACGCCTCGGCGGTGAGCCAGGCGGACTTCATGAGCAGGTCGTACTCGAGGTCGAGCTCGACGTGCACGTGGCCGCCGTCGCCGGCCGTGACCCGCGCGTACGCGTCGGTGGTGGCGTCGTGCGCGGCGGCGGCCGGCGCCGACGCCACGGCGGCGAGGGCCGCCAGGGCCGTGAGGCCGAGGACGGCGAGGGCCGCCAGGACGGCGCCGCGACGCGACGCCGTCCTGGCCCGGGTGCGGAGGGTCACCGCGTGCCGCCCCCGGTGGTGAGGATCGCCGGCTCGGCGGCGGTGACGCCGCCCCCGCGGGTGGTGGCCGTGACGATCCAGGCGTACTGGGTGCCCCGCTTCAGGCGGTCCCAGCGCACCGACGCGACCTCGCCGGAGGCGACCGTCTCGCGGCCGATCACCCGCGTCGGCGCGTACACGGCCAGCGAGTCCGTGACGAACGACGTGGTGCGGGTGGTGAGGTCCACGGGCAGCACCATGTTGTCCGCGGTGGAGTCGTAGCGGGCGTCGGGGTCCCACTCGTCGGCGCCGAAGTCGTCGAGGAACGGCGAGTAGGTGTCCACGTTCATCTCGGCCCGGTCGACGTCGAACTGCAGCAGGCGGAAGTACGACGCCCCGAACCGCAGCCGCTCGGCCGGGTCGTGGCCGCCGATGCCGGCGAGGCCGACCCGCTGGGCGGGCACGGTGAACGCCTGGTAGTCCGCGAGGAGCTCCACGACGCCGTCCGCGATCTGCCCGACCTGCGGCTTCACGTTGGTCGTGACGCCGTGGACGTGGCCGGCGAGCACGAGGAAGACGTTGTCGTTCGGCTGGACGACGTACTTGAACAGCGGGGAGCCGTCCGGCGCGGCGAAGCCCGCGTCCCGGCCGTCCTTCTGCGTGCTGGCGGCGAGGTACGCGTGGGTCATGAGGATGCCGTTGCGGTCGGAGTACCGCTCGAAGATCCCGTCGGCCCACTCGGCCTCCTCGCGGGTGACGCCGTAGCCCATGCCGACGGCGACGAAGTCCAGCCCACCCGCGGAGAACAGGACGTAGTGGTTGGAGTTGTCGCCCTCGCGCCACGACCCGTACTCGGCGTTCTCCCACGACTCGGCCGCGGCCTGGTAGCGGTCGGGGCCGAAGTACCGGTTGTACGTGTCGGCGCCGCCCGCCGCCCCCGACCAGTTGTCGTGGTTGCCCGCGACGGCCGAGTTGGGGATGCCGTCGATCTTCGCCTGCTGGCGGGAGGAGACCTCGAACTCTCCGGTCACCTCGTCGCGCGTGGCGTCGTCCTTCGGCTCGCGGATGTTGTTCTCGATGAGGTCGCCGGTGTGCGACACGAACGCGATCTTGCGCTCGTCGGCGTTCTCGGCGATCCAGTCGGTGACCCCCGCGTACGCGGACTCCCACACGGCCCGCTCCTCGGCGCTGTCCGGCTCGACCGCGCCCTCGGACAGGTACTGGGTGTCGGTCATGTGCGCGATGGAGAAGTCGTAGTCGGCCGGGTCGGCGAAGCCCTCCGGCCCCGCGTCGAGGTCGTCCGCGAACGGGTCGGTGGCCGCCACCATGACGTGCACGACGCCGCGGTCGCGGTGCTCGGGGCCGGCCGGCGCGACCAGGACGGTGTCCCCCTCGGCCTGCCCGCGCGACGCCGCGATCGTGTCCCAGGCCTTCGCCCGCACGTCCCAGACCAGCAGGGAGACCTCGCGGGCCGGGTCGGCGGTGCCGCTCCAGCGCACCACCGGGTGCTCCTCGGAGGTCTTCAGCCGCACGTCGAAGCGCTGGTAGGCGACGTCGTCGGCCTGCGGGGACGCGAGCGTCCTCCCGTCGCCGGCGGCCATCCCCTTCGCCGAGACCTTCCTCGCCCCGCGCGGGTTCAGCTCGGCCGGCACGTCGGCCGCCGTCCCCTGCCGGACCTCGCCGGGCGGCAGCACGTCGGCCTGCCCGAACGTCGCGGTGACCCTGCCCCCGTCCGGGCCGGCGACGCGCGCCGAGAGCTTCACCGAGGTCCCGGCGCCCGTCGTCCCGGAGGCCGGGGCGAGGTCGGACGGGACGTCGGGGACGCCGGCGCTCGTGAACGAGATCTCGCGCGTGGCGCTGTTGCCGAGCGAGTCGGCGGTCGCCACCTGCAGCGTGTGCTCACCGGCGGGCAGGCCGGGCCCGACCGGCGCGCCGAGCGCGACGGCCTCGCCGTCGAGCGTCACCTGCGGGTCGCCGACCACTCCGCGCGGGTCGGCGAGCTCCACCGCCAGCGGGACGGCGCTGGTGATCGTCGCGCCGACGGCCGGCGTCGAGGACGCGATCTTCGGCGCGGTGTTGTCGGTCTCCAGCACGCGGGTCGCGCGCTCCCCCGTGGTCGAGGCCGCCGCGAGCTCGTGCTCGCCGTCCTCGAGGTCCGCGGTGTCGACGTCGGCGCGCAGGCCGCGGGCCGGGGCGTCCACGAGGAAGTGCAGGTCGACCTGGCGGAAGGAGTTGAGGTTGGACCCGCAGGTGCCGTCGCCGAGCGCGTACGACGCCGCGGCGTTCTGCTGCTGCGCCGTGCCGGCGGCCGGCGTGAGGACGACGTCGGAGACCGTGAAGTCGTCGAGGTTGCAGTCGTTCTCGAACGCCCCGGCGACGACGTCGACCTCGTTCCAGCCGGGCAGCAGCCACTCGTTCGGGAACGTGATCTCCCCGCGGCCGCCGACGATCGTCTGGTCGATGCGGCGCTCGATGCCGTTGATCCGCAGCAGGTTGTGCGCGGACCCGTCGAGCGAGTTGGACCCGACGGCGAACGACACGGTGGCCTCGCCGTGGCCCAGCGCCGGGAACGCGGTCTCGCCGGCCGCGTCGATCGTCCAGTCGAGCTCGATCTTCGGCAGCGCGGTGGCGCTGGAGCCGCAGCTCCCGTCGCCCATGGCGTACGACGCCTTAAGGTCGGCCGGAGGTGTGACCGTGCCGTCCGCGACGCTCAGCGCGAGGTCCGACGCCGTGAAGTCGTCGACGTTCGCGCCGCACGAGGAGGACACGTCCCCCGCGACGAGCGCGATCGTGTTCTTCCCCGGGCGCAGCACACGGTTCGGGACGCCCACCCGGACCCGTTCGGAGACGAGGTCGCGGCCGCCCTCCCCCCGCAGGTCGAGCCGCGTGCCGTTGACGAGCAGGTGGTTCTGGTAACGCGTCTCGATCGAGTTGGCGCCGACGTCGAACGAGAACACCGAGACGCCGTCGCCGAGGGTCCGCGGCCCGGCGGCGGGCTCGCCGTCCACCGTGAGCGACGCCGTGCCGCCCTCGCGGTCGGCGGCCGCGGAGGCGGTGACCGTCCGGACCCCGCGCGTCAGCGCGCCGTCCTCCGGGGAGAGCGCGGGCGCACCGACCGGGGAGTTGTTGACCCGCACGGTGTGCGTCGCGGTGGCGCCGGACCGGGTGGTCGCGACGATCTCGTGCGCGCCGTTCGCCAGCGCGGTCGTGTCGACGTCGGCGGCGAGGCCCGTGGTGGCCCCCGGCACGCCGTCGACCTCGAACGTCACCGTCGCCTCCTTGACGTAGGAGGTGTTGGTGCCGCAGGAGCCGTCGCCCATCGAGTAGGTGAACGCGTTCCCGGTGTCGCCCGCGGTCTCGCCGAGGAGCTCGAGCTGCACCTCCGACACCACGAAGTCGTCGAAGTTCACGCCGCACGACGAGTCGATCCCGCCGGCGTGGATCTCGACCGTGTTGGTGCCCTGCACCAGCCAATCGTTGGGCACCGGCACCTCGACGCGCTCCGACACCCACGTGCGCTCCTGCGCGACGCGGTGCCCGTTGACCACGAGGTAGTTGCCGAACGCCACGTCGGCGGAGTTGCTGCCGACGTCGAAGGTCAGCGCGGACGTGCCGGTCGTCGCGGCGGTACCGGGCAGGTCCGCCCCGTCCACCGTGATCCGCCCGACGGGATCGCCCGCCGTCGTCGGGCCCGCCGCCACCCGGGTGGTGCCCGAGAGGTGGGCGCCGTCCTGCGGCGTCAGCGTGGGCGCCGTTCCCGGCGTGCCAGGCTTCCCGGGCTTGCCCGGCGTGCCGTGCTTCGCGACCCCGTCCGACGACGGGGCGTCGGGCCAGCCGGGGAAGCCGGGGAACCGGCCGTCGTCCGTGCCGCCCGCCACGTCCGTCGCCCGGCTCGCGGCCGGGGTCTCGGGCGGGCTCGAGGGCTGCGCCGCCGCCGGCGCGAGGCCGGCGCTCGGTATCGCCAGCGACGCCGCCACGACGCACGCGGCGACGGTGGACGCGCGCACGCGTCCTGAGGGGTTCGGCCGCATCAGCGTGCCGTCCTTCCTGTCGTCGATGAAGGGAAGGGCGCTCCCGCAGGCAGCCCGGGCTCACCCGGGGCACCAGGTTTCCCAGGCCGGGTGAACTCTCCGGTGCGTGCCGCAGGCGACCGGGAGAACACTGGACGACGTCTGGACGCCGACTCGGGGTGGGACCGACGGACGGAGGGACGACGAAGCCCCGCCCGGCGATGCCGGACGGGGCTGGGTGGTGCGCCATCAGGGACTCGAACCCCGAACCCGCTGATTAAGAGTCAGCTGCTCTGCCAATTGAGCTAATGGCGCGTGGCCAGAGGACGCCCGCGGCTCGCGCCCGGACGGTCCTCGCACGACGAGGCCCTCGCGGTGCGAGGACCTCGTTGCTGGTGCGCCATCAGGGACTCGAACCCCGAACCCGCTGATTAAGAGTCAGCTGCTCTGCCAATTGAGCTAATGGCGCCGGCGGTGAGAAACATTACCAGCCGTCGGCACGTGCCGGGAAACCGTCGTGCCCGGTCAGCGCTGTGACCTCGGTGACAGCCGCCCTGGCGGGCTGTCAGCATTCAGCGGAACGCCTGCACGCCCGTCAGGTGCCGCCCGAGGATCAGCGTGTGCACCTCGTCGGTGCCCTCGTAGGTGCGCACCGACTCGAGGTTGGCGGCGTGCCGCATGGGCGAGTGCTCGAGGGTGATCCCGTCGCCGCCGAGCACGGTGCGCGCGGTCCGCGCCACCTCGATCGCGCCGCGCACGTTGGCGAGCTTGCCCGCCGAGATCATGTGCGGCTCCAGCCGCCCGGCGTCCTTGAGCCGCCCCAGGCGCAGCGCGAGGAGCTGCCCCCGCGAGACCTCGAGCGCCATGTCCACCAGCTTCGCCTGGGTGAGCTGGAAGGCCGCCAGCGGGCGGCCGAACTGGACCCGCTCCCCGGCGCGGCGCAGCGCGGCGTCCAGGCAGTCGCGGGCCGCCCCGGTCGCGCCCCACGCGATGCCGTACCGCGCCTCGTCGAGGCACGCGAACGGCCCGGCCAGGCCCGGGTGCAGCGGCAGGATCGCGTCGGGCGGCAGGCGCACGTCGTCGAGCACGACGTCGCACTGGACGGACGCCCGCAGGGAGAGCTTCGGCTCGATCGGCGTCGCGACGAACCCGGGCGTCGACGTCGGCACCAGGAACCCGCGCACCCGCGGCTTCGCCTCCTCGCCGTTCTCGCCGTCCTCGGCCGGGTCCACGGCGCGCGCCCACACCACGGCGACGTCCGCGATCGACGCGAGCCCGATCCAGCGCTTGCGGCCGGACAGCACCCACTCGTCCCCGACGCGCGTCGCCGTCGTCGTCATCGAGGCCGGGTCGGAGCCGGAACCGGGCTCGGTGAGCGCGAAGCAGCCGATCGTCTCCCCCGCCGCCATCCCCGGCAGCCACCGTTCGCGCTGCGCGGGCGACCCGTGCTTCGCGATCGCCGACATGGCCAGCGAGCCCTGCACGGACACGAACGTGCGGATCCCCGAGTCGCCGGCCTCGAGCTCGGCCATGGCGAGCCCGTACTCCACCGCCGAGCGCCCGGCGCAACCGTAGCCCTGCAGGTGCATGCCGAGCAGGCCCGCCTCCGCGAGCCTCGGCACCAGGTCGCGCGGGAAGACGCCGTCCGCGAACCACCCCGCGACGTGGGGGCGGACGTGCTCGTCCACCAGCGCCCGCACGCGGTCGCGGGTGTCGCGCTCCCCAGGGCTCAGCTCGTCGTCGAGCGCAAGGAGGTCCAGGGGGTCCGCGGGTCGGGCGTCGTCGCCGGTCATGCGCCCCACTGTCCCAGAGGTCAGAGGTAGAGGCCCGTGGCCCCGCTGTCGTCGTCGGTCTCGGTGACGCCGTGCACGTCGCGCTCGCGCAGCAGCACGTAGTCGGTGCCCCCGAGGTCCACCTCGGCACGGTCCTCCGGGTCGTACAGGACGCGGTCGCCGACGGCCACCTGGCGCACGTGCTCGCCCTTCGCCACCACCTGGGCCCACGCGAGCCGCTTGGGCCCGGACGCCGTCGCGGGGATCACGAGCCCCGCCGTCGACTGCCGCTCGGACGAGTCCACCTCCGGCTGCACCAGCAGCCGGTCGTGGAGCATCCGGATGGGCAGCGGCTTGCCGGGGGACGTGGTGCGGGGCGTGGCGTCGGTCACGGGCCCCACGCTAGACGACCCGGGCGTCTAGGCTCGACGCCGAGCCCGCGCCCGCGACCCGTCGTCGGGCACCGCCCGCCGCCCGAAGCACGCACCCCGAAGGAGCCCCCGTGACCCGTCTCGCCGTCGGCGACGCCGCCCCCGCCCTCGAGCTGCCCGCCGTCCTGCCCGAGCCCGCCGGCACCGGCCACACCACCGGCACCTTCTCGCTGGCCGACGCGCTCGCCGAGCCGGGCCGCAAGGGCGTCGTCGTGTACTTCTACCCCGCCGCCATGACGCCGGGCTGCACCACCGAGGCCTGCGACTTCCGCGACTCGCTCGCCTCCCTGCAGGGCGCCGGCTACGCCGTCGTCGGCGTCTCCCCCGACGGCGTGGACAAGCTCACGACGTTCGCCGAGCGCGACGCCCTGACGTTCCCCCTCCTCGCCGACACCGAGCACGCCGCGCTCGAGGCGTGGGGCGCCTGGGGCGAGAAGAAGAACTACGGCAAGACGTACGTGGGCGTCATCCGCTCCACCGTCGTCGTCGCCCCCGACGGCACCGTCGCCGTGGCGCAGTACAACGTCAAGGCGACCGGGCACGTCGCCCGGGTGCGCAAGACCCTCGGGCTGGACTGAGGGTCGTCGCGAGAGTGCCGGAGACGGGGGTCGAACCCGCACGCCCTGGGGGCACGGCGATCTAAACGCCGCATGTCTGCCAATTCCATCACTCCGGCCGAGCGCGGGTCAGTCTAGGCGACGCACGACGGCCGCCCCGGGAGTCCCGGGGCGGCCGTCGTCGGTGATGCGGGGCATCGCGGCGCTCAGGCCTGCGGGGCGCCGTCGTTCGCGGCGGCGATCTGTGCGCGCACCTCGTCCATGTCGAGGCCCTTGACGGCCTCGACGACCTGCTTGAGGGCGGGGGCGGGCAGCGCGCCGGCCTGGTTGAAGACGAGCACGCCCTCGCGGAACGCCATGAGCGTCGGGATGGCGCTCACGCCCGCGGCGGCGGCGATGCGCTGGTGCGCCTCCGTGTCGATCTTCGCGTGCACGACGTCCGCGTTCTCCTCGGACGACGCCTCGAAGACGGGTCCGAACTGCTTGCACGGGCCGCACCACTCGGCCCAGAAGTCGACGAGCACGATGTCGTTGTCGGTGACGGTCTTCTCGAACGTGTCGTCGGTCAGCTCGACGGTGGCCATGTGTGTCCTTCCATCAGGGGGTCTCCTGCGCACAGCGCCGGGACGCTCCCCAGTATTCCCGGGGCACCCGTCGTGGGCACCGGGGCCGGCACGCTGCGGCGGGGTGGGGCGGGGTGCGGGCTGGTAGAAACGACCTGTGACGGACACGGCCGAGTTCCCTGGTGACGACGAGTTCTACCGCGACGAGCCGCAGCCCGCCGGCTGGCTGACCCCGGAGGACCTCGCGGCCGTGCGCGCCCAGCTCCCGCTCGTCTACGTCGACGCGGTGCCGGTGCGCGTCGACGACTCGGGCGACGTGGTCGCCGTCGGGCTGCTGCTGCGCGTCACCCCGCTCGGCACGATGACGCGCGCGCTGGTCTCGGGCCGCGTGCTCTACCACGAGCGGGTGCGCGACGCGCTGCTCCGCCACATCGAGAAGGACCTCGGGCCGGTGGCGCTGCCCCAGGTCCCGGCCTCACCGCAGCCGTTCACGGTGGCCGAGTACTTCCCCACCCCGGGCATCACGGCCTACCACGACCCCCGCCAGCACGCGGTGTCCCTGGCGTACGTCGTGCCGGTGACGGGCGACTGCCGCCCCCAGCAGGACGCGCTCGACCTCGCCTGGATGACGCCCGAGGAGGCCTGCAGCGACACCGTGCAGGCGGAGATGATCCACGGGCAGGGGACCATCGTGAAGCAGGCGATGGCCTGGGTGGGCCGCGTCTCGTGAGCTGGCGGGCTGCGGTCGGTGGCTGCGGTCAGTGAAGCGCGACCTCCCAGCCCTCCAGCTCCGCCTCGCCCTCCGGCATCCGGCCCGTGCAGTAGCGGTGCAGCCACGCCGCGGCGCGACGCTCCGCGTGCTTCTCGTTCATCGGCTCGCCGTCGCCGTCGAGCTCGAGGACGTTGGCGAAGACTGCGAACAGGGTCTCCATCGCGCTCGGCTCGTCGCGCAGGACGTCCCAGTACTCGACGTCCTTGAGCAGGGGATACCCGACGGAGCCGCGGGCGACCCAGCCCGCGAACCTGCGGAGGGCGCCGGATGCGCCCGGGGACAGAGAGGTGGTCACGGGCGCGACTGTACGTCGGTGCGCCGCCGGGCGCGGTGCGCCCGCGCACGCTGGCGCGTCTGGCAGCGCGTGGAGCAGTAGGCGCGGTCCTGCCGGGGCGAGACGTCGGCGAACACGTCGGCGCAGTCGTCCGCCCCGCAGGTGCCCAGCCGCGGGGCCCGGACCGGCGGCACGGGCGCGGGGAGCAGCGCCACGGCCAGTGCCGCCGCGAGGAGGTCGGCCCGCCGGTGCACGGCCCAGTCGAGCACCGGCCCGGCCGGCGCCGTCGTCACCCGGGGGACGACGCCGAGCGCTGCCACGAGCGCGTCGAGCCGGCGCGCCCGCTCGGCCGGCGACGCGGCGGCGAAGACCGGGTGCACGGTGTCCGCGGCCGCCGCGATCGCCGCGTCGGACGGCGGCCGCGACCCCCACTCCGCGGCCAGCAGCCGCCGCTCCGGCGAGCCGGTCCCGGGGTGGCCCGCCCACGGCCGCGGGGAAGTCTCGCGCGGCACCGTGCCCCACTCGTTGACGAGGGTGGTCACGCACGCGAGGGAGAGTGCCGGGACGAGGTGCGTCCGCGCGGCGCGATACCCGGCCGCCACGACGACGGGGGCGCCCGTCACGACGACCCCGCCGTGGCCCGGCGGGCGGCGTTCTCCCGCGGCAGCTGGGAGGCGTAGATGGCGTGGTGCACGGGCGCGTCCACGCCGGCGGCGATCGCGTGCGCGACGACGGCGCCGCTCTGGTCGGCCAGCTCGGACGGCACGCCCGCCGCGAGGTCGCGCTGCAGCGAGGTGGTGGTGCCCGGCGCGAAGCCGGACTCGTAGGTGCGCAGGATGTCGGAGAGGTCCGCGTCGCCGAGGTGGGCGCCCTCGGCGTTGCCCACGGCGAGCACCTCCCGCATCGCGCGCTCCACCAGGTCCCGGGTCTCGGGGGTGGAGCGGGTCTCGCCGACCGTCGCGCCCGCCAGCGCGCCCACGCCCCCGTAGGACGCGACGAGCGCGAGCTTCTTCCAGAGCGCGCTCGCCACGTCGTCGGTCCAGCGCGCGCCGACCCTCGCGCCCTCGAGGGCGGCCAGGACCCGCCGGTCCGCGTCGTCGGGCGTACCGCGGCCCGGCGCCCCGACCGTGAGCGTCGCCTCGCCGCCCACGACCTCGACCTCCCCGGGCCCCACGCGCTGGGCGATGACGACGACGGTCCCGGCCAGCACCGCCTCCGCCGGCAGGTGCGCGGCCAGGCGGTCGGGCGCGTCGACGCCGTTCTGCGTCGTCAGGACGCGGGTGCCCGGGCCGACCGCCGGGACCAGCTCGCGCGCGGCGTCGGCCACCTGCCAGGACTTCGTCGCGACCACCACGAGGTCGAACGGCTCCCCCGTCGGGACACGGTCGGTCACCCGGACTCCGGCGACGGCGGTCACCGCGCCGTCGCGCAGCACGCGCAGCTCGCCCCGGCCTCCGTCGTGGCCTCCGTCGTGGTCGCCGTCGACCAGGGCGGCGACGGTGGACGCGCGCCCCTTGAGGGTCACGTCATGGCCGGCGCCCGCGAGGCGCGCGGCCGCGTACAGCCCGATGCCGCCGGCGCCGTGCACCAGCACCCGCAGCCGGTCGCCCCCGTCGCCCGTCGTCCCGTCGTTGGGCTGGTCGTTCGGCTGGTCCTGCTGCGGCACGTCGTCGTCCCCTCGTCGATGTCACGGATATCAGGCAGCATATCCGTGACAACGACGAGGGGGCGACCTACCGCGAGTCAGGCCGGAGCCGCCCCGACGGCCGAGATCACGCGGGCGCGCAGCTCGTCCAGCGTGCCGACCGGACGGGGCGACCCCCAGACCTGCTGGGCGAAGACCTGGAGCCATTCCTGCAGCTGCGCGGCGACCTCCGCCTGTGTCATGGAGCCCGGCGAGTCGCACCACACGGAGAGGTGGGAGCCGAGCAGGGGCACCGACTCCGGCAGCTCGAAGTCGCCGGCGCTGCCCGCGGCGCCCATGAAGGTGCGCGGGGTCCACCGCTCGTAGATGCCGCGGGGGTTCTTGTAGGGCCCCTGCCCCAGCCCCTCCGACGTCAGGATGAAGTACAGGTAGTCGCCGTTGGAGTTGATGAGGGCGTGCCCGGCCTCCGCATAGTCGACGGCGGTCGGCTTGCTGGTGTTCCACCGGATCCAGACGTCCGCCTGGGTCCGCGGGTCGATCCGCGACACGCCCTCACCGGGATGGATGTCGTCGTTCCACATGCGGGCCGTGAACCCGTGGGAGCGGACCAGGTCGCCGATCTCGTTCAGGTAGACCTCGTAACCGTCGAGGGCCGTGGCCGACGGGCTGCCCGTGGCGGCCCGCGCGTACTCGACCAGCTGCGGCGCGGACGCGTCCGAGATGACGTCCGGTCCGGTGCCCTGCCAGGGCGCGGGGAAGTACTCGTCGCCGCCGATGTGGAACACCGTGGGGTCGAAGAGCTCGCACATCTCCTCGATGATCTCGTGCACGAGCGCCCTGCCGGCCGGCCGGCTGATGTCGAGGTATCCCGCGTGCCGGGTGCCGTCGGCCAGCACGAGCTGGTGCTCGGGATGGAGGGACAGGACGTGGTCCAGGTGGCCGGGGGTGTCCACGTCCGGGTACACGCGCACGTGGTGCGCCCGCGCGAAGTCGAGGATGTCGCGGACCTCGTCCTTCGTGAGGTGCTGCGGGGACACGATCTCCGGGTGCGTCTCGGACTCGATCCCGAACCCGAGCCCCTCCGAGATGTGCAGCTGGAGGGTGTTCATCTTCAGGTAGGACATCTCGCCGATCAGCGCCTTGATCCAGTCCGGGCTGAAGTACTTGCGCCCGATGTCGAGCATGAGGGACCGCTCGTCCAGCTCCGGCCAGTCGACGACGACGCCGCTCGGCCGACGACCCGAGCGCAGCAGCTGGACCAGGGTGCGGGTCCCCCAGAACACGCCGGTGCTCGAGGGCGCGGAGATCCGGATCCCTCCGTCGGCGCTCAGCACGTACCCCTCGGGGTGCGGGACCTCCGGGAGGTCGGCGACCTCGAGGACGATGTCGGTGCGGCGGGGCCGGGTGGTGGCCACGACCTCCAGGCGGCGGTCGAGCGCGCCCGCGAGGCGGAGGTCGCGTGCCAGCAGCTCGGCGTCGGACCGCAGGTCGTCCGCCCGCTCGCCGACGAGGGCGATACGCCGGGCGGCGGTGATCGGCAGCCCCGGCCCGCCGGGCCGGTACCTCTGCGGCGCGGGCAGGAGCGGCGGGGCCATGGTGGCCGGTGAGGAGGCCGCGGAGGCGGCCGGGACGCCGAGCCCGGCGAGCAGGGGGACGGCGACACCGGCCGTGAGCACGGACCGGCGCGACGGGTGGGAAACAGACAGCGCTGACATGGTGACCCTCTCGATCGTCTTCGATGCACGTCGCACCCTGCCAGAGATCCTGAGAGTGGTCTAGACCTGTGAGCGGTCCGGTCCGTCCGTCGTCGCGACGGCCGGGCGCTCAGGCCCCGAGGTCGAGGACCGGCCAGTCGGCCAGGTCGGCCCGCATGCGACGGTCGTGGGTGGCGACGACGACGGCCGCGGGCGTGGCGATCAGCGCCCGGGTCAGCTCGTCCACGAGGTCCACGGACAGGTGGTTGGTGGGCTCGTCGAGCAGCAGCAGGTGGGGCGCGTGCAGGAGCGCCCGCGCCAGCTCGAACCGGCGACGCTGCCCCGCCGACAGCTCGGCGAGCGGTCGCTCCAGGTCCTCCTCGCCGAGCAGCCCCAGGGCGGCCACCGGCACCACGTGCTCCGGGTCGAGCTCGCCGCGGTCCAGCAGCTCCAGCGCCTCCGCCGCGTACGCGTCGAAGCCGGTCGGCGGCCCCGCCTCCTCGCCCTCGGCGCCGGGCGCCTGCGCGGGGGCCGCGCCAGCGCCCGCGAGCGCCGTCTCCTGCGCCACGACGCCCAGGCGCGCGCCGGGAGTCACCGTCCGCGTGCCGCGGGCGAGCGCCACCCGGCCCGCGAGCGCGGCCAGCAGCGTCGACTTGCCCGCGCCGTTCGGCCCGACGACGAGCAGGCGGCCCGACGGCGGCACCGCGACGCGGGTGCCGGGCAGGTCGAGCCGCACGCCGCCGTCGTCGGCCAGGACCCGCGGCGAGCGGACCTCGACGAGCGGGTCGCCCGGGTCCCACCCCGGCGACATGGACGGCAGGTCCGGGAAGGCCAGACGGGCCGGCGGCACCGGCACCTCGACGGCCTCCGCCTCGAGCTGCTGCACCAGCCGGTCGGCGGCCTTGACGTGGATCCGGGCGCGGGTGGCGCGGCGGTGCTTCTGCGACCCCTTCTCCGGGCGCCACTCGTCGGAGAGCCCCTCGTAGGACGCGTCCAGCCGCTCGGCCAGCACGCGGGCCCGCTCCTGCTCCGCGCGGTAGCGCTGCCGCCACCGGTGCAGCGCCTGGTTCTTCGCGAACCGGTAGGCGAGGTAGCCGGGCTGCCCGTAGAGCACGGGCTTGCCGTCCATCGACGGGTCGAGGTCGAGGATGGCGGTCGCGGCGTCGTCGAGCAGCTCGCGGTCGTGCGTCACGACCACGACCCCGCCCTGCCACGCGACGAGCTCGCCGGTGAGGAACTCGATCGCGGAGTCGTCGAGGTGGTTGGTGGGCTCGTCGAGCAGCAGCAGGTCGGCGCGCTCGGCCAGGCGGCAGGCGAGGCGCACCCGGTAGCGCTGCCCGACGGACAGCGTGTCCAGCCGGCGCTCGAGGTCGCGGACGGCGCCCAGCCGGGTGAGCGCGACGTCGACCCGGCGGTCCGCGTCCCACGCCGCGAGGTGCTCCGCGCGGGCGAGCAGCCCCGAGAGGCGCCGCAGGTCCCCCGTCTCGTGGTCGAAGCCGGCGGCCTCCTTCTCGATCTCCGCGGCGAGCGCGCGCAGCCCGGCGAGCGTGCCGCGCACCAGGTCGCCCACCGTCTCGCCGGAGGACGCCGCGAGCTCCTGCTCCACCAGCGCGACGCTCCCGCGCCGCCGCACCCCGCCGCGCGACGGGCGCAGGTCCCCCGCCAGCAGGTGCAGCAGGGTCGATTTGCCGGAGCCGTTCTCCCCCACGACGCCGAGCCGGGTGCCGTCCGACACGCGCAGGTTCACGCCGTCGAGCACCGGGCGGCCGGGGTAGGCGAACGCGAGGTCCGTGGCGGTGAGCTGCACCGGACAACCCTACGTGCCGCCCCACCCCCGGCCCGCGGCGCCGAACAGGCACCTGACACCGTGATCGGGCCCACGGACGGCTCATCACGGTGTCAGCTGCCTGTTCGGCCGGGCCGGTGGGCGCTCGCATAGGGTGGCGGCATGACTTCCCCCGCTTCCCAGGCCGGCACGCCTGACGTGGCACCCCGCGCCGACGGCCGCACGCCCGACCAGCTCCGCCCCGTGACCATCACCCGCGGCTGGACCGAGAACGCCGAGGGCTCCGTGCTGGTGGAGTTCGGCAGGACCCGCGTGCTGTGCACCGCGTCGTTCACCGAGGGCGTGCCGCGCTGGAAGAAGGGCTCCGGCGAGGGCTGGGTCACCGCCGAGTACGCGATGCTCCCCCGCGCCACCAACGACCGCAGCCAGCGCGAGTCGGTCAAGGGCAAGATCGGCGGCCGCACGCACGAGATCTCGCGCCTCATCGGACGCGCGCTGCGCGCCGTCGTCGACGTGACCGCCCTCGGCGAGAACACGATCGTCCTCGACTGCGACGTGCTCCAGGCCGACGGCGGCACCCGCACCGCCGCGATCACCGGCGCGTACGTGGCGCTCGCCGACGCGATCGCGTGGGGCACCCGCCACGGGCACGTCACCGGCGGCAAGAAGGTCCTCACGGACTCGGTCGCGGCGGTCAGCGTCGGCATCATCGACGGCACGCCGATGCTCGACCTGCCCTACGTCGAGGACGTGCGGGCCGAGACCGACATGAACGTCGTGACGACGGGCGCCGGCACGTTCGTCGAGGTGCAGGGCACCGCCGAGCACGCGCCGTTCGACCGCGCCGAGCTCGACGCCCTGCTCGACCTCGCCGTCGCCGGCACGGCCGAGCTCACCGAGATCCAGCGCGCCGCGCTGGCCCAGGAGCTGTGACGATGACCGGAAACACCTCGGGCGTGAGCGTCCCCGCCGGCGCCCGCCTGGTGCTGGCGACGCACAACCGCGGCAAGCTCGTCGAGCTGCGCGCCATCCTGCGCGCCCAGCCCGGCCTGGACGCCCTGCCCGACGAGGCCGTGGTGTCGGCGGCCGACGTCGGCGCCCCCGAGCCGGTCGAGGACGGCGTGTCGTTCGTCGAGAACGCGCTCATCAAGGCCCGCGCCCTGGCCGCGGCGACCGGCCTGCCCGCCGTCGCGGACGACTCCGGCCTCAGCGTCGACGTCATGGGGGGCGCGCCCGGCATCTTCTCCGCCCGCTGGTCCGGCAAGCACGGCGACGACGAGGCGAACCTCCGGCTCCTGCTGGACCAGCTCGGCGACGTGCACGACGAGCACCGCGGGGCGGCGTTCGTCTGCGCGGCGGCGCTGGTCACCCCGGACGGCCGTGAGGAGGTGTGCCTCGGCGAGATGCCCGGCACCCTGGTGCGCGCCCCGCGCGGGTCCCACGGCTTCGGCTACGACCCGATCCACGTGCCCGTCGAGCAGGACCCGGCCGCCGACGGCACGCCCGGCACGCGCACGTCGTCCGAGCTCACGCCCGCGGAGAAGAACGCGATCAGCCACCGCGGCAAGGCCTTCCGCGCCCTCGCCCCGGAGATCGCCGAAGCCCTGTCCTGACGTTGTGGAGGGGGGGTTTGGGAGGGGTTGGGCGCAAAAAAAAGGCAAAACAGCACTCGCCACCACCACGGAGGATGACCGCGGCGTAAGAAAGAAAG
>NZ_JBSGUW010000005.1:230153-282854 GCF_053608125.1 Isoptericola sp. NPDC055063 | reverse complement strand
TAGATAGGCCGGATGTGGAAGACAGGACGAAAGACTGTCGGAGCTGACCGGTACTAATAAGCCAACAACTTCACACACACCCAAACACTGTTTGGCAATACTGCTTCGCGTCCACTATGCGGTTCCCGAGAAACGGGCACCACCCACACACCCCCTGGCGGGCGTGTGTGGGTGCACCCTGAAAACTCGATACTGTTACGGCGGTCATAGCGTTGGGGAAACGCCCGGTCCCATTCCGAACCCGGAAGCTTAGCCCTTCAGCGCCGATGGTACTGCCCTCGAGAGGGGGTGGGAGAGTAGGACGCCGCCGGACACCCATTCACGAAAGGCCCACCCCCGCACCGGGGTGGGCCTTTCGCATACCCCCACACCACCACCAACCCACCCCGCCCCCCGAGATCACCCAGGCCCCACCCGCCCACCACCGACCAGGCAGTGACGCACGGCCCGCGCGGCCATGACGTGCACAACGACCCGCTCGGTCGCCACGACCCGCACACCACCCTCCGGTACGCACGTGTTCGGAAGCGGCGCTCGAACGAACCAGGTGACGGCGCCGTGCTGTGAGCACGGGCGCCGGCGCTGGGACTGAGAGGTCCGCGGCACTCAGGACCACCACTGGGCTGCGGAATGTGCAGGGTCGCAGGCGCCACTGAAGGGCCGGCCCTGGCGTCGTCAGCGGCCTCCGGCCGTATCGGCCGAACTCGGGCCGTGGCGAGGCGGCGTGCAGGGGCCTGTCTGAGCCCGCCCGATGGTGGCGTTCGCGGCTCGTTCGCTACACCGTGACAGCGGCTCGTCTGAGTGCACGTGCGGGTCCTTGCCGCACGGGCGGTCGAGAAGGTGTTTGTCGGGAGGTGTGCGGCCGATCGGCCCGTGCCTGCAAGGGTGCGGTGGTGCCGCCTGTCACAGGTCGGCGGAAGCTCTTGGCCGCCCTCAAGGGAACGTGGCGTGGGAGAATACGGCTTGTGTCGGCGTCTGGAAGGAGTAGCGTGAACGATTCACCGCGGGACGAGAACAAGGGCGGTGCTGGCGGTCGCTCGTCGTCCCCCCGTGGTGCCAGCCCTCGCGGGGCTGGGCGTGACGGTGGCAGGAGTGCACGCTCGCCCGAGGGCGGCCGCGGTGGCGACCGGCCTCGGGGCCAGGGACGTCCCTCGTCCGAGCGCGGCGTGCGGAGCGGGAGTGAGGGGCGCGACCGTTGGTCCGGTTCCGGTAGTTCTGACGACCGCCGGCGCGGCGGCGAGCGCGCCGGATCGCGGAGCGGTGGATCGGGTCGGTCCGGGGACGCGAGCCGCAGCGACCGTCCGGCGCGCGGTGACGGACAGGCGGGGGACCGCAGGGATCGGCGCGAGCGGTTGTCGGGTGGTCGTCCGCAGGGTGGCTCTGGGGACCGTCGTGAGTCGTGGTCGCGCGACGACCGACGTGCTCGGCCCTCGTACGGGCGCCCGCAGGGTGGCTCTGGCGAGCGCCGCGACTCGTGGTCCCGGGACGACCGAGGTGAGGGACGTCCTGACGGTGGGCGTCCGGGACGCGGTCGTGAGGAGCGTGAGTACCGCGGGCGGGGCACGGGCCCCCAGAGCGGCGAGCGCCAGTCGCGCGACCGTGACGACCGCGAATACCGCGGGCAGGACAGGCGGGACGGGCGCTCGGGCGGACCTCGTCAGGGACGGGAGCAGTCCGGCGGCTACCGCGGCGGTTCGGACCAGCGTGACCGCGCCCGGGATCGCCGAGACGGCCATGACCCTCGTGACGGGACCCGCCAGGGGTACCGGGGCGACGGCTCGCGCGGACCTGCGGCCGGAGAGCGCCACGGCGGAGGGCAGGGACGGCGTCCCGCGGGGCCGGGTGGCTCGGGAGGGCCTCGGCAGGGCCACCGCCCGGCCGCGGCGGCGGAGCGCCGCCCCCGCGTCGTCGAGCCGGAGATCGCCGAGGACGCGACGATGGGCCAGCTCGGGAAGGACGTGCGCGGCCGGCTCCGAGGGCTGACCAAGGAGAACGCCGAACGGGTCGGGCTGCACCTGGTCATGGCCGGGCGCCTGCTCGACGTCGACCCCGAGCGGGCCTACGAGCACGCTCAGGCAGCCGTCCGCCGCGGCGGACGCGTGGACGTCGTGCGGGAGGCCGCCGGCATCGCCGCGTACCGCACGGGTCGCTTCGCCGAGGCGCTGCGCGAGCTGCGGACCGTGCGACGGCTGAACGGGTCCTCGGAGCACCTGCCGCTCATGGCGGACGCGGAGCGCGGGCTCGGGCGACCCGAGCGTGCCATCGCCCTCGCCACCAGCGAGGAGGCGCGCACGCTCGACGCCGAGGGGCGGACCGAGCTCGCGATCGTGGCGAGCGGTGCCCGGAGCGACCTGGGCGAGCACGACGCCTCGCTGGCCGTCCTCGACCGGATCCCCGCCGCCGAGCGGAAGGGCGACCTGGGCCTCCGGGTGCTGCAGGCCCGCGCGGCCGCGCTCGAGGCTGCTGGACGTGCGGACGAGGCCGCCACGCTGCTCGCCGGCGTCGACCCCGCGGCGTTGGAGCGCGTCTCCGGCGCGGTGGAGGAGATCGACGACGTCGTCGTCTACGACACGTACGACGAGGACGCGGACGACGACGAGGACTCGGACGACGAGGACTCGGACGACGAGGACGCGGACGACGAGGACGCGGACGACGAGGACGCGGACGACGAGGACGCGGACGACGAGGACGCGGACGCTGACAACGAGGGCACATCCTCCGAGCCCGACGCCGAGCCCGAGACGGAGGTCGCCCTCGAGGAGGGTGCCGACGGGCAGGACCATGAGGGCGTCGGGTCGGGGGCCGAGGCTCCCGACGACCGTACGGCGACCGTCGACGGCGGCGCGGACTCGGAGGAGGCAGCCGATGCGGCCGACGTGGCTGCGCTCGACGCCGCAGGTCGCGCCGCGGCCGAGCCGGTGACGGACGAGGACGACGAGGCGCCCGAGATCGTCGATGTCCTCGCCGAGGACCGGGCCGACGACGTGGCGGAGGACGCGGTCGAGGAGGTCGCCGACGGTACGGAGGCAGCGCCTCCCGTGCCGGCCGACGAGACGTCCGCGGAGAAGGGATGACGGCGACGCTCGCGAGCAGCGACGTCCCCTTGGCCTCGGCGCACGACCTGGCGCTCGTCGACCTCGACGGAGTGGCCTACCGGGGACACCTGCCCATCCCGCACGCGGCGGAGAGCTTGACCGCCGCGCGCGGCGAGGGCCTGCGGCTCGTGTTCGTGACGAACAACGCGTCACGGGAGCCCGAGGAGGTCGCCGGCCAGCTCACGGGGCTGGACATCCCCACGGCTGCGGACGAGGTCATGACCGCGGCGCAGGCGTGCGCGGCGCTGCTGCGCACGCGCCTCGCGCCGGGCGCCCGCGTGCTCGTCGTCGGCGGCGCGGGGCTGCGGACCGCCGTCGAGCGGTCGGGGCTGATCGTCGTCGACTCCGCCGACGACGTGCCCGACGCCGTCGCGCAGGGCTACGCGCCCGGGCTGGCCTGGGAAGACCTGGCCGAGGCGGCGTACGCGGTCGCGGGCGGTGCGTGGCACGTGGCCAGCAACCTCGACCTCTCGTTGCCGACCGCGCGGGGGTTCGCGCCGGGGAACGGCGCCCTCGTGGGCGCCGTCGTCGCGGCCACGGGCGTGCGGCCCGACAGCGCGGGGAAGCCCTCCCCGACGATGTACCGCCTCGCCGTCGAACGCGCGGGGGCCGAGCGGCCGCTGGTGATCGGCGACCGGCTCGACACCGACCTCGCGGGGGCGCGCTCCGGCGGATACCCGGGCCTGCACGTGCTGACCGGGGTGTCGACAGCGCGCGACGCGGTCCTGGCGGACGCGGGCCTGCGCCCGGACTTCCTGGGCGGCGACCTGCGCGCGCTGCTGGAGCCGCACCCGGCGCCGCAGCGTGCCGCGGAGGGCTGGTGGACGTGCGGCGACCGTGCCGCACGGGTCACCGACGGCCGGCTCGAGCTCGACGGCGAGGGGCCTCGCGGCATCGACGTGATCCGCGCCGCCTGCGTCGCCGCGTGGGAGGCCGTGGACCGCGGAGACGTCGTGGATCCCGCCACCGTGCCGGAGCTGCAGGCCTGACGCCAGGAGCTCGTCACCAGGAGCTCGTCACCACGAGCTCGTCACCACGAGCTCGTCACCACGAGCTCGTCACCACGAGCTCGTCACCACGAGCTTGTCACTGTTCAATGACGTCGGTCGCCGGTCTTCTGACGGCTTGCGCCTGATCTCGGTCGGCTGACACCGTGCGTCCTACTCTGTTCCCGTGCGGCGGGCGGGGTCCCGGCGACGGACCAGGTCGGGCCTGTGGGTCGTGGCACAGGGACGTGGGCGCCAGCGGGTAGCGTGGACCCGGACCTCGGCCTGCGGCGTCGTCCCCCACGATCAGCCGCTGACGGGCCGGTGGTCCGCGCACCCGGCCACGGTGCCGGCGACGAGACCACGACCCGCGAGCGGCAGGAGGGACGATGACGCAGGATCCGGTGACGCCTGGAGGCGTCGTCCCCGAACCGCCTCGCGACGCCGAGCAGCCGCCGACCGACGGAGCGCGCCCGGGCGACGTCCACGCGGTCGACGCTCGACCCGCCGACGTCCGCGCCGCTGACGCTCGACCTGCTGACGCTCGACCTGCTGACGCTCGACCTGCTGACGCTCGACCTGCTGACGCTCGACCTGCTGACGCCGAACCGATCGACCCCGCCCCGACGGCGGCGGGAGCCGCCGGCCCGTTGGCGGGCCTCGACGGTCTGGACGAGGTCCCGGTGAGCGAGCACGTGGAGCGGTTCGCGCAGGTGCACGACGTCCTGCGCGCGCGCCTGGACGGCGAGCCGGAGCCAGGGGAGCGGGACCGCGGCGCCCCTCGCCCGGGACCGGCGCGGTGATGCCCGAGCCCCGTGCGGACACGGAGCTCGTCCGGCGCGGCCTGGCACGCTCGCGCCGGCAGGCCGTCGAGCTGATCGGCGCGGGGCGTGTGCGGCTCGAGGGGCGCACGGTCGCCAAGGCCTCGACGCCCGTGCCCGCCGGCGCGCCCGTCACCGTGGACCCGGACCCGGCCGACCCGGGTTATGCCTCCCGCGCCGGCGGCAAGCTGGCGGGGGCCCTGGACGCGCTCGCCGCGGACCCTGCCGGACACGACCTGCTCGACGCCGTCGACGGCGGCTGGTGCCTCGACGTCGGGGCATCGACCGGAGGCTTCACCGACGTGCTCCTGCGCCGCGGCGCGCGGCACGTCGTCGCGCTCGACGTCGGGCACGACCAGCTCGTGCCCGCCCTGCGCGCGGACCCGCGGGTCACCGTGGTCGAGGGGTTCAACCTGCGGGACCTCACGCCGGACGACCTCGAGCGCTCGCCGGACGTGGTCGTCGGCGATCTCTCCTTCATCTCGCTCACGCTGGTGCTGGGCCCGCTCGCCGCGGTGCTCGACCCGACCTCGCAGGTGCTGCTGCTGGTCAAGCCGCAGTTCGAGGTCGGACGAGAGCGACTGGGCAGCGGGGGAGTCGTCCGCGACGGCCGCCTGCACGCCGAGGCGGTGGGCGCCGTCGTGCGGTCCGCGGCCGAGCACGGCCTGGAGGCGCGCGCCGTCGTGCCCAGCCCGCTGCCCGGCCCGAGCGGCAACCGCGAGTACTTCTGCTGGCTGCGGCCGAGCGCGGGGCCCGACCGTGCCGGTCCACGTCCCCACGGCGCTCGGTCCGGCGGCCCCGACCCCGCGGCGCTGGCCGCGGCCGTGGAGGCCGCCGTCGCCTGGCAGCCCGGCGCCCCCGACGCGCCGCCGTCCGTCCCACCCGTCCTGCCGATCGGAGGAGCACAGTGAGCCGCCGAGTCCTCATCGTCACCCACGGGGGCCGCCCCGAGGCCGTGGCGGCGCTCTCCGAGGCCGTGCGCGAGCTGACCCAGGCGGGTTTCGAGGTCGCGCTGCACGACGACGACCTCGCCGAGTCCTTCGGCGACCACATGGCCGCCGCCCGCGCGCGCGAGGGCGTCACCGACTCCGAGGCCGTGATGGTCCTGGGCGGCGACGGGA
The DNA here is from genome assembly GCF_053608125.1 of Isoptericola sp. NPDC055063. Classification (NCBI taxonomy): domain Bacteria; kingdom Bacillati; phylum Actinomycetota; class Actinomycetes; order Micrococcales; family Promicromonosporaceae; genus Isoptericola; species Isoptericola sp. NPDC055063. The sequence continues at coordinate 276,828 of NZ_JBSGUW010000005.1, read as the reverse complement.
CGATCCTGCGCGCCGCCGAGCTGACGCACGGCACGGGGGTCCCCCTGCTCGGGGTCAACCTGGGCCACGTGGGCTTCCTCGCCGAGAGCGAGCGCGACGACCTGCGGCACGCCGTCCGGCGCCTCGCCGCGCGCGACTACGAGGTCGAGGAACGCGCCGTGGTCGACGTCACCGTCCACCTGCCGGGCGAGGAGACGCCCCGCACGGGGTGGGCGCTCAACGAGGCCACCGTGGAGAAGGCGCGGCGCGAGCGCATGGTCGAGGTCGGCATCGCCGTCGACGGCCGGCCGCTGTCGTCGTTCGGGTGCGACGGCGTGGTCATGTCCACCGCGACCGGCTCGACGGCGCACGCGTTCTCGGCGGGCGGGCCCGTGATGTGGCCCGAGGTGGACGGCGTGCTGCTGGTGCCGCTGTCCGCGCACGCGCTGTTCGCGCGCCCGCTCGTCATCGGCCCGCGGTCCACGTACACGGTGAAGGTGCTCGAGCGCAGCCCGGTGCCCGCGGTGCTGACCTGCGACGGCCGGCGGCGCATCGACCTGCCGGTCGGGTCGTGGGTCGAGGTGCGCCGTGGGGCACTGCCCCTGCGGTTCGCGCGGCTGTCGCCGTCGCCGTTCACCGACCGGCTGGTGTCGAAGTTCTCCCTGCCGGTGGTCGGCTGGCGGGAGCTGGCCGCGAACCGACCGGACCACCGGGCGCCCGGCCGCCCGGAGCAGGACGCCCCGACCGAGGGCGGGGCCGAGCACGAGAAGGAGGCGTAGGTGCTCGAGGAGATCGCGATCGAGAACCTGGGCGTGATCCGCGCCGCCCGGGTGCCGCTGGCGGACGGGCTGACCGTCATCACGGGCGAGACCGGTGCCGGCAAGACCATGGTGCTCACGGGCCTCGGCCTGCTCATGGGAGGCAAGGCCGACGCGGCCGCGGTGCGTCCCGGCGCAGACGGTGCCGTCGTCGAGGGACGGCTGCGGGTCGCGACCCACCCCGCCGTGGCGGCGCGCGTCGACGAGGCGGGCGGGGAGGTCGACGACGACGGCACGGTCGTCGTGCTGCGGACCGTGGCGGCCGCGGGGCGCTCGCGGGCGCACCTGGGCGGCCGCGGCGTGCCGCAGGCGGTGCTCGCGGAGATCGCCGACGAGCTGGTCACCGTGCACGGGCAGGCCGACCAGCTGCGGCTGCGTACCGCGGTCAAGCAGCGGGAGGCGCTGGACTCGTTCGCCGGACCGGAGCACCAGGACCTGCTCGACGCGTACCGCGCGGCCTGGACCGAGCGCGCCGGGCTGCTGGCCGAGATCGCCGAGCTCACCGCGCGCGGCGCCGAGCGTGCCCGCGAGGCGGAGCTGCTGCGCCTGGGCCTCGCCGAGGTCGAGCGCGTGGACCCGCGGCCCGGGGAGGACGCCGAGCTGTCGGCGCTCGTGGGCCGTCTCGGCAACGCCGAGCAGCTGCGGGTCGCCGCGCAGGAGGCGCACGACGCCGTCGCGGGCGACGACGTCGAGACCGCGGGCAGCGCGGTGGCGGCGGTCGAGCGGGCGCGGCGCGCGCTCGATGCGGCCGCGGGCGACGACCCGGCGCTCGGCGCGCACGCGACCCGGCTTGCGGAGGCGGGCTACCTGCTCGCGGACGTCGCGACCGACCTCTCGGCGTACGTCGACGACCTGCAGGCCGACCCGGCGGGGCTCGAGACGGCGCACGCCCGCCTCGCGGAGCTGACCACCCTGACGCGCAGCTACGGCGAGACCGTCGACGACGTGCTGCGCTGGGCGAGCGACGCGGGCCTGCGCCTGCTCGACCTGGACGACGGCGGCGAGCGGCTGGCCGCCATGCGCGAGCGCACGGTGGAGCTGGACGCCGAGCTGGCGGCCGCGGCCGAGCGGCTGACCGCGGGGCGCCGGACCGCGGGGGAGGAGCTCGGCGCCGCCGTCACGGCGGAGCTGGCGGGGCTCGCGATGAAGGGGGCGCGGCTCGTGGTCGACGTCGCCGAGGCCGACGAGCCCGGGCCGTGGGGCGCCGACCAGGTGACGTTCCTGCTCGAACCGCACCCCGGGGCGCCCGCCCGCCCCCTGGGCAAGGGCGCGTCCGGGGGCGAGCTGTCCCGCGTGATGCTCGCCGTCGAGGTGGCGCTCGCCACGGCCCGGCTCGAGGCCACGACCGGCGCGCGGGCCGCGGCCCCGCTGCCGACGTTCGTCTTCGACGAGGTCGACGCGGGCGTGGGCGGCCGCGCCGCGGTCGAGGTGGGGCGCCGGCTGGCGACCCTCGCACGCAGCACGCAGGTGGTGGTCGTGACGCACCTGGCGCAGGTGGCGGCCTTCGCGGACTCCCACCTCGTGGTGACGAAGTCGAGCGCGGACGGCGGCTCCGACGCCGACGGGGGCACCGACGGGGATGCAGGCGGCGTCACCGTGACGGGCGTGCGCGAGGTCACCGAGGACGACCGCGTCCGCGAGCTCGCAAGGATGCTGTCGGGTCAGGAGGAGTCGGCGACCGCCCGTCAGCACGCGGTCGAGCTTCTCGAGTCGTCCACCGTGGGACGATAGGGGCGATGAGAATGATCCTGCGCAAGTCCGAGCGCGCCCCCGACGCCGGCGACGGCGGCCCCGACGTGACCGGACCCGCCCGGGTCGGCACGCGCACGAAGGACCTCACCAAGCGGCTGAAGCCCGGCGACGTGGCGGTCATCGACCACCTCGACATCGACCGCGTGGCCGCCGACGCCCTGGTGGCGGTCGGCCCGGCCGCGGTGCTGAACGCCGCGCGCTCGACGTCGGGCCGGTACCCGAACGCGGGCCCGGGGATCCTGATCGAGGCCGGCATCACGCTGGTCGACGACCTGGGCCCGGCCGTGATGGCGCTGCCCGAGGGCGCGTCCGTCGTCATCGACGGCGGCACCGTGCGCGTCGACGGCACGACGGTGGCGGACGGGGTCCGGCAGACGCCGGAGACCGTCGAGGCCGACATGGCCGCCGCGCGCGAGGGGCTCTCAGACGAGATCGAGCACTTCGCCGAGAACACCATGACCTACCTGCGGCGCGAGCGGGACCTGCTGCTCGACGGCGTCGGCGTGCCGGACGTGCGCACGCGGTTCGACGGCCGGCACGTGCTCATCGTCGTGCGCGGGTACCACTACCGCGAGGACCTGGCGATGCTGCGGTCCTACATCGCGGAGAACCGGCCCGTGCTGGTCGGGGTCGACGGCGGCGCCGACGCGATCATCGACGCCGGCTGGAAGCCGGACATGATCGTGGGGGACATGGACTCGGTGTCGGACCGGGCGCTGTCCTGCGGCGCGGAGATCGTGGTGCACGCCTACCGCGACGGCACCGCGCCGGGGCTCGACCGGGTCGAGTCGCTCGGCGTGGCGCCCGTGGTCTTCCCCGCGACCGGCACGAGCGAGGACATCGCCATGCTGCTCGCGGACGACAAGGGCGCCGAGCTCATCGTCGCCGTCGGCACGCACGCCACGCTGGTGGAGTTCCTCGACAAGGGCCGCGCGGGCATGGCCAGCACGTTCCTCACCCGCCTGCGGGTGGGCGGCAAGCTGGTGGACGCCAAGGGCGTGTCCCGGCTGTACCGCACCCGGATCTCGAACCTCCAGCTCACGCTGCTCTCCCTGGCCGGCGTCGCCGCCGTCGTCGCCGCCCTGTGGTCCACCTCCGCCGGCCAGACGTTCTTCGGCCTCGTCGGCGCCCGGATCGACGACCTCGTCTCGTGGGTGGGTAGCCTCTTCGGCGGGTGACGCCCTCCCCGCGCCCGCCGCTGCCCCGCCCGACCCGACCCCATCGAAGGAACCTCTGCCGACCGTGATCGACTTCAGGTACCACCTCGTCTCGCTGATCTCCGTCTTCCTGGCGCTCGCCGTGGGCATCATCCTCGGCGCCGGCCCGCTCCAGGGCCCGTTGGGCGACCAGCTCACCGAGCAGGTCGACGCCCTGCGCACCGAGCGCAACACGCTGCGTGACGAGCTGGGCGACGCACGGACGTCGGCGGAGGAGCAGCGCCGGTTCATCGACAGCGCGGGCGACCAGCTCGTCGCGGGCTCGCTCGAGGGCAAGAACGTGGCCATCGTCGAGGTGGACGAGGTGAGCGACTCCAGCCGCAAGGCCGTGCTCGACGAGCTCGAGGCCGCGGACGGCACCGTCGTCGCGCAGGAGCGGCTGTCGGCGTCGTGGACGTCCGCGGACGAGCTGACCATGCGGGAGACCGTCGCGGACGGGCTGCGCGCCAAGCTGCCGGCCGACGCCGTCGACGGCGCCATCGACGAGGACTCCGGCACCGCTGAGCTGCTGGCCGCCTCGCTGACGGTCGCGCTCACCGACGCGGGCCCCGAGGCCGGGACCTTCTCCGACGTGGCGCTGGAGCAGCAGCACCTGCTGCAGCAGGTGGGCCTCGTGGAGCAGGTCGCGGAGCCGAGCGCCCCCGCCGATGCGATCCTGCTGCTGTCGGGCGGCGGCAAGGCCACCGACGACTCGCAGACGACCGACGCCGACCCGAAGCAGACCGGGATGGGCGCGCTCGTGGCACTCGCGGGCACGTCGGCCCAGGTCGCCGGCACGTCGGTCGTGGCGGGTCCGACGACGCAGGACGGCGACCTCGTGGGCAGCGTCCGCTCGGACGACGAGCTCTCGGGCCTCGTGAGCACCGTGAGCGGGATCGAGGAGACGACCGGCCAGATCGTCGTGCCGCTGGCGATCGCGGCTCAGGAGGCCGGGACGGTCGACCAGTACGGGTTCGAGGACGGCGCGACCGTCCTCCCGCCGGCGGTCGTGAACGGCGCGACGCAGGCGGACGGCTGATGGCCGGGGGGCTCGGGGCGCTGCTGCGCGGGGCGGCGGTCGCGGCGGCCGGCACGGCGCTCGCCCGCCGCGCGCTCGAGACGGACCCGCCGGGCGGCTCCGCCCGCTGGACCCGCACCAACCACCGGGGCGAACCGGTCAGCATGCTCGAGGGCCCCGCGGTGGCCGCCGGGCTCGTGGCGGGCACGCTCGCCGCGGGTGGCGGGCGCGCGCGGGCCGGCACGGTCGTCGCGACTGCCGGCGCCGCCGCGTTCGGCCTCGTGGACGACCTCGCCGAGGACACCAGCACCCGGGTCAAGGGGCTGCGCGGGCACCTGGGCGCGCTCGCCGAGGGCAAGCTCACCACCGGCGGGCTCAAGGTGCTCGGCATCGGCGCCACGGCCCTGGTCGGGGCCGCGGTCGGTACCCGGCGGCGCGGCGGGGCGGTGGGCCACCTGGTCGACGTCGCCGTCAACGGCGCGCTGATCGCCGGCACGGCCAACCTCCTCAACCTGCTCGACCTGCGCCCCGGGCGCGCCCTCAAGGCCTCGGCCGCGCTGAGCCTGCCCGTCGCGGGCGGCGCCGGGGCGACCACGGGCGTGGTCCTCGGGGCCGCGGCCGTCGCCGCCCCCGGCGACCTCGCCGAGCGGGACATGCTCGGCGACGGCGGCGCCAACGCGCTGGGCGCGCTGGTCGGCGCGCAGTGGGCCTTCGGCGCCCCGCGTGCCGTGCGCCTCGCGGCCCTGACCTCCGTCGTCGGGCTGACGCTCGCGTCGGAGCGCGTGAGCTTCTCCGCCGTCATCGAGCGGACGCCGTGGCTGCGCGCCGCCGACCAGCTCGGCCGACGGCCGGCGCCGGCAGCCCAGGACCCCGCCGCGGGGGAGTGACCGCATGACGTCGCGCCCGGGCGGGCTGCGGGCGGCGACCCAGACGCTCGCGGGCGCCGCCGTGATGATCACCGTCGTGACGGTGGCGAGCCGGCTGGTCGGCTTCGCCCGGTCGCTGGTGCTGTCGTGGGCCGTGGGCACCGAGGGCGTCGGGCCCGCGTACAGCGCGGCCAACCTGCTGCCGAACGTGCTCTTCGAGGTCGCCGCCGGCGGCGCGCTCGCGGGCGCGGTGGTGCCGCTGCTCGCGGGCCCGATCGCCCGCCGGTCGGCGAAGGAGACGTCCGGCGTGGCCTCGGCGATGCTCGGGTGGACGCTGGCCGTCCTCGTGCCGCTCGGCGCCCTGCTCGCCCTGCTGGCCGGCCCGATCGCCGGGCTCCTCATGACCAAGCACCCGGAGCTCGTGGACGTCACGGCCACGTTCGTGCGGACGTTCGCGCTCCAGGTCCCGCTGTACGGGCTCGCGGTGGTGCTCGGCGGCATCCTGCAGGCGCACAAGCGGTTCTTCTGGCAGGCGTTCGCGCCGCTGCTGTCCAGCGTGGCCGTCATCGTCGTGTACCTCGTCTTCGTCGCCATGACGGGCGAGAACCGGGACGACGTCGGCGCGCTGTCCGCCGCCGCGATCGGCTGGCTGGGCTGGGGCACGACGGCGGGGGTCGCCGTGCTCGCGCTGCCCCTCGTGCTGCCGGTGCGGCGGACCGGGACGCGGCTGCGGCCCACGCTGCGCTTCCCCGGCGGCGAGGGTGTCCGCGCCCGCAACCTCGCGCTGGCGGGGGTCGGTGCCCTCGTGGCGCAGCAGCTGTCCGTGCTCGCCGTGATGGGCGCGGCGCTGCAGTTCGGGCCGTCGCAGACGTTCCCGACGTACACGTTCGCCCAGCAGGTCTACCTGCTGCCCTACGCCGTGCTGGCGTTCCCGCTCGCGACGAGCACGTTCCCGCGGCTCGCGGAGCACGTGGCGCACGGGCGCCGCGACCTGTTCCGGAGCCTGCTGGCCGCCACCACCCGGACGCTGCTCGTGGTCTCGGGGCTCGGCGTCGCCGCGCTCGTGGCGGCGTCGTCCGCCGTGGAGGCCGTGTTCGCCCGCATCGCCCACGGGTCGGTGGCGGGGCTCGGGGACGCGGTGGCGTGGATGGCGCCGGGGATCGTCGGCTTCGCGCTGATCCTGCACCTGTCGCGCGCCCTGTACGCGATCGACCACCAGCGCGTGGCGGTCGTGGTGACGGCGGCCGGCTGGCTCGTCGTCGCGGCGGCGGCCTTCGTGCTGCCCGCGGCGACGGGGGTCCGCGACCAGGTCGGCGTGCTCACCCAGCTCGGCCTGGCGACCGCGCTGGGCATGACGGTCGCGGGGGCGGGCCTGCTCGTCGCCGTGGGCCGGCTCGCCGGGCGCGAGGCGCTCCGGGGCATCCCGCGGACCCTGGTGGTGCTCGTCGTCGCGACCGCGCTCGGCGCCTGGGCGGGGGCGCTGGTGTCGGGCGTGCTGCTCCCGGCGCACGCCGCCATCCTCCCGGCGCTCGGCGTCGGGCTGCTCGCCGCGCTGGTCGGCGGAGGGGCCGTCGTGGGCGCCTTCCTGCTCACGGACCGGTCCGCGGTGACGGGCATCGCGCGCCGGGGGCGCGGCGCCGCACAGGAGTGACGCGGAGCGGCGCGGGGAGTGACGCGACGCACCGCACGGCCCGCGTGCCGCCTCCCCACCCGCTGTTAGGATGGAGTTCCGTGGCCGACACCGCGAACAGACTCCAGCCCCGCTCCTCCAGCCGTACGGGTGCGACGCACCAGACGCGGCACATCTTCGTGACGGGCGGTGTGGCCTCGTCTCTCGGCAAGGGACTCACCGCCTCCTCGCTCGGGCGCCTGCTGCGCTCGCGGGGCCTGCGCGTCACCATGCAGAAGCTCGACCCGTACCTCAACGTGGACCCGGGCACGATGAACCCGTTCCAGCACGGCGAGGTCTTCGTCACCGAGGACGGCGCCGAGACGGACCTCGACATCGGCCACTACGAGCGTTTTCTCGACGTCGAGCTGCCGGCCTCCTCGAACGTCACGACCGGCCAGGTCTACTCCCGCGTGATCGCCAAGGAGCGCCGCGGCGAGTACCTCGGGGACACCGTCCAGGTCATCCCGCACATCACCGACGAGATCAAGTCGCGCATGCGCGACCAGGCGGGTCCCGACGTCGACGTCATCATCACGGAGATCGGTGGCACCGTCGGCGACATCGAGTCGCAGCCCTTCCTCGAGGCCGCCCGCCAGGTGCGGCACGAGCTCGGCCGCGACGACTGCTTCTTCCTGCACGTCTCGCTGGTGCCGTACATCGGCCCGTCCGGCGAGCTCAAGACGAAGCCGACCCAGCACTCGGTGGCTGCGCTGCGCTCCATCGGCATCCAGCCCGACGCCATCGTGCTCCGCTCGGACCGCGTGGTGCCCGACGGCATCAAGCGCAAGATCGCCCTCATGTGCGACGTCGACAACGAGGCCGTCATCAACTGCGCCGACGCGCCGAGCATCTACGACATCCCGCGCGTCATCCACTCCGAGGGCCTCGACGCCTACGTCGTGCGCCGTCTCGACCTGCCGTTCCACGACGTCGACTGGGACGGCTGGACCCGCCTGCTGGAGCGCGTGCACGAGCCGGAGCACAACGTCGAGATCGCCCTCGTCGGCAAGTACATCGACCTGCCCGACGCGTACCTGTCGGTGACCGAGGCGCTGCGCGCCGGCGGCTTCGACAACGACACCAAGGTCGCCATCCGCTGGGTGGCCGCCGACGACTGCCGCACCCCCGAGGGTGCGCAGGACGCCCTGGAGGGCGTCGACGCCGTGCTCGTGCCGGGCGGCTTCGGCGTGCGCGGGATCGACGGCAAGGTCGGCGCGCTGCGCTGGGCGCGCGAGAACCTGGTGCCGACGCTCGGCATCTGCCTCGGCCTGCAGTCGATGGTCATCGAGTACGCGCGCAACGTGCTGGGGCTGCAGGACGCGTCGTCCACCGAGTTCGACCCGCAGAGCACGCACCCCGTCATCGCGACGATGGCGGAGCAGCTCGCGATCGTCGACGGCGGCGGCGACCTGGGCGGCACCATGCGCCTCGGCGCGTACGACGCGCACCTGGGCGCCGGCTCCGTCGTGGCGAAGGCCTACGGCAGCGAGCGGGTCTCGGAGCGTCACCGCCACCGCTACGAGGTGAACAACGCCTACCGGGCGCAGCTCGAGGAGGCCGGCCTGGTGTTCTCCGGCACGTCGCCCGACGCGAAGCTCGTCGAGTTCGTCGAGCTGCCCGCCGACGTGCACCCGTACTACGTGAGCACGCAGGCGCACCCCGAGTTCAAGTCGCGCCCGACCCGCTCGCACCCGCTGTTCAAGGGGCTCGTCGCGGCGGCCCTCGAGCGCCAGGGCAACCAGGCGTGAGCGACGCCCCGGGCGCGGGTGGCGGGGGCGCCGGCGCGCCGCTCGCCGACGAGATCACCCCGCGCCCCGTCCTGCGGCACGACGTGCTGCAGCGGGGCCGGATCATCGACCTCGTGCGCGACGAGGTCGACCTCGGGGACGCCGGGGTGGTGACGCGCGAGTACGTGGAGCACCCCGGCGCCGTCGCGATCGTGGCGCTCGACGAGCAGGAGCGGATCCTGCTGGAGCGTCAGTACCGCCACCCCGTGCGGTCGTTCATGTGGGAGGTGCCGGCCGGGCTGCTCGACGTCGACGGCGAGCCCGCCGTCGACGCGGCGGCGCGCGAGCTGGCCGAGGAGGCCGACGTCACCGCCGAACGGTGGGCGGTCCTCGCCGACTACGCGACGACTCCCGGCAGCAGCGACGAGGCGGTGCGGATCTTCCTCGCGCGCGGCATCGCGCCGGTGGCCGAGGCCGACCGGCACGTGCGCACCGGCGAGGAGGCCGGCATGGAGGTGCGCTGGGTGCCGCTCGACGAGGCGGTCGCCCGAGCGCTCGACGGCAGCCTGCACAACCCGTCGACCGTGGTGGGCATCCTCGCCGCCGCCGCGAGCCGTGCGGGCGGCTGGTCGTCCCTGCGGCCGACGGACGCGCCCTGGCCTGCCCGGCCCGGCGCCTGAGCTGCCGGTAGGCTCCACAGGCGTGCGTGACGCCTCCCTCCCCGAGCCCGGTACCGACGGTCCGCCGGCGCCGGCGGGCACGCCCGCGGTGCGGGTGCTCGGCCCGGTCCGAGTCTCCGGGGCGGGAGGCGAAGAGCGCGCGCCGCGGGGTGCGCGCGCGTCGGCGCTCGTCACCCTGCTCGCCCTCGCGGGCCCGCGCGGCGTCTCGTCGTCCGTCCTCGTCGACCGGCTGTGGCAGGAGTCCCTGCCCGCCGACCCGCGTGCTGCCCTGCAGAACCTCGTCTCGCGGCTGCGCGCCGTGGCAGGGCGCGGCGTGGTGCTGGCCACGGAGGCGGGGTACGCCCTGGGCGTGGCGACCGACCTCGACCTGGCCCGCGAGGGCCTGACGGCCGCGCGCCGTGAGCTCGTCTCCGGCGACCCGGGCGTCGCCGCCCGCACCGCCGAGGAGTCCCTGGCGCTGTGGAGCGGCACGCCGGGCGTCGACCTGGAGGGCGGCGAGTTCGCGGCCGTCGCCGCGGAGCTCGCGGCCGTCGCCCGGCGGCGGCGCGACGAGCTCCGCGCCGTGCGCCGCGACGCGGCCGAGGCGGCGGGGGAGCACGGCCTCGTCGCGGAGCTCGCCGGCGCCGACGTGGCGGCCGACCCGACGGACGAGGACGCGGCCCGCGCGCTCATGGCGGCGCTCGGCGGCCTCCGCCGACCGGGCGAGGCGCTGCGGGTGTTCACGCGGCTGCGGTCCGTGCTCGTGCGCGAGCTCGGCAGCGAGCCCGGCCCGGCGACCGTCGCCCTGTCCGAGCGGCTCGCCGCGCAGATCGGACCGTCGGGGGACGCGACGGACGCCCGGCCGGGAGTCGCGGAAGCGCCGTCGGTCCCACCGGTCCTGGCGGCCGCCCCCGGCTCGGGCGCCCCGGGCGCCGGGAGCGCGCCCGCCGGCGGCACGGCGCGGGGCCTGCGCACCTATCCGACGCCGCTGCTCGGCCGCGAGCCGGACGTCGCGGCCGTCCTCGACGCCCTGAGGGCCTCACGCCTCGTCACCGTCCTGGGCCCGGGCGGGCTCGGCAAGACCCGGCTCGCGCAGGAGGTCGCCCGTCGGTCGCTGGGCCGCGCCGCGGTCGTGGTCGTCGTCGAGCTCGTCGGCGTGCGGAGCGACGACGACGTGGTCCTGGCGCTCGCGGACGCCCTGGGCGTCGCGCCGGGGGTCGGCTCCGTGCGCCTGGCCGACCGGCTCCAGGCGGGCGACGTCGCCACCCAGGTGACAGCCCGCCTGCGCGACGCCGAGGCCCTGGTCGTGCTCGACAACTGCGAGCACGTCGTGGAGGGCGCCGCGCGGTGGGCCGGGACATTGCTGGCGGTCTCGCCGCGGCTGCGGGTGCTCGCCACGAGCCGCACCCCGCTGCTGCTGGAGCAGGAGGAGACGTACGTGCCCGCCCCGCTCGGCTCCGCTCCGGACGGCGACGACGACGGCCCCGCCGTCCGCCTGTTCGTCGAGCGGGCCCGCGCCGTGCGGCCCGACGCGCTGCTCGACCGCGCGGCCGTCGCACACCTGTGCGAGCGGCTGGACGGGCTGCCCCTGGCGATCGAGCTGGCGGCGGCGCGCGTGCGCACCCTGAGCGTCGCGGAGATCGACGCCCGGCTCGTCGAGCGGTTCGCCCTGCTGCGGGTGCGCGACCGGTCGGTCCCGGACCGGCACCGCACGCTGGAGGCGGTGCTGGACTGGAGCTGGAACCTGCTCACGCCCGGCCAGCAGGCGCTGTGGCGGCGTGCGGCCGTGCTCCCCGACGGGTTCTCCGCCGAGGCCGCGCGCTCCCTCCGTCCCGAGGCGCCCGGCTGGCAGGTGGACGACGACGTCGACGCTCTCGTGCTGCAGTCGCTGGTGCGGGTCGAGGAGGCGGACGGCGCGAGCCGGTACCGCATGGTCGAGACGGTGCGCGAGTTCGGGCTGCTGCGGCTCGCGGACGCCCACGAGGAGCCGGCCGCCGACGAGGCCGTCCTCGCGTGGGCGCTGACCGTGGCCCGCCGGTGCGCGTCCAGGATGCTGTCACCGCGCCAGCTCGAGGCGGTCGCGGAGCTCGGGCGCGAGCAGGAGAACCTCGTGTTCGCGGTCCGGCGCGGCATGGACCTGTCGCGACCGGAGGTGGTGGTGCACGGCTTCGTCGCGCTGCTGGGCAGCTGGGCGGTGCGCGGCGCGGAGGAGCGGGTGGTGGGCTTGGTGCCCGGGGTGCTGCACGCCCTGGAGGGGTGGCCGGTACCGGACGAGCACGCCGACGCCACCGCGATCGCGCTGGAGGCGATCGCCGCCGCGTCCGTCTTCGGGGTCCCGGGGTCTGCCGCGCGACCCCTCGCGCGGCTGCGCCGGCTGCTGCGCACGAGCCGGGGCGTGGGGGCGCGGACGCGCGAGCTCTCCCACCTCGTGCTGGCCCGGACGGCCGAGGAGTCGCTCGAGGTGCTCGCCCGGCTGCAGCGGTCCGACGACGGGTACACGGCGCTGCTCGGGCACATGTTCGAGGCCCAGCAGCGCGAGAACGACGGCGAGATCGCACGTGCTGTCGAGCTCGCGCGCGGCGCGCACGAGGTGGCCCGCGGGATCGACGACGCCGCGGCCTCGGCCATGACCGCGATGGTCCTCGCGTCGTTCCTCGCGGAGCAGGGCGAGGCGGCCGAGGCGGCCCGCTGGGTCGCGCGGGCGAAGGACGGCGTGCTCAGGATAGGCGCCGAGGAGATGCAGTGGCAGGTCCGGTGGATCGAGCTGGGCTCGGCCCTCACGCTCGGCGACCTGGCGACCGCCGAGTCCGTGGTCGTGTCGATGGTCCCCACCCCGGAGGCTGGCGACGACGGGCGCGAGCAGCAGGCGCGCGGCGTCGTGGAGCTGGGGCGCGGCGAGCTGGCGTGGGCCCGCGGCGACCGCCCGGGCGCTCTCGCGCACCTCGACCGGGCGATCGAGACGTTCGGTCCGGGCCAGCCGCGGGGGGACGCCGCGCCGTGGTTCCTGCTGCTCGCCTCGGCGACCCTCGTCCGGCGGGTGCAGGCAGGGGCGGACGGCGGCGTCCTCGTGCGGCGGATCGTCGACGTGGGGCGGCGGGTGCGGGGCCACGGGCGCGGCTTCGTCGACCGCCCGGTCCTCGCGACGTCGTCGGTCGGTGTCGCGTACTGGGCGTGCCTCGACCCCGGGGTGTCGTCCGAGCGGTGGCCCGACCGCGCGGCCGACGGCGCCGAGCTGCTCGCCCTCGCGGGCCTGATGGGCGCGCGCCAGGACCTCCCGGCCCTGCGGCTCGACCGCCTGCGGGCGGACCTGGCCGGGGTCGCCTCCCTGGCGGGCAGGTCCGGCGCCGAGCTGGTGCGCCAGGGCGAGGACCGGGCCGGTGTGCTGGCCCGCGACGCGCTGGTGCCGCGCGCGGAGGAGCTCCTGGTCCGCCTCGCGGGGGAGGCGGACCAGGAGCCCGGGGACGAGCGCGGTCAGGCCTTCTTCATGTAGCTCCGCACGGCCAGCGGGGCGAAGATCGCCACGACGACGGCGCAGCTGAGCAGTGCGATGCCGACCTGGCCCGTGACGCTGCCGGTGGAGGCGAGGTCGCGGACGGCCGTCACGAGGTGCGACACCGGGTTGACGTTGACGAAGCCCTGCAGCCAGCCGGGCATCGTGTCCACGGGGACGAACGCGTTGGACAGGAACGTCAGCGGGAAGAGCACCAGGAACGAGATGCCCTGCACGGACGACGCGGACCGGCCGATGACGCCGAAGAACGCGAAGATCCAGCTCAGCGACCAGGCGCAGACGATGACCAGCAGGCCGGCGAGCAGCACGCCGCCGACACCGCCGCCCGGGCGCCAGCCCATGACCAGGCCCATGCAGATCGTCAGGGTCGTGGCGATGAGGTAGCGGACCAGGTCCGCGATCAGGGCGCCGGCGAGGGGCGCGATGCGGGCGATGGGCAGCGACTTGAACCGGTCGAACACGCCCTTGTCCATGTCTTCGCGCAGCTGGGTGCCGGTGACGGCGGACGCCGTGATGACGGTCTGCACGAGGATGCCCGGGATGATGACGGGCAGGTAGGCCGCGATGCTGCCGGAGATCGCCCCGCCGAAGATGTACGTGAACATCAGCGTGAAGATGATCGGCTGCACCGTGACGTCGATGAGCTGTTCCGGCGTGCGGCGGATCTTGATGAGGCCGCGCCGGGCCATGGCAAGCGAGTCGGACACGGCCTGGCCGACGGTGACGCGGTTGCGCAGGGTGCGCTCGGCGCCGGGGACGATGCGCCCGCCCGACGCCGACGGCGCCGCGGGGGTTGCGGTGAGGGTGGTCATGCGGGGATCTCCTCGAGCTCGGGGGAGCCGGCGGCGTCGGACTCGGTCGCGCCGTGGCCGGTCAGGGTCAGGAACACCTCGTCGAGCGTGGGCTTGTCCATCGACAGGCCGTCGACGTCGACCCCCGCGCCGCGGAGGCGCACCAGCAGGTCGGTGACGCGGGCCGGGTCGGCGACGGGCACCGTGAGGCGGCGGGACTCCGGCGACGGCGTGGCGGGCACGCCGAGCACGTCCCGCACGGCCTCGAGGGCTACGGGGACGTCCTCGGCGCGCACGAGCGTGAGCTGCAGCGACTGCTCGCCCACGGAGGACTTGAGCTCGTCGCCGGTGCCCTCCGCGACGACCCGCCCGCGGTCGATGACCGCGATGCGGTCCGCGAGCTGGTCGGCCTCGTCGAGGTACTGCGTGGTGAGCAGCACGGTGGACCCCGTCGCGACGAGGCGGCGGATGGTCTCCCACATCTGCGCGCGGGTGCGCGGGTCGAGGCCGGTGGTGGGCTCGTCCAGGAAGAGCAGCGGCGGCTGCGCGATGAGGCTGGCCGCCAGGTCGAGCCGGCGGCGCATGCCGCCGGAGAAGTTCTTCAGGGGGCGCGCGGCGGCGTCGGTGAGGCTGAATTCCTCGAGCAGGTCACGGGTGCGGCGCGTCGCGGCGGCGCCCTTGAGCCCGTTGAGGCGGCAGAAGAGCAGCAGGTTCTCCGTCGCGCTGAGGGTCTCGTCGACCGAGGCGTACTGCCCCGTGACGCCGATGAGCTGTCGCACGATGAACGGCTCCCGGGCCACGTCGTGGCCGAACACGCTGGCCCGCCCGGCGTCCGGGCGCAGCAGCGTCGCCAGCATGCGGATCGTGGTGGTCTTGCCGGCCCCGTTCGGGCCGAGCACGCCGTAGACCGTGCCGGTGGCGACCTGCAGGTCGACCCCGTCCACGGCGCGGTTGTCGCCGAAGGTCTTGACGAGGCCCTCGGCCTCGATCGCGGTGGTGGTCATGGCACCACCGTGCGCGGCGGCGCTCGCAGCCTGCTGTCACGGCGCTGTCACGGCCTCGCGCGGCGCCGTCAGGGCATCCGGGGGTGGGGCCGGGGCCCCACGACATCACCTCAGACGGCGTCCCGGGGGAGGGCGGCCACCGCGGACCGGATCTCCGCGACGCGGGCGGCGGCGTCGGGCAGCGCGGCGGCGTCGACGGACGCGACGGCGACGATCCCGATCGAGTTGACGAGGAGGGCGCCCGCGAACCCGGCCAGGTCGGCCAGGTGCACCGGCCGCGACACGCAGGGCGCGACGGCTTCGACGAGCGCGAGGCCGGTGCCGCGCAGGTGCGGGGCGGTGGGCCAGACGACGTCGCCGCCCGGCTCGAGGAACCCGACGTTCGCGATCGTCGACTCGGCCACTGCGCCGTCGGGTCCGGTCAGGAGGGCGTCATCGTACCCCTCGCGCTCGACCTGCCGGGCCCACTGCGCCTGGGCGAAGCCGCCCAGGTGCTTGAGGTGGGCGAAGGGTCGCAGGTACGGCACGGCGCGCAGGCGCTGGGGCGCCGTCGGCGGGAGGCGGGGGTCGGTGACCTGGACGGCGACGTGCTCGGGGTCGCGCAGCACCACCCGCACGGACGCGTCGGCGCGGCCGTCGAGCGCGTGCCGCACGAGGGCGCGGACCCGGTCGCCGTCGAGCGGCACGCCGAAGATCTCGCGGTGGGCGGCGTCGAGCCGGAGCAGGTGGTGCTCCAGGCCCTGCACGCCGCCGTGGCGGACCTGCATGGCGGTGAAGTGACCGTCGGTGGACGCGACCTGCTCGGCCGTCGCGGGGCGGCCGTCGACCTCGATGCGCACCCGAGCACGGTAGCGCGGAGCCGGGCGGGGCTGCGCGCCGCCGGGCGTACCCGGCTAGGTGCGGGTGCGCAGGCGCAGGACAGCGTTCGCGGTGGCCCAGGTGAGACAGCCCGCGCCGACCAGGTGGAAGCCGACGAGCAGCTCGGGCAGGCCGGTGAAGTACTGCACGTACCCGATGAGGCCCTGGGCCAGCGTCACGACGACCAGCAGCCACGCGCCCTTCCGGGCGGCCAGGACGCCGGGCCCGGGCACCGTGCGGTACAGCAGCACCAGCAGTACGACGAGCGTGATCGTGAACAGCCAGACGGAGCCGGAGTGCGCCTTGGTGACCGTCAGGGGGTCGAGGGCGAGGCGGTAGCCCACGGAGTCGTCGCCGGAGTGCGGGCCGGAGCCGGTGACGAGGACGCCGAGGGTGACGATCGGGACGAGGAGGACGCCCTGGATCGTGCCGACCACCGACACGGCCCGTCCGCCGACCTGCGCGGGGGTGCCGTCGCCTTCGCCGTGGCGGTGCAGCAGGTAGGCGCTGAACCACACGAGCGCCGCCGAGACGCCGAAGTGCAGCGAGACCCAGCCGGGGTGCAGGTGCAGCAGCACGACGACGCCGCCGATGACCGCCTGCGCGACGACGCCGGCCAGCGGCACGACGCCGAGAGCGCGGTACGACGTGGGCCGGCGGCGGTCGGTGGCCACGAGCACGAGGACCATCAGCCCGACGATCGCCAGGAGGAACGCCAGCGCCCGGTTCCCGAACTCGATGTACGGGTGGATCGTCGAGGCCTGGTGGAAGACGGGGCTGAACTCGCCCGGCTCGCAGTTCGGCCAGCTCGAGCAGCCGAGCCCGGAGTCGGTGAGCCGCACGGCCCCGCCGGTGCCGATGATGAGGATCTGCCCGATGACGTTCGCGAGCAGCACGCCGCGGGTCCAGGGGCGGAACCGGGCGAGGCGGTCGGGCCGGTCGGTCAGCGGGCCAGGACCCGCCTCGGGGGCGGGCGCGGCGGGGCTCGGCGAGGTCACGGGTCCACGGTATCGCCGGAATCCGGGCGCCCGGGCCCCCGCGGGGGCCCGGCGGTGTGACCTTCGCCCGGCTCCCGGCGCGCGGTCACTGCCAGCGGAAGAAGCGGGCCGCGGCCCATGCGAGCAGCGCCGTCCACGCGGCGAGCACGACGACGGCCAGCGCCGGCACCCCGGTGCCGAGCAGGGCGCCGCGCATCGCCTCGCCGAGCGCGCCCGACGGCAGGAACGTCGCGAGGTGCTCGAGCGCGCCGGGCAGCTGCTCCGGCGGCACCAGCAGCCCGCCGCCCACGACGAGGAGCACGAGGACGAGGTTGGCGAGCGCCAGCACGCCCTCGGCGCGCAGCGTGCCCGCCAGGAGCATCGCGAGGGCGGTGAAGCATGCGGTGCCGAGCAGCCCGACGCCGACGGCGGCCAGGATCCCGCCGGCGGCCGGCTGCCAGCCGAGCGCCAGAGCCACGGCGCCGATCACGACGACCTGCACGACCTCGACCGCGAGCACGCCCAGCAGCTTGCCTGCGAGCAGCCCGCCGCGGCCCAGCGGGGTCGTGGCGAGGAGGCGGAGCACGCCGTTGCGCCGGTCGAAGGCGGTGGCGATGGCCTGAGAGGTGAACGCCGTGGACACGCAGGCGAGCGCGAGCACGCCCGGCGTGACGAAGTCGATGCGGGCGAGCCCGCCCGTGTCGATCTCGATCACGCTGGTGCGGGTGAGGCCGAGCAGCACCATGACCGGCAGCACGATCGTGACGAGCAGCTGCTCGCCGTTGCGCAGGACGGCGCGGGTTTCGAAGCCGGCCTGGGCCAGGACCCGGCGCCATGCGGGGGCGGCGAGCCCGGGGGGCTCGGCCGCCGGGGCGGGAGCCGGAGCGGGGGTGGTCGTGGTCATCGCAGGTGCCGTCCCGTCAGGTCGAGGAAGACGTCCTCCAGCGTGCGGCGGCCCACGGTGAGCCGGCTCGCGAGGACGTCCTGGTCGGCGAGCCAGCCGGTCAGCGCGGCCAGCGCGCGGGGGCCGGCGGGGCCCGTCACGACGTAGGAGCCGGGCTGCGGCTCGGCCACCGCCCAGGTGCCGGGGCCGCCGGACCGGCCGCGCTCGTCGCCCAGCCGGTCGTCCAGCTGGTCGCCCAGCGACGCGGCGAGGGCCGCGACGTCCAGGCCGGGGGCGGCGTCGAACCGCAGCGTCCGGTCGTCCTGCGCGTCGGGGGAGAGGAGCTCGGGGACGCTGCCGCTGGCGATGACGCGCCCGTGGTCGACGACGTGCACGCGGTCGGCCAGGTCCTCGGCCTCGTCCATGAGGTGCGTCGTGAGGACGACGGCGGCGCCCTCGTCGCGCAGCTCGCGCACGAGCTCCCACACGGCGTGCCGGCTCTGGGGGTCCATGCCCGCGCTGGGCTCGTCGAGGAAGACGACCTCGGGCCGTCCGACCACCGCCGCGGCGAGCGACAGCCGCTGCCGCTGTCCGCCCGACAGGCGGCGCACCGTGGTCCGCGCGAACGAGCCGATGCCCAGGCGCTCGCCGAGCTCCGTCACGTCGCGCGGGGCTGCGTACATGGCGGCGACGTGCCGCAGCACCTCGCCCGCGTGGGCGCCGGTCGGCAGTCCGCCGTCCTGGAGCATGACGCCCACGCGGGGGCGCAGGGCGCGCGCGTCGGCCACCGGGTCGAGCCCCAGCACCCGCACCGTGCCGCCGTCGGGGGAGCGCAGCCCCTCGCAGCACTCGATCGTGGTGGTCTTGCCGGCGCCGTTGGGGCCGAGCACGGCCGTCACCGCGCCGGCGTCGGCGACGAGGTCCAGGCCTGCGACCACGTCCCGGCCGCCGTAGCGTTTGACGAGGCCCCGCACGTGGACCGCGGCACCGGCGGAGGGCTCGACGGAGCCGGCACGGCGGTCCTCGGCAGGGCGGGCGGGCGGCGTGGCGCCGTCCGCGCCCGATGGCGCGATCGAGGTGGGCACCGGAAGATTCTACGGAGTCGCCCGGACGGGGCGGCGCCCCGTCACGCCCGACCGGAGGAGCAGCACGACCATGACCTTCTACACGTTCACCCCGCCGCAGGACGTCGCCGCCCTGGCCCGGCGCCTGTGGTACTGGCCGGTGATCCGCGGCGTGCTGGCGCTGCTGTTCGGTCTGCTGGCGATCTTCCTGCCGGACAAGACGCCGGGCCTGCTGGTCCAGGTCTTCGGGGTGTTCGTGCTGATCGACGGGCTCGTGAGCATCATCGACGGGATCCGGCGCCGGGGGACCTCGGCGGGATCCGTCAACACCGGCATCGGCATCGTCTCGTTGGTGGTCGGTGCGCTGATGCTGTTCATCCCGAACTTCTTCCTCGGGTTCGTGCTGGTGCTCATCGCGATCTGGGCGCTGCTGGTGGGGCTGCTGCAGCTCTTCGTGGTCCCGACGATGCGGCGCCGTGGCGGGGCGTCGTGGGTGTGGAACCTCATCGTGGGTCTGCTGCTGATCGCGCTCGCCGTGGTGTGCTTCGTCAACCCGAGCAGCGCCATCGTGGGCCTGTCCATCGTGATCGGCGTGTTCGCGGTGATCATCGGCATCGTGATGATCGCGCTGGGGGTCAAGCTGCACCAGCTCGGCACGCAGGGTCCGGGCGACGGCCCGGGCGAGGTCATCGAGGGGCGCATCGTCAGCGGGGAGTGACGTTCGCGACACCTGCCCTCCCAGCGGCCCGTGACGGGGGCCGGTGAGGCATGCCTTGCTTGACATCCTGGATTACGCAACAAGGATGTTCCCTATATCGACGTCGTCGCCGGTGGCCGTGTCCTGCAGTTGAGGCCTGCCCCCGGTCGGTCCACGAGCCGTAGGGGAGGAGCGCATGCCGACGAGCACGACCGACCGCAGCTCGGCGCGCGCCGTCCCGCGCGTCCTCGACGGCGCCCCCGAGGCCGACGGCACCACCCGCCGCCGCGTCCTGGAGCTCGTCGCCGGCGAGGGCCCCGTCAGCGCCGCCGAGCTGGCCGACCGCCTGGGACTCACCTCCGCGGCCGTGCGCCGCCACCTGGCCTGCCTCGAGGAGGACGGGACGATCGCCGTGCACGACGGCGGCCCGTCGTCCGGCCGCCGCGGGCGCCCTGCGCGCCGGTACGTGGTGAGCACGCGCGGACAGTCCGACCTCGCGGGCGGCTACTCCGAGCTCGCTGCCCAGGTGATGCGCCACCTGCGCGAGACCGGCGGCAGCGAGGCCGTCGCCCGGTTCGCGGCGGAGCGCTACGACGCCGTCGTCGCGCGGTACGCGCCGCGCCTCACCGCCGCCGACCCCGAGGGCCGCGCGGGTCAGCTCGCCGACCTGCTCTCGGCCGACGGCTACGCGGCGTCGGTCCGGCCCGTGTCCGGCCCGCTGCTCCCGACGGTCCAGCTGTGCCAGGGCCACTGCCCCGTGCAGCACGTCGCCGAGGAGTTCACCGAGCTGTGCGAGGCGGAGGCCCGCGCCTTCTCCGAGCTGCTGGGCACGCACGTCCAGCGCCTGGCCACCATCGCGGGCGGCGCGCACGCCTGCGTCACGAACGTCCCGACCGTCACCACGCAGGTCACACCCCAGAACCTCCCCACCCCGGCCCACCGCACCCGCGGCACGCAGGAAGGAACACGATGAGCGCTCCCACCCAGGACGCCGCCCAGGCGGCTTCGGCGCAGAGCACCGAGAAGCGGTCCGATGACGAGATCATCGACTCGATCGGTGCGTACGAGTACGGCTGGCGCGACAGCGACGCCGCGGGCGAGGCCGCACGCCGCGGCCTCAACGAGGACGTCGTCAAGAACATCTCGGAGCTGAAGGACGAGCCCGAGTGGATGCGCAAGGCGCGCCTCAAGGCGCTGCGCCTGTTCGACAAGAAGCCGATGCCGAACTGGGGCGCCGACCTCACCGGGATCGACTTCGACCGCATCAAGTACTTCGTGCGCTCCACGGAGAAGCAGGCCGCCAGCTGGGAGGACCTGCCCGAGGACATCCGCGCCACGTACGACCGGCTCGGCATCCCCGAGGCGGAGAAGCAGCGCCTCGTGGCCGGCGTCGCCGCGCAGTACGAGTCCGAGGTCGTGTACCACCAGATCCGCGAGGACCTCGAGGCCCAGGGCGTCATCTTCGTGGACACGGACACGGGCCTGCGCGACTACCCGGAGCTGTTCCAGGAGTACTTCGGCACCGTCATCCCCGCCGGTGACAACAAGTTCGCCGCGCTGAACTCGGCCGTGTGGTCGGGCGGCTCGTTCGTCTACGTGCCGCCGGGCGTGCACGTCGAGATCCCGCTGCAGGCCTACTTCCGCATCAACACGGAGAACATGGGCCAGTTCGAGCGGACGCTGATCATCGCGGACGAAGGCTCCTACGTGCACTACGTCGAGGGCTGCACCGCGCCGATCTACTCGAGCGACTCGCTGCACTCCGCGGTCGTCGAGATCGTCGTGAAGAAGAACGCCCGCGTGCGCTACACGACCATCCAGAACTGGTCGAACAACGTGTACAACCTGGTGACCAAGCGCGCCACGGCCGCCGAGGGCGCCACCATGGAGTGGGTCGACGGCAACATCGGCTCCAAGGTGACGATGAAGTACCCGGCGATCTACCTGCTGGGCGAGCACGCCCGCGGCGAGACGCTGTCCATCGCCTTCGCGGGCGAGGGCCAGCACCAGGACGCCGGCTGCAAGATGGTGCACGCCGCGCCGCGCACGTCGTCGTCGATCGTGAGCAAGTCCGTCGCCCGTGGCGGCGGCCGCACGTCGTACCGCGGCCTGGTGCAGGTGCTCGAGGGCGCCAAGCACTCCGCGTCGACCGTGCTGTGCGACGCGCTGCTCGTCGACCAGATCTCCCGGTCCGACACCTACCCGTACGTCGACGTCCGCGAGGACGACGTGTCCATGGGGCACGAGGCGACGGTCTCGCGGGTGAGCGAGGACCAGCTGTTCTACCTCATGTCCCGAGGCATGGAGGAGACCGAGGCGATGGCCATGATCGTGCGCGGGTTCGTCGAGCCCATCGCGCGCGAGCTGCCCATGGAGTACGCGCTCGAGCTCAACCGCCTCATCGAGCTGCAGATGGAAGGGTCCGTCGGCTGAAATGACTGCTACCACTGATCTGTCCACGGATCACTCCCGCGCCGTGGCCGACGGCGCGCACTCCCACGGCGTCGTCCCGGTCGGCTCGCGCGCCGAGCGCAAGACGTCGTTCGACCTCGCCGACATCCCCGTGCCCACCGGGCGCGAGGAGGAGTGGCGGTTCTCGCCCGTCGCGCGGCTCCAGCCGCTGTTCGGCGAGGACCTGGGCGCCGGCGGCGTCCTCACGACCGTCGTCGAGACGCCCGAGGCCAAGGTCGAGATCGTCGGCAAGGACGACCCGCGCCTGGGCACCACCGGCAAGCCGGGCGACCGTACCGCCGTGACCGCGTGGAACGCGGCCGCCGAGGCGACCGTCGTCACGCTCCCGGCCGAGGCCGTCGCCACCGAGGTCACCTCGGTGCGCGTCGAGGGCGCGACCAAGGACGCGACGGCGCAGCACCTGCTGGTGCACGCCGAGCACCACGCCGAGGGTGTCGTCGTCATCGACCACCGCGGCGACGCCGTCCTCAACCAGACGGTCGAGATCGTCGTGGACGAGGGCGCGCACCTGACGGTCGTGTCGGTGCAGGACTGGGCCGACGGCGCCGTGCACGCCTCCAGCCACCGCGCCCGCATCGGCCGCGACGCCAAGCTCAAGCACGTCGTGGTGACGTTCGGCGGCGACGTCGTGCGCATCACCCCGGACGCGACGTTCACGGGCGAGGGCGGCGAGGTCGAGATGGTCGGCCTGTACTTCGCCGACGCGGACCAGCACCAGGAGCACCGCCTCTTCGTGGACCACGCCGTGCCGCGCTGCAAGTCGCGCGTCACCTACAAGGGCGCGCTGCAGGGCGCCGGCGCGCACGTGGTGTGGGTCGGGGACGTGCTCATCCAGGCCGAGGCCGAGGGCACCGACACCTACGAGCTCAACCGCAACCTGGTCCTCACCGACGGCGCCCGCGCCGACTCGGTGCCGAACCTGGAGATCGAGACGGGCGAGATCGAGGGCGCGGGGCACGCGTCGGCGACCGGCCGCTTCGACGACGAGCAGCTCTTCTACCTCATGGCCCGCGGCATCCCCGAGGTCGACGCGCGTCGCCTCGTGGTGCGCGGCTTCTTCGCCGAGCTGATCGACCAGATCGGCGTCCCGTCGGTCGAGGAGCGCCTGCTCGCGTCGATCGAGGCCGAGCTCGAGAAGTCGATGAGCGTCATCACCGGCGTCGCGCCGGCCGCGGAGTGACGCGGCGATGACCTCTCAGCTGGCCTGCATGGCCGACGACCTCGCCCCCGAGGAGGCCATGCTCGTGGAGCTCGACGGCGCGGACGGGGCCCCGGTCCCGGTCGCCGTCGTGCGCGACGCCGACGGCGGCTGGCACGCCCTGTCCGACATCTGCTCGCACGGGCAGGTCTCCCTGTCCGACGGGGAGGTCGAGGGCTGCCTCGTCGAGTGCTGGCTGCACGGCTCGCAGTTCGACCTGCGCACCGGCAAGCCGGTCCAGCTCCCCGCGACGCAGCCCGTGCCGGTGTACCCGGTGACCGTGGACGGCGACCGCATCCTCGTGGACGTCGACGAGCGGCTCGCCGTCGCGTCCTGACCTGCCTCAGACTTTCGCAACACAGACCTGGAGACACGAAGCATGCCCACCCTGGAGATCCGCGACCTGCACGTCAGCGTCGAGACCAAGGAAGGCGCCAAGCCGATCCTGCGCGGCGTCGACCTGACCATCAACTCGGGCGAGACGCACGCCATCATGGGGCCGAACGGCTCCGGCAAGTCGACCCTCGCCTCGGCCCTCGCCGGCCACCCGAAGTACACGGTGACCTCGGGCACCGCGACGCTCGACGGCGAGGACCTCCTCGCGATGACCGTCGACGAGCGCGCCCGCGCCGGCCTTTTCCTCGCCATGCAGTACCCGGTCGAGGTGCCGGGCGTGTCGGTGGCGAACTTCCTGCGCACCGCCAAGACCGCCATCGACGGCGAGGCGCCCGCCCTGCGCACGTGGGGCAAGGAGGTCAAGGGTGCGATGGAGAACCTCCGCATCGACTCGACCTTCGCCGAGCGCTCCGTCAACGAGGGCTTCTCCGGCGGCGAGAAGAAGCGCCACGAGATCCTGCAGATGGAGCTCTTCAAGCCCCACTTCGCGATCCTCGACGAGACCGACTCCGGCCTGGACGTCGACGCCCTGCGCGTCGTGTCCGAGGGCGTGAACCGGGCCAAGGCGAACACCGACGTCGGCGTCCTTCTCATCACGCACTACACGCGCATCCTGCGCTACATCAAGCCCGACTTCGTGCACGTCTTCGTCGACGGCAAGATCGCCGAGGAGGGCGGCCCCGAGCTCGCGGAGCAGCTCGAGGAGAACGGCTACGACAAGTACGTCGGCACCGGCGCGACGATGGCCTGACCTCCTCTGTCGAGGAGCCGTCACCAGGAGGACAGCATGACCACCACCGACACCGTGCGCCCGTCGCTCACCGCGGCGGAGCTCGCCGCCGTGCGCGCGGACTTCCCGCTGCTCGGGCGCACGGTGCGGGGCGGCCGGCCGCTCGTCTACCTGGACTCGGCCGCGACCTCGCAGAAGCCGAACGTGGTGCTCGAGGCCGAGGTCGACTTCTACGAGCAGCGCAACGCCGCCGTGCACCGCGGCGCGCACCAGCTCGCGGAGGAGGCGACCGAGGCGTTCGAGGACGCGCGGTCCGCCGTGGCCGCGTTCGTCGGGGCCGACGTCGACGAGATCGTCTGGACGTCGGGCGCGACGGCGGCGCTCAACCTCGTGGCCTACGCGTTCTCCAACGCGACGGCCGGGCGCGGGGGAGCGGCCGCCGAGCGGTTCCGCCTGGCGCCGGGCGACGAGATCGTCGTCACCGAGGCGGAGCACCACGCGAACCTCGTGCCGTGGCAGGAGCTGTGCGCGCGCACGGGCGCCGTCCTGCGCTGGTTCGGCGTCGACGACGAGGGGCGCATCGACCTCTCCGACGTCGCGAGCGTGATCACCGACCGCACCCGCGTCGTCGCGTTCGGGCACGTGTCGAACGTGACCGGCGCGATCGCTCCGGTGGCCGAGCTGGTCGCGGCGGCGAAGCGGGTCGGGGCGCTGACCGTACTGGACGCGTGCCAGTCCGTGCCGCACCTGCCCGTCGACCTGCACGCCCTGGGCGTCGACCTCGCCGCCTTCAGCGCGCACAAGATGCTCGGCCCCACCGGCGTCGGCGCCCTGTACGGGCGGCGCGAGCTGCTCGAGGCCATGCCGCCCGTCACCACGGGCGGGTCGATGGTCGAGGTCGTGACCATGGCCGAGACCACGTACGCGCCGCCGCCGCAGCGGTTCGAGGCGGGCACGCAGATGGTGGCGCAGGCCGTCGGCATGGGTGTCGCGGCGCAGTGGCTGGACGAGCTGGGCATGGACCGCGTCGCGCGGCACGAGCAGGAGCTCGCGGCCGAGCTGGTGCGGATCGCCGAGATCCCGGGCGTGCGGATCGTCGGGCCGGCGGACGCGCGCGACCGGCTCGCGGTCGTGTCGTTCGTCGTCGACGGCGTGCACGCGCACGACGTCGGGCAGGTGCTCGACGACAAGGGCATCGCGGTGCGCGTGGGTCACCACTGCGCGCAGCCGCTGCACCGCCGGTTCGGCGTGGCGGCGACGGCCCGCGCGTCGGCGTCGGTGTACACCACCACCGAGGAGATCGCGGCGTTCCGGGAAGCATTGGCGGGCGTGCGCGCGTTCTTCGGTATGGACTGACGGCAGGCGGAGAGGACAGCAGTGAGCTCGCTCGAGCAGATGTACCAGCAGGTGATCCTGGACCACGCGAAGCGCCCGCACGGGCGGGGGCTCGTGGACGCGCCCGCCGACCACCGGTCGGGGGAGTCGCACCAGGTCAACCCGACCTGCGGCGACGAGATCACGCTGCGCGTGGACGTCGACGGCTCCACCGTCGCCGGGGTGTCGTGGGAGGGTCAGGGCTGCTCCATCTCGCAGGCCTCGGCCTCCGTGATGACCGAGCTGGTCACCGGGCACGACCTGGCCGACGTCGCCCGCATCGACGCCGTGTTCCACGACCTCATGGGCTCGCGGGGCAAGGGCCTGGACGACGAGGACGCGCTCGACGCGCTCGGGGACGCCAGCGCGTTCACCGGTGTCTCGCAGTACCCCGCCCGCATCAAGTGCGCGCTGCTCGGCTGGGCGGCGCTCAAGGACTCGCTGGCGCGCAGCGGCGCGCTGAGCTGAAGCCGACCCGAATCTGAGAGGACACGATGACCGAGAACACGACCGACGAGGTCGCCCCGCCGGCGGCGTCCCCGACGCCGACCACGGCCGCCGACGTCGAGGAGGCCATGCGCGACGTCATCGACCCCGAGCTGGGCATCAACGTCGTCGACCTGGGCCTCGTGTACGGCATCCAGGTGGACCAGAACAACATGTCCACGATCGACATGACGCTGACGTCCGCGGCCTGCCCGCTGACCGACGTCATCGAGGACCAGGCGGGCACCGCGCTCGAAGGCCTCGTCGACGGTTTCCGCATCAACTGGGTCTGGATGCCGCCGTGGGGCCCGGAGAAGATCACCGACGAGGGCCGCGAGCAGCTGCGGATGCTGGGCTTCAACGTCTGATCTCGCGACACAGCCCCTCTGTCCTGCATCACCGCTGGACAGAGGGGCTTCTTCGTTCTCAGGTGCACCTCGTGGCAGGTCGTGGGCCGTCGACCGGCGTGCCGTCCGCGGTGAGCCTGCGGGAGCTCCGCGGCGGCCGCGCCGAGCGGGCGAGGCTCAGTCGCGGCGGCGCGTGAACCAGCCGCGGAGGCCACCGGTGCTGGCGGGCAGGGTGGGGCTGGTGATCGTGCTGTCGGGGGCTGTCGAGGTGATCGACGGGGTGTCGGCCGGGCTCTGCTCGGGGCGGCTCGGAGCGGCGCCCGCCGAGCCGGTCGCCGTCGCGGCGGCGCGCGTCTTGACCTCGTCGAGGTAGTCGTCCACCTCGGTCATGTCGTAGCCCTCGCGGAACTTCGTGGACGCGAACCGGGCGCCGTCGACCAGGGCGGCGACGTCGGTGCCGTCCTTGACCGCCGCGACGAGCGTGTCGAGGAAGTCGTCCACCTCCGACATGTCGTACCCCTCGCGAAGCTTGGTGGTGGCGAAGCGCTTGCTGAGGATCTCTTCCGCGAGGCTCGTGCTCATGCGACGAGGACGTCATGCCGGTGCGCCCGGGCGCCTCCGGGTATCGCCCCGCCCTCTTGCTTGATTGCGCGCGTCGTTGAAGAATTCGAGCAACTTCGATCACTGCGTCCCCGAGGGAGTGGGCGCAGCGCGTCCGTCGGAGTGCCTGGATCACGGGAGAACGACATGTCGACGAAGACAGGTTCACGGATCGGCAGGATCAGCAGAGGGACAGCGACGGGGCGCCGACGACGGCGCGGCGCGGTGGCCGCGCTCGCGGCGCTGGTGCTCGTGCCCGGCCTGGCGCTCGCCGTCCCGGCGGCGTCGGCCGCGGGCGAGGATGCCGCGGCGGGGACCACGCTGGGCGACGTCACCGGGATGGAGCGGGACGGCGACACGTTCACGTTCGCCGCGGAGACGTCCGCGCAGGGCGAGGCGAAGCTCCGGGTGAGCTTCCTCGAGGCGGGGGCGCTGCGCGTCCGCCTCGCCCCTGACGGGACGTTCACCGACCCGGCGAACGACGCTCCGTCAGACCCGGACGCGCCCGCCGCGAAGATCGTCGTCGGCGAGCTCGACGGCGACGCCGGCGCCACCATGACGGAGACGTCCTCGGCGTACCGGATCGCGACGGCCGACGCGACGCTCACCGTCACCAAGGCGCCGCTGACCCTGGCGCTCGCGGACGGCTCGGGCGCGACGCTGTGGGCAGAGACGACGCCGCTGTCCTGGGACGCCTCCGGCACGACCCAGTCGCTCACGCGCGGCGCGACCGAGCAGTTCTTCGGCGGCGGCATGCAGAACGGGCGCTTCTCGCACCGCGACGAGACGATCCAGATCTCTCGCGACTACAACTGGGACGACGGCGGGAACCCGAACGCGTCGCCGTTCTACCTGTCCAGCAACGGGTACGGGGTGCTGCGCAACACGTTCGCCGCGGGGAGCTACGCCTTCGGCGACCCGGTCGCCACGCGGCACGCCGAGCAGCGGTTCGACGCCTACTACTTCGTCGGCGACACGCGCACCGTGCTCGACGACTACACCCGGCTGACCGGGCGGCCCGCGATGCTGCCCATGTACGCGATGGAGCTCGGCGACGCGGACTGCTACCTGCACAACGCCAACCGCGGGGAGCGCGAGACGCTGCGCGACTCGACCGCGATCGCGCAGGGGTACACCGACCACGACATGCCGCTGGGCTGGATGCTCGTCAACGACGGCTACGGCTGCGGCTACGAGGACCTGCCCGAGACGCACGACATGCTCACCCAGCACGGCTCCGAGCTCGGTCTGTGGACCCAGGCCGACCTCACCGAGCAGCCGGCCGAGGTGGCCGCCGGCGTCCGCGTCCGCAAGACGGACGTCGCGTGGGTCGGGCCCGGCTACCGCTTCGCGCTGTCCGCGTGCGAGAAGGCGAACGCGGGCATCGAGGACAACGCCGCCGACCGCGCCACCGTCCTCACGATCGAGGGCTGGGCGGGCACCCAGCGGTGCGGCGCGATGTGGAGCGGTGACCAGTCGGGCAGCTGGGACTACATCCGCTGGCAGATCCCGACGTACGCGGGCTCGACGATGTCGGGCCAGGCGGCGACGACGGGCGACGTCGACGGCATCTTCGGCGGCAGCGCCCAGACCTACACGCGCGACCTGCAGTGGAAGATGTTCCTGCCGATGACGTACGCCATGAGCGGGTGGGCGGCGAGCGACAAGCAGCCGTACCGGTACGGGGAGCCGTACACGTCGATCAACCGCTCGTACCTGCACCTGCACGAGCGGCTGCTGCCCTACCTGTACACGTACCAGGCGGACGCCCACGCGACGGGCCTCGGCTCCACGCGGCCGCTGTACGTGAACTACCCGGACGACCCGAAGACGTGGGGCGACGACGTGAAGTACGAGTTCCTCGCCGGCGACGACTTCCTGGTGGCGCCGGTCTACGAGGACACGACCGTGCGGGACGGCATCTACCTGCCGGAGGGCACCTGGACCGACTACTGGACCGGGCGCACGTACACGGGCCCGACGACGATCGACGGCTACTCCGCGCCCCTGGACCGGTTGCCGCTGTTCGTGAAGGGCGGCGCCATCGTGCCGATGTTCCCCGACGGGACCACCGACTGGGAGGCGGGCAAGAAGGCCGGCCGGCTCGACGTCGACGTGTACCCGCAGGGCTCCTCGGAGTTCACCCTGTACGAGGACGACGGCCGCACGCAGGAGTACGCCGACGGGGCACATGCCGCGCAGCGGATCGCCGTGACGGCGCCGCAGGCTGGCAAGGGCGAGATCTCGATGTCGGTGGGGAGGCTGACCGGGGACTACACCGGCAAGCCGTCCGCGCGCAGCTACCGGTTCACGCTGCACACGGACGCGGCTCCGTCGGTGGTCCGGGTCAGCGGCCAGAAGCTGGCGGCCGTCGGGGACGTCGAGGACCTCGACCGCGGCCCGGGGTACGTCTTCGACCCGGCGACCGGCGTCCTGACCGTGCAGACGGCGAAGGTCTCCACGGCATCGTCGTTCGACGTCACGGTCAGCGGGTCGGCCGCGGTCGGCGGGGAGCACCCCGCCGAGCGGGCCGTCGACGTCGCGGTCACCGCGCCGTCGCTGTCGCTGGCCGGAACGGCCGGGACAGCCACGCTGGCCCTGACGAACCACACGGGCAAGCCGATCGACGTCACGGGCGCCACCGTCACCGCGCCCGACGGGTGGTCCGTCGATGCGACGTCGTCCACGACGGCGAAGTCCCTGAAGGACGGCGCGACGTTCACCGCGACGTTCGGCGTCACCCCGCCGGACGACGCCGCCCCCGGCCAGGTGACGATCGGCGGCACCGCCGACTACCGGGCGCGCACGACACCCCGCCAGGTGTCGGCACGCGCGCAGACGACGGTCGCCTACGCGAGTCTCGCCGCGGCGTTCGACAACGTCGGCGTCACGACCCTGGCGGACCCGTCGAAGGGGAACATCGACGGCGGGGGCGGCAGCCTCATCGCCGAGCGGCTCGCCGCCAAGGGTGTCACCCCGGGCGCCACCGTGAGCGCGAACGGGTTCGACTTCACGTTCCCCGACGCGGCGCCGGGCACGCCCGGCAACGTCGGGAGCGCCGGCCAGACCGTGCCGGTCTCCGGGGACGGGAACGTCATCGGGGTGCTCGGCACGGGCACCAGCGGGTCGGCCACCGGAGGGGTCACCGTGCACTACGCGGACGGCAGCACCGACGCGAGCACGCTCGGCATGCCGAACTGGTGCTGCCTGGCGACGAACTCCTACGGGGCGAAGATCGCCGTCGTCACCCTCGGGAAGAACACCCCCACCGGGGCGGCCTACCCGACCACCGAGTACCGCCTTTACACCAACACGATCCCGATCGATCCCGACAAGAAGGTTGTGGCGGTGACCCTGCCGGCCAACGCCGCGGTGCACGTGTTCGCGCTGGACGTGGGCACCGAGACGGTGGTGCCGCCGCCCGTCGCCGACGGGCAGTACTCGCTGGCTCTGGCGAGCGGGCAGCGGCTGACGGCGCCGGGGAACGAGTCGACGCAGCTGACGGTGGCGGCGGAGTCGAGCTCGCCGACCCAGAAGTGGGTCCTCACCCGCCTCGGCGGGTCGGACTACACGATCCGGAACGCGGGCAGCGGCCAGTGCGCGGACGTCTTCTACAGCTCGAGGGACCAGGGCGCGCTCGTCGGGCAGTACGGCTGCGGGGGCACGGACAACCAGGTCTGGCAGGTCAGCGTCGAGGACGGACAGCTCCGGCTCGTGAACAAGAACTCAGGGCTCGCGCTCACGGCCGACCCGGACGGCAAGGTCGTGCAGCGCACCGACACCGGTGCGTCGAGCCAGCGGTGGGCCGCCGCGGCGGGCTGATCGGACCCTGCCCGAAGCGCCCGGGGTGGGGCCGGCGTCGCCGCCGGCCCCGCCCTCGTCGTGCGGGTTCCCCGTTGACCGGGCCGGTGCCACGCCGTAGCGTCGGGGCATGCGCAGCCTTCAGGTCACGACGACGCCGGACACCTCCGGCGCCGACTGACCGCTGCACGCACCACCGCACGCACCCAGGCCCCGGAGCTCGCTCCGGGGCCTTTCTCGTGCCCGGGCGGCTCCGCCACCTCGCCCGAAGGAGCACCGCCATGAACCACCGTGACCAGAGCCACGACCAGCCCGTCGTCGATCCCGACGCCGGACCCGACGTCCTCGACCACCGCGACCTCGCCCGCGCGATGGGGATCTTCACCACCAGCCCGCTGGTGGGTCCGGGGCTGCCCCTGTGGCAGCCGGCGGGCGCCGTCGTGCGCCGCGAGCTGGAGCGGCTCGCCGAGGACGTGGCGCTCGCGGGCGGCTGCGAGCCCGTCTGCACCCCCGTGCTGGGCAAGCGGTCGCTCTTCGAGCGCTCGGGTCACTGGGCGAAGTTCGCCGACGACATGTTCCCCGCTCTCGACGACGGCAGCGACGACCCGCTCGTGCTGCGGCCCGCCAACTGCCCGCACCACGCCCAGCTGTACGCGGCGGAGCCCCGCAGCCACCGCGACCTGCCGGTGCGGTACCACGAGCTCGGCGCGATGTTCCGCGCCGAGCGCTCGGGCGTGCTCAGCGGGCTCTCGCGCGTGCGGCAGATCAACCTCGACGACACCCACGTCTTCTGCCGCCCGGACCAGGTCCCGGGCGAGGTCCGCGCCGCGCTCGACGCCGTCCTCGGCGTGCTCGACGTGCTGGGCCTCGCGCTCGACCACGTGCGCCTCTCGCGCAGCGACGGCTCCGGCCGCTGGCTGGGCGGGCCCGAGCGGTGGGCGGAGGCGGAGGGCATGCTGCGCGCCGCGATCGAGCCCACCGGCCTCCCCTGGGAGGACGGCCCGGGGGAGGCGGCCTTCTACGGACCCAAGCTGGACGTGCAGGTGCGCGACGCCCGCGGCCACGAGGAGACCCTCGCCACCGTCCAGCTCGACCTCAACCAGCCCGAGCGGTTCGACCTGGGCTACACCGCGCCCGACGGTTCGCGCGAGCGGGTCGTGATGATCCACCGCGGCACCGTCGGCTCGATGGAGCGGATGGTCGCCTTCCTGCTCGAGCAGCACGCCGGCCGCCTCCCGGTCTGGCTGGCGCCCGTGCAGGTGTGCCTGCTGCCGGTCGGCGACCCGGCGCCCGCCGACGAGGCCGCCCGGGCGCTGCGCCGCCGCGGGGTGCGGGTGCGCCTCGAGGCGGACGGGTCGCTGGGGAACCGGGTGCGGCTCGCGCGCGGACGACGCGACGCGCTGCTCGCCGTCCTGGGCCCGCGGGAGGCCGCCGCCGGCGTGCTCGCCGTCACCGACCCGGCGACCGGCGCCCGCGGGAGCCTGTCGGCCCACGAGCTCGGCGTGCGCCTGGCCGCCGCGTCCGCCGAACGCGTGGCGCGGGTGCGGCTGGACGGCTGACCTGACCCCCGGCCCGTGCAGGCCGAGCCGTCCTCGCGCGCGGCGGACGACCCGCGCGTACGGTACGAACCAGACGGTGGACAGTGGAAGGAGAGCCTTGTCCGACGACCGATTCCGGGCGCTCGTCCTGGAGGACGACCCTGACGCGGCCGAGTTCCTCCGCATCGCGCTCGAACGCTACGGCGGCATGGACGTGGACGTCGCCGGCGAGGCGGACACGGCGCTGCGGCTGCTGCGCTCCGCGTCGTACGACGTCCTCGTGAGCGACATCCAGCTGCCGGGGCGCTCGGGGCTCGAGGTCATCCCGGAGGTGCGGCAGGCCGACCCGACCTTGCCGATCATGATCGTCACCGCGTTCCCGACGGTCACGAACGCCGTCACCGCGCTGCGGGAGGCCGCCGACGACTTCCTCGTCAAGCCCGTGCCGGCGTCGACGGTGGTGGAGCGCGCGACCGAGCTCGCGCAGCGCGCCCGTGAGGAGCGGCGCGCCAGCCGCCTGCGCGTGCTCGCCGTCGGCGCGCACCCGGACGACGTCGAGATCGGTGTCGGGGCCACCCTGGCCGCGCACGCGGCCGCCGGCGACGAGGTCGTGCTCCTGACGCTCTCGGGCGGCGCGGTGGGCGGCCCGGCGTCGGCGCGGCACGAGGAGGCGCTCGCCGCGGCGGCGGTGATCGGGGCTCGCCTCGTGCACCTCGACTTCCCCGACACCCTCCTCGACCCCGCCCAGGGGCCGATCTCGGCGATCGAGGAGGTCGTGGCGGACGTGTCCCCGCACCGCGTCTACACGCACAGCGTGCACGACCGGCACCAGGACCACCGGGCGGTGAACGAGGCGGTGCAGATCGCGGCGCGCCAGGTGCCGAGCCTGCTGTGCTTCCAGAGCCCGTCCGCGACGGTCGCCTTCGCCCCGAACCGGTTCGTGGACGTCGACGGCTTCCTCGAGACGAAGCTCCGGATGCTCGCCGCCTACGCGTCGCAGGCGCACCGGGAGTACATGCGCCCCGACATGGTGCGCGCGACCGCGCGGTACTGGGCGCGGTTCAGCCCGGCGGACGAGGTCGAGCCGCTGGAGACCGTCCGGGCGAGCGAGACGCTCGCGCGGACCTCGGCGGTCCGCGTCCTGCCCGCGGTGGACGACCAGGACGCGGACCACCCGACGGCTCCGGGGGAACCACGGCTCCCCGTGGGGGTCGAGCAGGTGGAGACCGCCTGATGCCGGGCGCCCTCGCCCACCGCCTCGGCGACCTGTACGTGCGGGTGGGGGACCGGTGGTTCGCCGACGACGCCGTCGGGCTGCGGCACCTGCCGCTCACCGTCTCGCTCGCCGTCGTGCTCGCCACCCTGTCGCTCAGCGACGTGCCGAGCAGCGTCCCGGCGCTCCTGGTCGCCTCCGGGGTGATCGGGGCCGTCGTCCAGCTCGTGGCGAGCCTCGGCCGCTGGGACCGCTGGCCGCGAGGGTGGCGGTACCTGCTGCCGCTCGCGCAGATGGTGGCCGTCGGGCTCCTCGAGCTCGGGTCCGGCCTGCCGCTGGCGGGCTTCGACGTCCTGCTCTTCCTGCCGGTCGTGAACCTTGCGCTGCAGCCCGGCATCCTGGGGCTGGTCCTCGCGCTGGGCGCGTCCACGGTGGTCGCGTTCGCCCCCGTCGCGGTGGGGTTCGTCGAGGTGGGCCGGGTCAACCCGTTGATGCACGCGCTCGTGGACCTGCTGGTCGCCGGCCTCGTCGCGGTCGGGGCGCACATGATCGTCGGTCTCGCCCGACGCCAGGCGACGCAGCTCGAGCACGCCCGGGACGAGACGGCCGTCACCGCTCAGCGGCTGCGGGACTCGCGTGACACGCTCCGCGGGATCCTGCAGGCCGCGACGGAGCAGGGCTTCGTGGCGACGGACTTCGCGGGCCGGATCGTCTCGGTCAACCCCGGGGCCGAGCGGATCTTCGGCCGGCCGGAGCGTGAGCTCGTGGGCACCGACGTCGCGGGCCTCGTCGCCGCCGAGGCGCTCGCCGAGCGGCTGGCGGCCGCCGGGCCGCAGCGGTGGGACCACGCGGCGAACCGCGCGGTGCTCGGCCGCGCCGTCGCGGGAGAGACCCAGGTGGACGACTGGGAGACCGTGCTCCCCGACGGCACCCGGCGGCGCGTGGAGCTGACGGTCACCGAGCGGCCGGCGCTCGGGGGCCGCGATCCGGAGCTGCCGGAGGGCTACCTCGTCGTCGTCACCGACGTCACGGCGCGGTACGAGGAGGAGCGCACCCAGGACGAGTTCATCGGCCTCGTGAGCCACGAGCTGCGTACGCCCCTCGCGTCGATCTTCGGGTACGTCGACCTGATGCGGCTCGAGGGCGACAGGCTCGACGAGGAGCAGCGGGGCTACCTGGAGGTCGTCGACCGCAACGCCCGTCGGTTGCGGTCCCTCGTCGACGACCTGCTCACGAGCGCTCAGATGGTGTCGGGCAGGTACACGCTCGCGGCGGACGAGATCGACGTCGCCCAGGTGGTGCGCGAGGCCGTGGCGAACGAGCGCCCGTCGGCGGACGCCGCGGGGGTCGCCGTGGAGGTCGACGGGGACGCGAGGGTGCCGCTGCGCTCGGACTCCGGCCGCGTGGGGCAGGTCGTGGACAACCTGCTGAGCAACGCCGTCAAGTACAGCGAGCGCGGGGGCCGCGTGCGCGTCACGGTGACGGCGGGCACCGGCCCCCAGGGGGGCAGGCTCGCGCGGCTGCAGGTCGCGGACGAGGGGTCGGGCATCCCCGCCGACGAGCTGGAGCACATCACCGAGCGGTTCTACCGCTCGCGCGACACCCGCCGCCGCCGCGTGCGCGGGGTGGGCCTCGGCCTGTCCCTCGTCGACCAGATCGTGCACGACCACGGCGGCACGATGACGTTCCGCAGCGAGCTCGGGCACGGCACGGAGGTCGACGTGACGCTGCCCGACGTCACCCCGGCGGCGAGGGGCTGACGGACCCCGGCCGGGCGGCCGGTCCCCACACCGCGCCGAGCGCCGCCCAGTGGGCCGGGGACAGGTGCGACAGGGGCGTGACGTTGACGTCCGTGATCCCGTGCGTGGACGCGGCCGCGAGCGTCGCCGTCATGACCGCGGGGGAGATGGCCTGCGGGGGGTCGGCGTCCGCCGCCCCCGCCCACAGCCCGACCGACATCGTGAACCGGGACATGTCGTAGCCCGCGTCCTCGAGCGCGCCGGTGAGCTCCTCGACCTGGGCGGGCGTGCGGTCCCCTGGCCCCACGTACGCCCACACCACGAGCCGGTCGGCGGCGCCGAGGAGGATCCGGTAGTCGTGGCCGCTGGACGTCGCCCCCGCTGCCGGGTCGTCCCAGTCGACGCGGACGTCCATCGCGAGCGCGATGTCGCGGCCGTCGCCGTCGCGCGTCTCGTCGAGGGCGGCGCGCATCCGGCCGAGGAGCCCGGCGATCACCTCCGACCGCCACGTGCCGAGCGCGGGGGAACCCTCGTCGATCTCGCCGTCCGCGGTGCGCGGCCAGTCGTCCGCGCCGGTCATCTCCCGGTACAGGGCGAGGTCGTCGTCGCCGAAGGAGTACCGGTTGAGGAAGAGCTCGGTGATCGCGATCTGGCTGGGGGCGTAGCGCTCGCCCAGCGCGGCCACGTACTCCACGAGCCGGTCGCCGACGTCGCCCGTGGCCAGCTCGCTGGCGGACACCTGGTATCGCGAGCGGCGGCCGTCGGCGGACACCCCGGCCACCGACGGGTCGGCCTTGATCCATTCCGGGACGTACGCGTCGACCACGAGGCCGACGAGCCGGTTCGTGTCGTCGGCGTCCTCGTGCAGCGCCCGGGCCGCGCGCGCGAGGTGGTCGGTGCCCGGCTCGGCGGCCGCCTCGGGGTGGGCCGCCCAGTCGAAGGCGGTGAACTCGACCCGGCCCGCGCTGAGGTCGACGCCGTTGGCCCCGACGTCGTCGAGGTGCCGGTCGACCGCGGCCCAGTCCGTGCCCGGGTCGGTGACGATGCCGAAGTCGACGCTCACCGACCGCACCTCGTCCGGGGTCACCTCAGGCCGCATCGTCGGCGGAGCGTCCTCCCAGGGGCGCGCGACGAGGACGGCGGCCGCGAGCGCCGCCGCCAGCGCGACCACGACGGTCAGGACCCAGGGCCATCGTCGTCGACGAGCCCGCGCACCGAGACCGTCCCGGTCCGGTCGAGCTTGTTCCATCGGTTCTCCGCGTTCCCGAGCTCGAGCCGGGCGGCGTCGAGCACGACCAAGGTCATCATCGTGGAGTAGACGGGCCACAGGGGGACGGTCCACAGTTGGCGCAGGTCGCCCAGCGCGCGGTCGAGGGCGACCGCGAGCAGGAGCAGCACGAGGGACAGGGGCAGGCCGAGGAGCAGGATCCAGGCCCACCACGACGACGGGACCCAGCCCGGACCGTCGACGACCACGAGGACCACGAGCACGACGAGCGCCAGGACCTGGACGAACGGGGCCACGATCTGGGCGGCCGTGTTGTACAGGAGGTAGATCCCGAACGGCCCGTACCGGGGGTTGCCGACCATCGACCGGTGCATGCCGGTCACCTGGAGCAGGCCGCGCGCCCAGCGGACGCGCTGGCGCCACAGGGCCGGCACCGTCGACGGGGACTCGGCGTACACGAGGGCGTCGGGCGCGAACGTGACCCGGTAGCCCTCCCGGTAGACCCGCCAGGTGAGCTCGAGGTCCTCGCCGAGCGTGTCGGTGCGCAGCGGGCCGGTGGCGTCGAGCACGTCGCGCCGGAAGGCCCCGATGTTCCCCGAGACGACGGGCAGGCAGCCGAGCACGTCCAGCGCCCGGCGCATCAGACCGGTCCCCACGTGGCTGATCAGCGACAGCAGCCGGGTCTGGACGCGGTCGAGGTTGACCGGCCGGTCGTTGCCGCAGACGGCTCCGGTCCGCGGGTCGCGGAACCCCCGCAGCAGGCGGGTGACGGTGTCGGGGCGGAACAGCCCGTCGGCGTCGACGAGGACGAGGACGTCGCCCCGCGCGGCGGCGATGCCGGTGTTGAGCGCGGCGCCCTTGCCGGCGTTCTCCTGGCGCAGTGCCCGCACCTGCGGGTGCTCGGCGGCCAGCCGCTGCATGCGCTCGAAGGTGTCGTCGGACGACCCGTCGTCCACGCAGACCACCTCGAACGCGGGGTGCTCGCTGCGCAGCACCGAGCGCACGCAGTTCTCGATGACGACGGCCTCGTTGTACGCGGGGACGACGATGCTCACGAACGGGGCCTCGGGGAACATCGGGCCGCACCCGGCCGGGCCCGGGTCGTCGCGCCGGCGCCGCGCCTCGAAGACGAGCGCGGCGGGCACGAAGGCGAGCCGCACCACGCCCACGACCAGGAGCGAGATCCCGAGGACCGCGACGAGGGCGACGAGGACGGACGTCACGACCGGCCCGGCCAGTCGTCGAGGACTGCGTCGAGCAGCTCGGGCGCCCCCGCGGAGACGGCGCCGAACCGGGCGTTGACCTCGAGGACCACCGGGGTGCCGTCGGCGAGGCGGCGCACGTCCATGTCGAGGGGGCCCACGAGGTCGAGCGCCGCGGCGGTGCGCGCGGCGAGGTCCGCGACGTCGGGAGCGGCGCCGTCGGGCAGCCGCTCGACGGTGGTCGCGTTGCCGACGCGACCCTCCTTGCGCCCCGTCTTCTCCAGCACGACGACGACGCAGCGCCCGTCGGCGGGGGAGCGGTAGACCTGCGGGCTGTACTCCGTGCCGGGGGCGTAGGCCTGGACCACCCACGAGGCGTCCAGCCCGGCCCACACCGGGTCGCCGGGGTCCTCGACCACGTGCACGCCGCGACCGCCCCGCGCGACCCGCGGCTTGACCACGACGGGGGCGTCGTCCCAGGCGAGGGCCTCGGCGGCGGAGGCCAGCTCGTCGGCGGGGGCGTGCCGGGGCACGGCGACGCCGCTGCGGTGAAGCGCCCACATGGTGAGGAGCTTGTCTCCCGCGACCGCGGTCGGGCCGGGCGCGGACAGCACGACGGCGTCGCCGAGCCCGGCGGCCCGGGCCAGCACCGCGAGCCGCGGCAGCTCGTCGGAGACCGTCGGGACGAGCAGGCGCGGCCGGTGCTTGGCCAGCAGCTCGAGGGTGGCAGCGTCGTAGGCGGGGTCGGCCGCCGCCGGGACGGCCTCGACCACGTCGTAGCCGGGGACGTCGCCGGGGGAGAGGTCGACGCCGACGACGCGACGCCGGCCGGCGTCGGGCCGGGCCGCGAGCTGCGTGCCGAGCGTGCGCCCGGCGGGCCCCGCCGCCCCGGTCACGAGGATCGTGTGCTGGTCCGCGGCTTCACCCATGGTCGGATCGTAGGGTCCGACCTGCGGCGCTGCAGCCGGGGCGCGCTCAGAGGGTGCGCGCCGACAGTGCGCCGCAGTCCTGCAGGGTGCCGCCCTCGTACCCGACGGTGAACCAGCGCACCCGCTGCTCGGAGGTGCCGTGGGTGAAGCCCTCGGGGTCGACCTGTCCCGTCGCCTGCTGCTGGATGTGGTCGTCGCCGACGGCGGCGGCCGCGTCGAGGGCCTGACGCAGCTGGTCCTGCGAGATCGGGTCGAGGAACGTGACGCCGGTGTCGGGGTCGACCTCGGTGGCCGCGGACCCGGCCCACATGCCGGCCAGGCAGTCGGCCATGAGCTCGATGCGCACGGAGTCGGACTCGGGGCCGCTGCCACCGCGGGCGGCGGCGTCCATCGCCCCGGTGAGCTGCTCGACGTGGTGGCCCACCTCGTGGGCCACCACGTACTCCTCCGCGAGCGGCCCGCCCTCGGCACCGAACTGGGAGCTGAGCTGGTCGAAGAAGGACACGTCGACGTAGACGGTCCGGTCGGGCGGGCAGTAGAACGGTCCGGTCGCGCTGGACGCGGCGCCGCAGCCCGTCGTCGTCGACCCGGAGAAGGCCTCGACCGGCGGCATCGCGTAGGCCACGCCCGCCTGCTCGGGGAGCACCCGGCCCCAGTACGCGTCCAGCGACTGCACCGTGGCGGACAGGCGGCACTCGCGGTCGGAGTTGGCCTCCTGCGCGGTGCACGCCTCGACGTACTGCTGCTGGCCGTCGCCGGCGGGGGCGCCCGCGTCCTGGACGGCGCCGCCGAGCGCTCCCGTGAGCTGCCCCAGGTCGCCGCCGCCGAGGAAGATCGCGAGCAGCGCGACGACGATCGCCCCGACGCCCCCGCCGACGACCGCGCCCCGGCGCCCGCCCGAGCCCTTGCGGACGCGCCCGCCCTCGAACTGGCCGCCCTCGTTGAAGGTCACGAGCACACGGTAGGTCGCCCCAGGTCCGGTCGCGCGGCGCGTGCCGGCGCGACAACCGCAGGAAAGGACGGGCGGCCCGAGCAGGAGCCGTCCTAGGGTGCCGCCATGATCGGAACGGTGCTCGCTCTCGGCGGTGGTGGCTTCTCGATGTCGGACGACGGCTCCTCGGCCATCGACGACCACCTGCTCGACCTCACCGGCAAGGACGTGCCGCGGGTGTGCTTCGTGCCGACCGCGAGCGGCGACGACAACGGGTACTCCCACCGGTTCGAGGAGGCCTTCGCGGGGCGGGCGACCACGTCGGTGCTGTCCCTCTTCTGCCACGAGCCGTGGGGGTACACCGACCCGCAGGTGCTGCTGGAGCAGGACGTCGTGTACGTCGGCGGGGGCTCGACCGCGAACCTGCTCGCCGTCTGGCGGCGCCACGGCCTGCCCGACCTGCTCGCCCGCGCGGCCGCGCAGGGCACGGTCCTGGCGGGGATCAGCGCCGGCATGAACTGCTGGTTCGAGGCGTCCTCGACGGACTCGTTCGGCCCGCTCGCGCCGCTCGACGACGGCCTCGGCCTGCTGCCCGGCAGCGCCTGCCCGCACTACCTCGGCGAGGCCGACCGGCGCGAGGCGTACCTGGGCTGGGTGGCGTCAGGCGCCCTCCCGGGCGGGTACGCGGTGGACGAGTACGCCGCGGTGCGCTTCGTGGACGGCGTGGCCGTGGAGGCGGTCGCGGAGCGTCCCGGGCGGCCCGCGTTCCGCGTGGAGCGGGACGGCGCCGGCGCCACGGAGACGCCGCTGGACGTGCGGCGGCTGCGCGGGGCGTGACCGCCCGGGGTCTCGTCAGCCGTCGTAGTCGACCGGCGTCTTCACCGACTGCCAGTGCCACGGCTCGGGCAGCCGGCCGTCCGGCTCCGCCCAGTCGGGGTGGGTCCACCCGTGCTCGGCGGCGTGCTCCTTGAGCCAGGCGTAGCGGGCGCCGTCGAACCCCTCGGGCCCCATGGCGACGTCGACCGCGGTGCCGAGGCCGTGGTTGGAGCAGCCGGGCGGCGCGGCCAGCGGGTTCGGGTGCGCCGGGTCGTACACGGCGACCTGCTGGTCGTAGGTCCGGTAGGCGGAGTTCACGGTGAGGTGCTGCCCGAACTCGGCGCGGTAGGCGGCGTCGAGGGACACGAGCCCGTCGAGGACGTCGGCGCGGACCGAGTACTGCGGCGCCCACGGGAGAGGTGCGAGGCTCTTCGCGTCGAGCCGGCCGGCCTGCGGGAACCACAGCTGGTCCGGCTCGGGGCACACGACGGCGTCCTGCGCCGTCATGAGGTCGGTCGTCGCGCGGTCGAGGTCGTCGCGGCTCGCGCCCAGCGCCTGCGCGGCGGCCTCGACGGCGGGCAGGTCGTCCGCGTCGAGGGCGTCGTCGGCCGACGACGCCAGCGCGTCCCGCGCGGCCGCGAGCGCGTCGCCCGCGGCCGACCTGGCCTTCTTGTCCGCACCGCGCCCGTCGTCGGCGAGCTCGTCGACGGCGGCGACCACCTCCTTCGCGCGGCGGGTCACCGGGGCGAGGGCATCGCGCCCCTCGGCGACCTGCGCCCGCGCATGCTCCAGACGCGACCGGTCCACGGCCGCGACGTCCCGGGCCAGCGCGCGGCCGGCCTCGGGGGCGTCTCCGGGGCGGCGCTCGAGCAGCGGCGTCGCGGCGAGCAGGGCCTCGGCGCGGTCGATCGACGCCGCCAGGGCGGGGCGGACGGCGTCGTCGGCGACGCGGTCCGCGGAGGCGTCCAGGCTCGCCTGCGCGGCAGTGACCTGGGCGGTGAGGGTGCCCGCCTCGTCGTGCAGGGTCCACGCGAGCCACCCGCCGGCGGCGCCGAGCAGCAGCACGATCACGACGGGCACGACGACCGTCGCGCGACGCCGGCGGCGCGGCCCGGCCGGCGCGGTCACGTGCCGCAGCCCGCGGTCGACCCGGGCGGCGCGCGGCGCGACGAGGGCCAGCAGCGCGCCTCCCGCCGCGGCGCCGGCGGCGTACCAGGCCAGGTCCGAGGCCACGAAGGTGGTGCCGAGCACGAACCGCGCCTCCGGCACCCGCGCCACGATCTGGGCGGGCACGTCGGTGAGCTGCGCCAGCTCCACGGCGGCGCTCACCGCGAGACCGACGGCCGCGGCGACCACGGGCGCCGTGCGAGGGCGCAGGAGTGCCACGAGCAGCACGACGAGGGTCGCGTAGAGCGCGTCGCCGAGCGGCCCGCCGACGGCGTCCGGCAGCAGGAGGCGCGCGCCCAGCCCCAGGAGCACCACGAGGAGGGCGAGCAGGGACGACGTCGCGCGGGGGACCGCCGTGGTCGGCCGGCTCACGGGACCCGGCGGCGGCGAGCGGAGGCGCGCGCGAGTTCCGGCGGCACGGCGGGGAGGATCACGCGCACACCCTAGCGCCGGGCGGTGGGAGCGACGGCCACGAGCGGGCCCCCACGACGGTCCGTTTTGCTCCGATGACAGCGGTGACATAGCCTCGCAGGCCGCGGCGACAACAGGGTCGCCGCCTGTGTTGACGGGAGCGCATCGATGCGTGTGTCACGTTGGCCGAGGACGGTGGTCTCCCTCGTCGTGGTGGGTGGCCTGTGTCTCGGCAGTCAGATCTCCGCGGCCGCCGGGACCGGCGCCGTGGTGCCGCACCACCGCGACCAGCTCGCGCTCACGCAGTTCGTGGACCCGCGGATCGGCACCGCCGTGAACTCCGCGAGCGGGTACGCGGGCAACGTCAACGCCGGCGCGCAGGTGCCGTTCGGCGCCGTGACGTTCGGCCCGGACATGCCGCGCAAGGACTTCAACGGCTCGGGCGGCTACCTCATCGGCGCGAACGCCACCTCGGGGAACATCAACTTCTTCAGCATGACGCACCTCAGCGGCGTCGGCTGCCCCGGCCAGGGCGCGGTGGCGATGATGCCGCGCACCGCGGCCACGCCGCTGGTGAACGGCAGCAACAAGGTGAGCCCCGTCGGCTTCAAGACGGCCACGGAGACCGCGAAGCCCGGCTACTACGAGGTGGGCCTGGACACCGGCGTGAACGCCGAGTTCACCGCCACCCAGCGCACCGGCATGGCGCGCTTCACCTTCCCGGACGCCGACCAGGGCTTCCTGGCCCTCGACCTGCGCGCCAACGCGCGGACCAACCAGGGGGGCTCCGTCTCGGTGAAGCCGGAGAACGTCTCGCTCCAGGTCTCGGACGACGGCCGCACGATCTCCGGCAAGACCGTCGCGCCCGCGTTCTGCACGCCCTACGGCACCAAGTGGAACGCGCCCGTCTACTTCTACGGCGAGCTCGACAAGCCGCTGCGCGCCCAGGCCGACGGGTCCTCCGTCAACACGGTCACGAACGGTGGGGGCGTCTTCCAGTACGACCTCACCGACACCGACCGCACGCTGACCATGCGCACGGGCATCTCCTCGGTGAGCGTCGCGAACGCGCGCCTCAACCTCGACGCCGAGAACCCGGACGGCGCCTTCGACGCCGTGGCCGCCGACGCCGACCAGGACTGGAACGAGCGGCTCAACACGGTGCAGGTCGACCGCGCGGCAGACCCGGCCGCCCTGTCGGCCGCGCAGCGCGACGACCTCGTGCAGCTCTACTCGGCGCTCTACCGCGTGTTCGGCTCGCCCACCGTCTACTCCGACGTGAACGGCGACTTCCGCAGCATGGAGGCCCAGAAGCCGTACCCGTCCGGCGTCGACGCCACGGGCGGGGTCGAGGACCGGCCGGTCGCCAACGTCGCGGACTACGACTACACGCGACCCGACGGCAGCACGGGCAGCTACTCCACGCAGTACACCAGCTTCTCGATGTGGGACACCTACCGCTCCCAGGCGCAGCTCCTCGCGCTGCTCGCGCCGAAGGAGTCGGCCGAGATGATGCAGTCCCTCGTGGTCGACGCGCAGCAGTGCGGCGCGTTCCCGCACTGGGTGGACGGCAGCGACGACTCTACGCCGATGGCCGGCGACAACGCCCTGCCCGTGATCGCGGGCGCGAAGGCGTTCGGCGTCGACGACTTCGACCTCGTCACCGCCGGGGCGCTCGTCAAGCAGTCGGTCTTCGACCCGACGAGCACGTGCAACGACCACGCGAGCATGTCCGGCGCCGAGCAGTACCTGCGCGACGGCTACTACCCGGACGCGTCGTCGGCCAACATCGAGCGCTACAACAGCGACCGGGCCGCGGCGGCGTTCCTCGCCGACCTGCCCCAGGACGTCAAGGCGGACCCGCGGGTGACCCTGACCGACGCCGACCTCGACGCCCTGACCGACCGGGCCGGCTGGTGGCGGACCATCTTCGACACCTCGACGGGCACGATCAAGGCGCGCAAGGCGCCCACGACGCCGGGGGAGCCCGGCGCGTGGACGACCGGCTCGTTCCACGAGTCGACGGAGCCGAACTACTTCTGGTCGTTCGGGTACGCCTGGTCGGACCTCGTCGCGGCGTCGGGCGGCAAGGACGTCGCCGTCGAGCGGCTCAACCGCCTCTTCAGCGTCGACGACGCGCTCACCGCGAAGCCGACCCTGCGCCAGCTCAACGGGGGCCAGGAGTCGCAGGGCCTCTACATCGGCAACGAGCCGGCGCACGCCGCGCCCTGGGCGTACAAC
Source organism: Isoptericola sp. NPDC055063 (assembly GCF_053608125.1). Lineage (NCBI taxonomy): Bacteria > Bacillati > Actinomycetota > Actinomycetes > Micrococcales > Promicromonosporaceae > Isoptericola > Isoptericola sp. NPDC055063. The sequence continues at coordinate 232,537 of NZ_JBSGUW010000005.1, read as the reverse complement.
TGGGCGGGCAAGCCGGCCGCCACCCAGTACGTCGTGCAGCAGATCATGGACACGGCGTTCACCACGCGCCGTGACGGCCTGCCGGGCAACGACGACATGGGCGCCACGTCCAGCTGGTACGTCTTCGCCGCGCTGGGCATGTTCCCGACGGTCGGGACCGCGGGCGGGGTCGCGCTGTCGACGCCGCAGTTCCCGGCGACCACGATGTGGCTCGGCAACAAGCCGCTGCGCATCACGACGTCCGACGACGCGCACGCCGCGCCGTTCGTCCAGTCCCTGCGGATGGACGACCGCGACTACGCGGGCTCGTGGCTGCCGATCTCGAAGGTGCGCCGCGGCGTCACGCTGGACTTCACCGTCGGGGCCACCGCCTCGCAGTGGGCCGCGGCGGACGCGCTCGCCCCGCCGTCGGGGCCGGATGCGAACTACGAGAAGATGACGGCCCGCGGCAAGTAGGCCGCTCGGCGGAGCGAGGTCGACCACGGTCGGCGGTCCTCCGCGTCATCGACCGCCACGTGGCGGGCGTCCCGAGCACGGGGCGCCCGCCACGTGGCGTCTGTGATCAAAGTCCTCGTGGGCGCGGTGCCCGGCCCCGTAGACTGGACCGACCTCCCCCGCACTGACTGAAGGACACCCCTGCCTTGATCACCGCCCACGGCGTCGAGCTGCGCTTCGGCGCCCGGACCCTGCTGCACGAGGCGACGTTCCGCATCGCCCCGGGCGACCGCATCGGCCTCGTGGGCCGCAACGGCGCGGGCAAGACGACGCTCACCAAGACGCTCGCGGGCGAGAGCCTGCCCGCGGCCGGGCAGATCACGCGAGGCACCGACATCGGCTACCTGCCGCAGGACCCGCGCACCGGCGACCTCGACGTGGTGGCGATGGACCGGGTGCTCAGCGCGCGGGGGCTGGACCACATCGTGACGCAGATGCGGGAGACCGAGGGGCTCATGGCCTCGGCGGACGCGGACACGCAGGAGGCCGCGCTCGAGCGCTACCCGAAGCTCGAGGCGCGCTTCGTCGCCGCGGGCGGCTACGCCGCGGAGTCCGAGGCGCACCGCATCACCAGCAACCTCGGCCTCGACGACCGCGTCCTCGCGCAGCCGCTGCACACCCTCTCCGGCGGCCAGCGCCGCCGGATCGAGCTCGCCCGGATCCTGTTCTCCGGCGTCGACACGCTGCTGCTCGACGAGCCGACGAACCACCTCGACGCCGACTCGATCGTCTGGCTGCGCGACTACCTCAAGACGTACAGCGGCGGCTTCGTCGTGATCAGCCACGACGTCGACCTGCTGCGCGCCACCGTGAACAAGGTGTTCCACCTGGACGCCAACCGGGGCGAGCTGGACCAGTACAACCTCGGCTGGGACGCCTACCTCGAGCAGCGCGAGCAGGACGAGCGCCGCCGCCGCCGCGAGCGCGCCAACGCGGAGAAGAAGGCCGGCGTGCTCCTGGCCCAGGCGGACAAGATGCGCGCCAAGGCCACCAAGGCCACGGCCGCCCAGAACATGATGAAGCGCGCGGAGCGCATGCTGTCCGGCCTGGAGGGGGAACGCCGCGCGGACAAGGTGGCGCACCTGCGCTTCCCGAAGCCGGCCCCGTGCGGGCGCACGCCCCTCACGGCCGAGGAGCTGTCCAAGAGCTACGGCTCGCAGGAGGTCTTCGCGGGCGTCGACCTCGCGATCGACCGCGGGTCCCGCGTGGTCATCCTGGGGCTCAACGGCGCGGGGAAGACGACGCTGCTGCGCATCCTCGGCGGCGTGGAGCAGCCGGACACCGGCCGCGTCGTGCCGGGCCACGGCCTGAAGATCGGCTACTACGCCCAGGAGCACGACACCCTGGACATGGACGCGACGGTGGTCGAGAACCTGCGGCACTCCGCCCCCGACCTCACGGATACGCAGGTGCGCTCGGTGCTCGGCTCGTTCCTGTTCAGCGGGGACGACGCGGAGAAGCCGGCGAACGTGCTGTCCGGCGGCGAGAAGACGCGCCTCGCGCTCGCCACGCTCGTCGTCTCCAGCGCGAACGTGCTGCTCCTCGACGAGCCCACCAACAACCTGGACCCCGCGTCGCGCGCGGAGATCCTCGGCGCCCTCGACACCTACGAGGGCGCGGTCGTCATGGTCACCCACGACGACGGCGCGGTCGAGGCGCTCAACCCCGAGCGCGTCCTGCTCCTGCCCGACGGTGACGAGGACCTCTGGTCCGCGGACTACGCCGAGCTGGTCTCCCTGGCCTGAGGCCGAGCCCCGGCGCCGAGCCTGACACGGCGTGACGGAAGCACGGGGGGGGGGGGGGGGGTGTTCGGGGGTTCTTCTTCCCCGCCCTCCCTTCTTCCCGGGGGTCCCTTCTTTGAGGGGTTTTCTCTCTCTAGGGTTTCTTTC
>NZ_JBSGUW010000005.1:101593-230143 GCF_053608125.1 Isoptericola sp. NPDC055063 | reverse complement strand
TCTCCCTGGCCTGAGACCGACCCCCGACACCAACCCGAACACGGCGGGACGGAACCCCGGCGAGCGCTAACCCCCTCCCCGGGCTTCGTCGTCCCCGGGCTCTCGTCGTCCGGGGCCCTCGTCGTCGCGAGGTGTCGTCCTGCGAGGTGTCGTCCTACCGGGCGGCGTCCTCGTGGGAGCCGTCGTGCTCGGCGGCGTCCAGCAGCGCGTCCTCGTAGTCCTCGTCGACGCGGCGGCGCGGCTGCCGCGGGACGCGGGAGCCGCCCGCGCCGCCTGTGCCGTCAGTGTCCGGGCCGTCGTGCGCGGCGATGAGGTCGCCGGCGGTGACGCGCACCGGCCTCGTCTCACGACGCCACAGGACGATGTAGCCGCCCAGCGCCCCGAGCGCGAAGATGCACCACTGGAACGTGTAGCTCAGGTGCGAGCCCGGGTCGGTGTCGGGCTCGGGGAGGGCGCCGGGAGTCGTCGCGGCCGCCGGGTCCTCCGAGCGCAGCTGGCCGTAGCCGCCCACCGTGGCCCCGTCGGCCCAGGACGCGCCCTCGGAGCCGGCGGCGAGCACCTGGTCGGTGTGGATCGCCTGGACCTGGCCGGCGGGCGTGCCGCGCGTGGAGGCCGGCTCGTCGGGCCGCATCGTCATCGTCACCTCGACCTCCCCGCTCGGGGGGTCGGGCACGGACGACGGGCTGCTGGCGTCCTCGCCGGTCGGGACGAAGCCCCGGTCGACCACCAGGACGAGCGGCCGGCCGTCGGCGCCCGTCGTCTCGAAGGGCACCAGGACGTGGAAGCCGGGCTGGCCGCCGACGGGCCGGTTGCGCAGCAGCACCGTGTCCTGCGGGCGGTAGGTGCCGGTCGCCACCGCGGGCTGCCACTCGTCACCCGGGTCGAGGACGGCCCCGGGCTCGGGCAGCAGCGTGTCGAGGGCCACCGGGGCGCTGGCGTAGTTGCTCTCGACGAGGTCGATCTGCGCCTCGCGCCAGGTGTAGCGGTGCCACTGCCAGAACGCGGCGAGGACGCAGAGCGCCGCCAGCACCACGGCACCGAGGCCGAGGGTGATCCACTGCCGGCGGGTGCGCGGCGCGGCGGGGGCGGGCAGGTCGGAGGGTCGGCCCGGCGCGGGGGAGGTGCTCACGCGCGGTCGAGCTCCGCGACGGGGACGGTCTGCTTCCAGAAGGAGCGCGCGCCGAGGAACTGCTCGAGGTGCTCGCGGTGGTCGTCGCACGCGAGCCAGACCTTGCGGCGCTCCGGGGTGTGCAGCCGCGGGTTGTTCCACAGCAGGCCCCACGCGGCCTCGGCGCGGCAGCCCTTCGCGGAGCACACCAGCTCACCGGCCACCGGGTCCGCCCCGGTCCCCAGCACGTCCATCAGCGGTCTCCTCCACGGTTCTCGTCGGTCGGGTCGCCCTGGCCTTGATCCTGGTCTGGACCCTGGTCTGGACCCTGGCCGTCGGGCGCGTCGTCAGGCTCGTCGTCCCGGTGCTCGACCACGCGGTGGGCGCCGTCGAAGGTCTCCGGGGCGGACGACGAGCCGGGCCGCGAGGCGGGCGCGGGGAGCTCGGCCGGCGCGACGTCGACCATCGGCGAGGTGTCGTAGCTGACGCGGTCGCGCCCGGCGTTGGCGAACAGCACGGCCGAGTAGGGGAGCACGACAGCGGCTGCGACGAGCGTCAGACGGATCCAGAGCTCGTCCACCAGGACGGCGCCGATGAAGCACACGATCCGGATGCCCATCTGCACCAGGTAGCGCCGGGTGCGGCGCGCCTGGTCCTCCTCCAGCGGCTCGGGAGCGCTGGTGATCGAAGGGACCTCGGCGTCGCGGCCCGCGTCGTGACGGCGGTTCCCGGACGGGCGCGAACCGGACGAGGTCGCGCGGGCATGGCTCACCCGGCCAGTCTACGGCGGGCCCCGCGTCCCCCCGACCGGCCGCCAGGGACCCCGCGGCTTGTAGGGATCCGACAAACGGCCGCGGCGACGTGTGACGCGCCGCGACCCTGCGGGAGCCCCGCGGCGGGGTACCGTCACCAGGGCGTCGGCGGTGCTTCGCGCGCCTTCGCGCCCCGTCCGTCCCGACCCGCCCTGACCTGCCCTGACCAGAGCACGACCGCCGAGGAGACCCCGTGACCGACGCCCCCGCCACCCAGCCCACCCCGGCCGCCGCCGGTGCCGCACCCACGGGCCGGGTCGTCGTCGTCACCGGTGCCGCGCGCGGCATCGGCCGTTCGATCGCCGAGCGCTTCGTCGCCGACGGCGACACCGTCGCGACCCTCTACCGCGGAGGCGACCTCCCCGAGGGCGTGCACGGCTACGTCGCCGACGTGACCGACTCCGCGGCCGTGGACGCCGCCTTCTCGGCGATCGAGACCGACCTCGGCCCGGTCCAGGTGCTCGTCGCCAACGCGGGCGTCACCCGCGACCAGCTCCTCATGCGCATGAGCGACGAGGAGTTCGAGTCGGTCCTGGACGTGAACCTCACCGGGACGTTCCGCTGCGTGCGCCGCGCCTCCAAGGGCATGATCCGCGCGCGCAAGGGCCGCATCGTGCTGGTCGGCTCCGTCGTCGGCCTGTACGGCGGCCCCGGCCAGGTCAACTACTCGTCCTCCAAGGCCGCCCTCGTCGGCATGGCCCGGTCGATCACCCGCGAGCTCGGCGCGCGCGGCATCACGGCCAACGTCGTGGCCCCCGGCTTCGTCGAGACCGACATGACGGCGGCGCTGCCCGAGGACACCCAGAAGAAGTACAAGGCGACCATCCCCGCCGGGCGGTTCGCCTCGACCGACGAGATCGCGGGCGTCGTCGGGTTCCTCGCCTCGGACGCCGCGGCCTACGTCTCCGGCGCGGTCATCCCCGTCGACGGCGGCCTCGGCATGGGCCACTGACGCCCGCCGCCCCCCGCTCACTCACCCTCAGCACAACCGGAAGGTCATCATGGCTCTGCTCGACGGCAAGAAGCTCCTCGTCACCGGCGTCCTCACGGACAGCTCGATCGCGTTCCACGCCGCCCGCCTCGCCCAGGAGGAGGGCGCCGAGGTGGTGCTCACCTCCTTCGGCCGCCAGATGAAGCTCACGCAGGCGTTCGCCAAGCGGCTGCCCGTCACGGCGCCCGTGGTCGAGCTCGACGTGACCAGCGACGAGGACCTCGCGGCCCTCCCGGAGCGCGTGAAGGAGCACGTCGACGGCATCGACGGCGTCGTGCACTCGATCGGCTTCGCCCCCCAGTCCGTCATGGGCGGCAACTTCCTCGCCGCCGAGTGGGGCGACGTCGCCACGGCCCTGCAGGTCTCGACGTACTCGTACAAGTCGCTCATCGAGGCGGCCCGCCCGCTGATGTCCGGTGGTGCCTACGTCGGCCTCACGTTCGACGCGTCGTTCGCGTGGCCGGTCTACGACTGGATGGGCGTCGCGAAGGCCGGCCTGGAGTCGGCGAACCGTTACCTGGCCCGTGACCTCGGGCCGCACGGCATCCGGTGTAACCTCGTCTCCGCCGGGCCCATCCGCACCACGGCCGCGAAGTCCATCCCGGGGTTCGCGACCATGGAGGACGCCTGGCCGCAGCGTGCCCCGCTGGGCTGGGACCAGACCACGGCGGAGCCCGCCGCGCGCGCCGTCGTGGCGCTTCTCTCGGACTGGTTCCCCGCCACGACCGGTGAGATCGTCCACGTCGACGGTGGTGTGCACGCGATGGGTCAGTGACGGGCCGGTCCCGGAACGACCCCCGGACCGACCTGTGAGACGGAGCGCATGAGAGCGGTAACGCAGGCCGAGGGCGCCGCGCCGAGCTGGCGACTCGTGCTGTTGCGGCACGCGAAGGCGGAGCCGGGCAAGGGGGCGCTCTCCGACGAGCAGCGGCCCCTCGCGCTGAACGGGCGCAAGCAGGCGAGCCGCGTGGGCATGGCCCTCACCGCGGCCGGCCTGCTGCCGCAGGTCGCGCTGGTGTCGTCCGCGCTGCGCACGCGCCAGACCTGGGACCTGGCCTCGGCCCACCTGGACGGCTCGGCTGCGACCGTCCTCGAGGTGCGCGACGAGCTCTACGAGGCGAGCGTGCGCGACGTCCTCGGCCTCCTGCGGGAGGTCGAGGCGTCCGTGCGCACCGTCCTCGTCGTCGGGCACGAGCCGACGATGGCCGCGACGGCGGCGTACCTCGCCGCCGAGGGCTCCGAGCCCGCCGCCCTCGCCCAGGTGCGCGTCGGCGTCCCGACGGCCACCTACTCGGTGCTGGAGTCCGCCGCGCACCCGTGGGCCGACTGGGGTCGCGGCACGTCACGGCTCGTGCACGTCGGCCGCCCGTCCTGACCTCCGGTCTGGCGGGCCCGGGCGCCCGAACCCGCCCCGTTCAGGCGCTGCCGAGCACCTCGTCGACCGACGTGACCTCCACCAGCGGCGCGTAGAGCCGCATCGCGGCCAGCGCGCGCTCGTGGTCCTCGGGGCTCGCGCCGGCGCACGCGTCCGCCACCACCCGCACCCGCCGGCCGGCGTCGGCCGCGGGGAGCACGGTGGACAGCACGCAGCAGTCGGTGGAGACGCCGGCCACCACCAGCTCGCCCGCGCCGCCGACCGCGGCCTCGAGCTCCGGGCCCCACTTGCCGAACGTCGTCGCGGTGACGACGTGCGCGCCCGCCGGGTCCAGGCCGTCAGCGATCGCGTACAACGGGTCGTCGGCGGGCACGAGGGCGAACGGCCACTGCGCGAAGTACTCCCGCCACGCGCCTTCCGGCTCCGCGGGCGCCACGTACCGCGTCCAGACGGTGCGGCCCGCGAACGCGGGCAGCAGGCGCCGCACGCCGTCGGCCGCGGCGTCGAACGCCGGTGACGCCCACGGGCTGCCGGGCGCGCCGAAGACGGTCTGCATGTCGACGACGACCAGGACCGCGCCGCCCGTCCCGCGGCTCATGCCGCCTCCTGCGCCGAATCCTGCGCCGAATGCTCCGCCGACTCCTGGCGCCGCACGGCTCGGGCGGAGAGCAGGAACGTGCCGAGCAGCCCGAGCGCGAGGGCGACCAGGACGCCGAGGTTGGCGCCGGCCCACTGCCCGTCCCGCCCGCCGAGGCCCAGCGGCCCCAGCAGGTAGCCCTGCCAGGACAGCCACCCGGCGTACGTGTTCGTCACCAGGCCCCAGCCGACCACGGTGCCGCCCACCACGAGGAGGACCGCGGGCCAGCGCACGCTCCCGTAGCGGCCGTGCCGGTCGCCCAGCTCGGCGTCGGCGTAGTCGCGGCGGCGCAGCGCGATGTCGGCCAGCAGCACGCCGCACCAGGCGGCGATCGGGACGCCCAGGGTGATGAGGAAGCCCTGGAACGGGCCGAAGAAGTCGTCGGCGACGAAGACCACGTACACGGCGCCGAGCACCATGAGGACGCCGTCGATCGCGGCCGCGACCCAGCGCGGGGCGGGCAGGCCCAGCGACAGGAGCGCGAGCCCGGAGGAGTAGATGTCGAGCGCCGCGCCGCCGATGAGGCCGGCCAGGGCCACGACCATGAACGGGATCAGGAACCACTCGGGCAGCAGCACGGCGAGCGCGCCGATCGGGTCGGCGCCGATCGCGTCGGCCAGCGCGGGGTCCGAGCCGGCGAGCAGGAGGCCCGCGACCAGGAGCAGCACGGGCGGCAGGGACGCACCGAACGTCGTCCAGCCGACGACGCCGGGGCCCGACGCCGTGCGCGGCAGGTAGCGGGAGTAGTCGGCGGCCATGTTCACCCAGCCGAGGCCGAAGCCGGTCATCATGAACACGAGCCCGCCGATCACCTGGGGCGCGTGCCCGGGAGGGATCGCCGCGACCGTCGCCCAGTCGATGTGGCCCGCGACCAGCACGACGTACACCACGGTCAGCACGGCGGTCAGCACGGTGATGACCTGCTGCAGCCGCATCACGAGCTGGAACCCGAAGATCCCCGCCGTCACGACGACCAGTGCCACCACGGCCAGCGTGACCACCTGCGTCACGGTGCCGCCGCCCCAGCCGAGCGTGCCGAGCACGGTCGCGGTGGCGAGGGTCGCGAGCGCCACCAGCACGGTCTCCCAGCCGACGGTGAGGATCCACGACAGCAGGGACGGCAGCCGGTTGCCGTCCACCCCGAAGGCGGCGCGGCTGAGCACCATCGTGGGCGCGGACCCGCGCCGGCCGGCGAGCGAGATGAACCCGCAGGCCAGGAACGACGCCACGATGCCGATCGCGCCCACGGCGACGGCCTGCCAGAAGGACACGCCGAACGCCAGCAGGTACGCGCCGTAGCCGAGGCCGAGCACGGACACGTTGGCCGCGAACCACGGCCAGAACAGGTCGCGGGGGCGGCCGTGCCGCTCGGACTCGTCGATGGTGTTGAGGGCGTTGGTCTCGACCGTCGTCGCCATGGTCCGATCCTGGCCCCCGCCAGGGGTTTCGCGCTACGGGTGGGGGATCACGGCCGCGCGGTGCCCGGCGCCCGCCCGGCGGCGGCGTCCACCTCGTCGATGACGGCGAGCACGGCGTCAAGGCGCGGCCCGTCCACGCTGAACGGCGCCTGCGCCCGCACGACGGGCTTGGCGGCGAACGCGATGCCGATGCCGGCCGCGTCGATCATGTCGAGGTCGTTCGCGCCGTCGCCCACGGCGACGGTGTCGACCATCTCCAGCCCGCACTCGTCGGCCCAGCGGCGGAGGGTCGCGGCCTTGTCCGCCCGGTCGACGACGGGGCCGACGGTCCGGCCGGTGAGGACGCCGTCGGCGACCTCGAGCCGGTTGGCGCGCCAGCGCGCGATGCCGAGGGCGTCGGCGATCGGGCCGAGGATCTCGGCGAAGCCGCCGGAGACGAGGCCGAACTCCCAGCCGCGCCGGCGGGTCTCGCTGACGAGGTCGGCGGCGCCGGGGGTCAGCACGACCGCCTCCCGCACCGCGGTGAGCGCCTCGACGGGCACGCCGCGCAGGGTGGCGACCCGCTCGCGTAGGGAGCCGGCGAAGTCGAGCTCGCCGCGCATCGCGCGCTCGGTCACCTCGGCGACCTGCGCGCGGGTGCCGGCGTGGTCGGCGAGCAGCTCGATCACCTCGGCGGTGATGAACGTCGAGTCGACGTCGGTGACCACCAGGCGGCGCCGGCTCGGCGGCTCGGTGGGAACGGGGGCGGTGCGGGGAGCGGGATCAAGCAACGACGGTGCCCTTCGGGACGACGGTGATCCCCGACGCCGAGACGGTGAAACCGCGGGCCCGGTCCTCCTCGTGGTCGACGCCGACCCGGGCCCGCTCGCTCACCACCACGTTCTTGTCGAGGATGGCGCGGTGGACCTGGGCGTGCCGCTCCACCTGGACGTTGTCCATCACGACGGAGTCGGTGACGGTGGCCCAGGAGTGCAGGTAGGCGCCCGGGGACAGGATGGACCCTGCGACCGTCGCGCCGGAGATGAGGACACCAGGCGAGACGATCGAGTCGGCGGCGTGGCCCAGGCGCCCGGGCCCGGCGTGCACGAACTTCGCCGGCGGCAGGCCGGTGTACCCGGTGAGCAGCGGCCAGTCCTGGTTGTAGAGGTTGAACACGGGCTGGACCGCGATGAGGTCCGTGTTGGCCTCGAAGTAGGCGTCGATGGTGCCGACGTCGCGCCAGTAGTCCCGGTCGCGGTCTGTCGAGCCGGGGATCTCGTTGCGGATGAAGTCGTACACGCCGGCCGTCCCCTCGGCCACGAAGGCGGGGATGATGTCGCCGCCCATGTCGTGCCGGGAGTCCGGGTCGGCGGAGTCCTTCGTGACGGCCTCGACGAGCGCGTCGGCGTCGAACACGTAGTTGCCCATCGAGGCGAGCACCTCGGTGGGGGAGTCGGGCAGGCCCACGGGGCTCTCGGGCTTCTCGAGGAACTCGGAGATGCGCGTCGGGTCCTCGCGGTCCACCTCGATGACGCCAAACTGGTCGGCCATCGCGATCGGCTGCCGGATGGCCGCCACCGTCGCGCGCGCCCCCGTGGAGACGTGTGCCTCCACCATCTGGGAGAAGTCCATGCGGTACACGTGGTCGGCGCCGACCACGACCACGATGTCCGGCCGCTCGTCGTCGATGATGTTGAGGCACTGGTAGATCGCGTCCGCCGAGCCGAGGTACCAGTGCTTGCCCACCCGCTGCTGCGCAGGCACGGACGACACGTAGTTGCCGAGCAGCGACGACATCCGCCACGTCTTGGAGATGTGCCGGTCGAGCGAGTGCGACTTGTACTGCGTGAGCACGACGACCCGCAGGTACCGCGAGTTGATGATGTTCGAGAGCGCGAAGTCGACCAGCCGGTAGATGCCCCCGAAGGGGACCGCAGGCTTGGCGCGGTGCGCCGTGAGGGGCATGAGCCGCTTGCCCTCGCCGCCGGCGAGGACGATCGCGAGCACGCGGGGCTGGGTCGACGCCATGCCCCCGACCCTAGGGCGTCGTGGGCCGCCGCGCCCGCGACCCGCCCGCATGGGTAGGTTGACCGCGTGAGCACCCCGGAGACGAGCCCGTTCCGCGTCGACCTGCTGACCCGCGAGTACCCGCCGCACGTCTACGGCGGCGCGGGCGTGCACGTCGAGGAGCTGTCCGCCGTGCTGCGCCGGCAGGTCGACGTGCGGGTGCGCTGCTTCGACGGGCCGCGCCCCGCGGACGCCGCCGCGGCCGGCGTGACCGGGTACGGGGTGCCCGCCGGCCTGGCCGCCGTGGACCCGGTGCTCGGCACGTTCGGCGTCGACCTCGCGATGGCGCAGGACGTCGCCGGCGCGGACGTGCTGCACTCCCACACCTGGTACGCGAACCTCGCCGGCCACCTGGGCGGCCTGCTGCACGGCGTGCCGCACGTGGTCACGGCGCACTCGCTCGAGCCGTTGCGGCCGTGGAAGGCCGAGCAGCTCGGCGGGGGGTACGCGCTGTCGTCGTGGGCGGAGCGCACCGCCTACCTGGGGGCGGCGGGCGTGATCGCGGTGTCGGCGGGCATGCGCGCCGACATCCTGCGGGTCTACCCGGAGCTCGACCCCGCGCGCGTGCACGTGGTGCACAACGGGATCGACCTGGCCGGCTGGCGGCGTCCCGGCGCCGGCGACCCGGAGGCGGAGCGCGTGGTGCGCGATCTCGGCATCGACCCGGAGCGCCCGGCCGTGGTGTTCGTCGGGCGGATCACCCGGCAGAAGGGGCTGCCGTACCTGCTGCGCGCCGCGGCCCGGCTGCCGCGCGAGGTGCAGCTCGTGCTGTGCGCCGGCGCCCCGGACACCCCGGAGCTGATGGACGAGGTGCGCGGCCTGGTCGCCGAGCTGCGCCGCGCGCGCGGCGGCACGGGGGAGGCCGGGCCCGGCGGGGGCGGCGCCGAGGCCGGCGTCGTGTGGATCGAGCAGATGCTGCCGCGCCCCGACCTGATCGCCGTGCTCGCCGCGAGCACCGTGTTCGTCTGCCCGTCCGTGTACGAGCCGCTCGGCATCGTCAACCTCGAGGCCATGGCCGTGGGCCTGCCGGTGGTCGGCACCGCCACGGGCGGCATCCCCGAGGTGGTCGACGACGGCGTCACCGGCGCGCTGGTGCCGATCGAGCAGGCCGACGACGGCACCGGCACCCCGCTCGACCCCGAGCGGTTCGTCGGCGACCTGGCGGCGGCGCTCCTGGGCGTGCTGGACGACCCGGCGCGCGCCGCGGCGATGGGCGCGGCGGGCCGCCGCCGCGCCGAGGACCTGTTCTCCTGGGACGCCGTCGCGGGCCGCACGCTCGACGTCTACCGGGCGGTCCTCGCGGGCTGACCGGGCTGACCGGGCTGATGGCGCCGGGTCGTGATCCTCGGGGCGGTCAGCGCACCGCGCCGTAGGTGGCGGCGCTCAGCGCGCGCCGCGCGGTGCGCTCCACCTCGCGCAGGGCGGTGGCGCGCTGGTCGGACTGCCAGACGTTGACCGCGCCCCCCTCGTCGACGGTCGCGAGGTCGACGATCGCCAGGAGCCGGGTGGCGAGTTGCAGCACGCGCGCCCGTCGTCCCTCGAGGGTGGGCACGGGCCAGCCGTCCGTGCTGCCGCCGCGCAGCCGCTCGATCGCGTCCGCCGCGTCGTCGCGCCACCGCGCCACGTCGAGGGCGTCGAGGGCCTCGGTGGCGGTGACGAGGCTGGTGCGCAGCTCGCGCTCGGCGTCCGGCAGGGAGCCGAGCGCGCCCGCCACGTGGGTGGACCACGCGGGCACGGCCCGCACCTGCCACGCCACGAGGTGGCCCGGCTCGAGGGCGCTGCCGAACGTGGTGACGGCCGGCACCGCGGCCCACGACCCGGCCGGCGTGGTCACCATCACGCACTCGCCGGCGTCGGTGGCCTCGGCGCTCACGGCCGCCGGCACGCCGCCGAGGTCGCCGGGAGCGGGCAGGAGCGCGCACACCTCGCGGGGGCCGTCGAGCCACGCGGTCACGAGGGCGCGCAGGTCGGCGTCCTCGTCCTCGGCGCGGCCCGGCATCCCCACGACGCCGTGCGGCTCGTCGTCGCCCTGCACGCTGCGCACGACGACGCCCGGCGCGGCGCCCACGGTCTGCAGCCAGAGCGCGAGGACGACGCTGCGCGGCAGGGTGTCGGGGGAGGTGTCCACGGCATCACACCCTAGACGTCGGGCGGGCCCGGACGCAGGCCGGTCCGGCGTCGGCGCTCGGGTAGGGTCGGGCCTCATGAGCGCGGTTCTCGACCTGCAGGGCGTCACCGTTCGACGCGGTACCACCACCATCCTCGACGCCGTGGACTGGCAGGTGAACGAGGGCGAGCGCTGGGTGGTGCTGGGGCCCAACGGCGCCGGCAAGACGACGATGCTGCAGATCCTCGCGGCGCGCTCGCACCCCACGTCCGGCACCGCGGAGCTCCTGGGGGAGCGGCTGGGCCGCGTCGACGTGTTCGAGCTGCGCCCGCGCATCGGATTCGCGTCGGCCGCGCTCGCCGACCGCATCCCGGGCCACGAGACGGTGCGGGACGTCGTGCTGACCGCCGCCTACGGCGTGACGGGCCGCTGGCAGGAGTCGTACGAGGAGTTCGACGAGCAGCGCGCCAAGGACCTGCTCGCGGCGTTCGACGTCGCGGACCTGTCCGACCGCTACTACGGCACCCTGTCCGAGGGGGAGCGCAAGCGCGTGCAGATCGCCCGCGCCCTCATGACGGACCCGGAGCTCCTGCTGCTCGACGAGCCCGCCGCGGGCCTCGACCTGGCCGGCCGCGAGGAGCTGGTGGGCGCGCTGTCCGAGCTCGCGGCCGACCCGGCGTCGCCCGTCCTGGTGCTCGTGACGCATCACGTCGAGGAGATCCCGCCGGGCTTCACGCACCTGCTGCTCATGCGCCACGGGGGGATCCAGGCCGCCGGCCCGATCCACGAGGTGCTCACCGCGGACAACCTCTCGCAGGCGTTCGGGACGCCGCTGATGGTCGCCCACGGGGGCGGTCGCTGGCTGGCGCGCGCGGCGCGACCCGCCGGTCGCTGACCGTTCCCAGCACGGGGGAAGTCTTGGTAAAGTCTGAGCAAAACCCTGTGGCCGCGACAGTCGGGTCCCGGCGCAGGGCCTGGCGGAGGTGACCATGGATTCCTGGCTGTGGTGGATCGGGGCGGCGCTGGTGCTGGCCGCCATCGAGATGTTCTCGCTAGACCTCGTGTTCATCATGCTCGCCGGGGGCGCGCTGGCCGGTTCCGTGACGGCGGCGGCAGGCGGCCCGGTGTGGCTGCAGTTCGTGGTGGCGTGCGTCTTCGCGCTGGTCCTCGTGCTCCTGCTGCGCCCGTGGCTGCTGCAGCACCTCCGGCAGCGCGTGCCGCTGCAGGAGACCAACGTCGCGGCGCACGTCGGGCGTCCCGCCGTCGTCCTGAGCGAGGTCACCGAGACCGGGGGCCGCGTCAAGCTCGCCGGCGAGGTCTGGAGCGCGCGGCTCGTCGACGACGGCGTGCCGAACTCGAGCGGCCGGGTGCCCGAGGGCGCCGAGGTGCGGGTGGTGCGGATCGAGGGCGCGACCGCCGTCGTCGAGCCCGTCCCCACCTCGCACGCCCAGCCCGAGCACAGCGCCTGACGGACGCCCGGGCCGCCGACGGTCCGGGCGCGTTCCACCCTGCCGGGATGCCGGCAGTCCTGTTCGACGTCGACAGAAAGGGACCATCGTGTCCGACCCGTCCGCCGGCACCATCGTGCTGTGGATCGTGATTCTCGCGCTCGTGATCTTCGTGGTCGTGGCGCTGTTCAAGATGGTGCGGGTGGTGCCGCAGGCCACGGCGCTCATCATCGAGCGCCTCGGCCGCTACCGGCACACGTTCGAGCCGGGGCTGCACTGGCTCGTGCCGTTCATCGACCGCGTGCGCGCGGGCGTCGACCTGCGCGAGCAGGTCGTCTCCTTCCCGCCGCAGCCGGTGATCACGAGCGACAACCTCGTGGTGAGCATCGACACCGTCGTGTACTTCCAGGTGACGGAGCCGAAGTCGGCCGTCTACGAGATCGCGAACTACATCACCGCCATCGAGCAGCTCACGGTCACCACGCTGCGCAACGTCGTCGGCTCGATGGACCTGGAGCAGACCCTCACCAGCCGCGACCAGATCAACGGCCAGCTGCGCGGGGTGCTCGACGAGGCGACCGGCCGCTGGGGCGTGCGCGTCAACCGCGTCGAGCTGAAGTCGATCGACCCGCCCGCCTCCGTGCAGGGCGCGATGGAGCAGCAGATGCGCGCCGAGCGCGACCGCCGCGCCACGATCCTCACGGCCGAGGGTGTCAAGCAGTCGCAGATCCTCACGGCCGAGGGTGAGAAGCAGTCGCAGATCCTGCGGGCCGAGGGCAACGCCCAGTCCGCGATCCTCACCGCGGAGGGCGAGGCCCGCGCGATCCTGCAGGTGTTCGACGCGATCCACCAGGGCGACGCCGACCCCAAGCTGCTCGCGTACCAGTACCTGCAGATGCTGCCGCAGATCGCCAACGGCAACGCCTCGAAGCTGTGGGTCGTGCCGACCGAGTTCACGGCGGCGCTCGGCTCGATCGCGCAGGGCTTCGGCGGCGTCCCCGGGACGCCCGGCATCCCGACCCCGCCCTCGGGCGACGACGAGGGCGAGCGCACGCCTCGCCCGCGCACCGCGTTCGGCGAGACCGCGCTGACCGACCCGGGCGAGGCCCTCGCCGAGGCGCGTCGCCAGGCCGAGGCCGCGACCGCCGACGCGACGAGCGCGGGCACCCGGTCGGGCGCGCCGTTCGACCCGTCGGCGGAGCGCGGCCAGCGCCCCGCGGGCGGCCCGGCGACCCCGCCGGCCACCGGCACCCCGCCGCGCCCCGTGACGGGCGAGCCGGAGGAGCCGCAGCAGTAGCCGGCTGCACGCCGCGACGGGACCCCGTCACCCCTCGTGGGTGGCGGGGTCCCGTCGTGTCCGGCCGGTCGCGACGGGAGCGGCGGAGGGGGTGGACGAGTGAGTGCTCACTCATTTAGCATGTCGCTCATGCTGGCTGCACCGGGCGCGAGTCGTCGCGCCACCCCGCTGTCCCCGGAAGACCGGCGGTCCGCGATCATCGACGCCGTCCTGCCGCTGGTCGGCGAGTTCGGCGTCGACGTCACGAGCCGCGAGCTCGCGGACGCCGCCGGGGTCGCCGAGGGCACCCTGTTCCGCGCCTTCGGCGACAAGCTCACGCTCGTCGGCGCCGTCGCGGTCGAGGGGCTGCACCGCGCCTCCGGCCCGGTCGAGACCCGCGCGGAGCTCGCGGCGATCGACCGGGAGGCGCCGCTCGAGGAGCGGCTCGAACGCGTCATCGAGCTCGGCCGGCGCCGGATGAGCGACGTCGTGCGGTGGATGGGCGTGCTGCGGGCGCTGCACCACCGCACAGGCGCCCGCGACCTGGCCCCGTCCGAGCACGTGCAGGACTTCCGGGAGCAGCTCGCGCGGCAGCGCGAGCAGCAGCGCGAGGCCACCGTGGCCGGGCTGGTCGGGGTGCTGCAGCCCGACGAGCACAGGCTGCGCGTGCCGATCGAGGTCGCCGTGGCGCTCCTCGAGGCGAGCATCGCCGGCACGCACGGGCGCGTGGACCACCTGCTCCCGGCGCCCTCGGCCCGCGTGGTCGCCGATGCGCTCGTGCACGGCATCGCGGAGGATCGAGAAAAAGAACAGGTGCCCGAGGCGCCCGGTGCCTGACAATCCCCCCGGGGCAGCGCCCCGTCACCCCCACCCCCAGGAGCCCTGATGCTCGTCTCCCTGGCGCGGAGCTATCTGCGCCCGTACTCCGGCGCCGTCGCGCTGCTGCTGGTGCTCCAGCTGCTCGCGACGCTCGCCTCCCTCTACCTGCCCTCCCTCAACGCCGACATCGTGGACAACGGCGTGACCACGGGCGACACCGCCTACATCATGCGCGTGGGCGGCTGGATGCTCGTCGTCAGCCTGGGCCAGGTCGTGTGCGCGATCGGCGCGGTGTTCCTGGGCGCGCGCACCGCCACGGCGCTGGGCCGCGACGTGCGGCGCGACCTGTTCGACTCCGTGCAGGGCTTCTCCGCGCGCGAGCTCGGGCAGTTCGGCGCCCCGTCGCTCATCACCCGCACGACCAACGACGTGCAGCAGGTGATGATGGTCGTGCTGATGACCTTCACCATCATGGTGATGGCGCCGATCATGCTGGTCGGCGGCGTCATCATGGCGCTGCAGGAGGACGTCGCGCTCTCCGGGCTGTTGCTGGTCGTCGTCCCGGTCCTGGGCATCGCGATGGGCCTGCTGATGTGGCGGATGGTGCCCTACTTCCGGGCCATGCAGAAGCGGATCGACGCCATCAACGGCGTCCTGCGCGAGCAGATCACCGGCCTGCGGGTGGTGCGCGCCTTCGTCCGCGAGGACCGCGAGCTGGAGCGGTTCGGCGCCACGAACGAGGCGCTGTACGACACGTCGCTGAACGCCGGCAAGCTCATGGCCCTGGCGTTCCCGATGGTCATGCTGATCATGAACGCCTCGAGCGTCGCCGTGCTGTGGTTCGGCGCGCAGCGCATCGACAACGGCGAGATGCAGGTGGGCGCGCTCATGGCGTTCCTCAGCTACATCATGTACATCCTCATGGCCGTGATGATGTCCACGATGATGGTGATGATGGTGCCGCGCGCCTCGGTCGCCGCGGGCCGCATCACCGACGTCCTGGACACCGAGACCTCGGTCACCGAGCCGGCCGCGCCCGTGTCCCTCACGTCCCTGGCCGACGGCGAGGGCCCGCGCGGCGAGGTGCGGTTCGACGGAGTCGAGTTCCGGTACCCGGGCGCCGACGAGCCCGTGCTGCACGACCTGACGTTCACCGCGTCGCCCGGCCAGGTCACCGCGATCATCGGCTCGACGGGTGCGGGCAAGACCACGCTGCTCAACCTGGTGCCGCGCCTGTTCGACGTCACCGACGGGCGGGTGCTCGTGGACGGCGTGGACGTGCGCGACCTGACCACGGCGGACCTCGGGTCCATCCAGGGCCTGGTGCCCCAGAAGGCGTTCCTGTTCAGCGGCACGATCGCGGACAACCTGCGCTACGGCAAGGCCGACGCCACCGAGGACGAGATGTGGCAGGCGCTGGAGATCGCGCAGGCGCGCGACTTCGTCGAGGCCCTCCCCGAGGGGCTCGAGGCCCCCGTGGCGCAGGGCGGCACGACGTTCTCCGGCGGCCAGCGGCAGCGGCTCGCGATCGCGCGGGCCGTCGTGCGGCGCCCGAGCATCTACCTGTTCGACGACTCGTTCTCGGCGCTCGACTACAGCACCGACGCGCGCCTGCGCGCGGCGCTGCGGCCCCGGACGAAGGACGCGACCGTCCTCGTCGTCGCCCAGCGCGTGGCGACCATCCGGGACGCGGACCAGATCCTCGTGCTGGACCACGGGCGCATCGTCGGGCGCGGCACGCACGCCGAGCTGCTGGCCGACAACGAGACCTACCAGGAGATCGTCACCTCCCAGATGTCCCTCGAGGAGGCGGCATGAGCACCGAACGCAAGGCACCGGCCGGCCGACCCGCCGGAGGACCCCGCGGGGGCGGCGGGCACGGCCCCATGGGTGGCATGGGCGGGGCCCCCGGCGCGAAGGCGATGGACTTCCGCGGGTCGCTCGTGCGGTTCGCCCGCGTGATGCGCCCCGAGCGGGCGCGCGTCATCCTGCTCACCCTGTGCGGCGTCGTCTCGGTGGCGCTCACCGTGGCCGGCCCGAAGATCCTCGGCGAGGCCACCAACGTCATCTTCGCCGGCGTGGTCGGCAAGGCGATCGAGTCGCCGCAGGTCCCCGCCGGGACGCCCGTCGACCAGGTGGTCGAGGGCCTGCGGGCCTCCGGCGACACCACGCAGGCCGACATGCTCGCCTCGATGCACGGGGTCGTCGTCGGCCAGGGGGTGGACTTCACCCGGCTCGCCGAGATCCTGACGTGGGTGCTCGCCGTGTACGTGGGCGCGTTCCTCTTCGGCTGGCTGCAGGCGCGCATCATGACGATCGCGGTGCAGAACACCATGCGCCGCCTGCGCGACGAGGTGGAGGCCAAGCTCCACCGCATCCCGCTGAGCTACGTGGACAAGCAGGCCAAGGGCGAGATCCTCTCGCGCGTCACCAACGACATCGACAACGTCGCGCAGACCACGACCCAGACGCTCGCGCAGCTCGTGACCTCCGTGCTCACCGTGATCGGCGTGCTCGGCATGATGTTCTGGATCTCGTGGGTGCTGGCCCTGGTCGCGCTGATCACCGTGCCGCTGTCGATCGTCCTGACCATGCAGATCGCCAAGCGGTCGCAGCCGCAGTTCGTGGCGCAGTGGGCCGCGACCGGGCGCCTCAACGCGCACGTCGAGGAGATGTTCACCGGTCACTCGCTGGTGAAGGTCTACGGGCGCCAGGAGGCGGCCGCGGCGAAGTTCGGCGAGGAGAACGAGGCGCTGTACGACGCGTCCCGCAAGTCGCAGTTCATCTCCGGCACGATGCAGCCGTCGATGGGCTTCCTGGCCAACCTCAACTACGTGATCGTGGCCGTGATCGGCGGGCTGCGCGTGGCCTCGGGGCAGCTGTCCCTGGGCGACGTGCAGGCGTTCATCCAGTACTCGCGGCAGTTCACGCAGCCGCTCACGCAGATCGCGTCGATGATGAACCTGCTGCAGTCGGGCGTCGCGTCGGCCGAGCGGGTGTTCGAGCTGCTCGACGCCCCGGAGCAGGACCCGGACCCGTCGGCCCCCCGCCGGCTGGGGCACGTGCAGGGCCGGGTCGCGTTCGAGGACGTGTCGTTCTCCTACGACCCCGAGACGCCGCTCATCGAGCACCTCGACCTCGTCGCGGAGCCCGGCCAGACGATCGCGATCGTCGGGCCGACGGGCGCCGGCAAGACGACGCTGGTCAACCTGCTCATGCGGTTCTACGAGGTCAACTCGGGGCGCATCACGCTCGACGGCGTGGACAGCCGCGACATGACGCGCGATGACCTGCGCAAGCGGATCGGCATGGTGCTGCAGGACACGTGGCTGTTCAAGGGCACCATCGAGGAGAACCTGCGCTACGGCGTGCGCGACGGCGCCACGGTGGGGGAGGCGGAGTTCCTCGCCGCCACCGAGGCGACCCACGTGGACCCGTTCGTGCGCACGCTGCCCGACGGGTACGCCACCCTCCTGGACGACGAGGCCACCTCGCTGTCCGCGGGCGAGAAGCAGCTGCTCACCATCGCGCGGGCGTTCCTGGCCGACCCGGAGATCCTCGTGCTCGACGAGGCGACGAGCTCGGTCGACACCCGCACCGAGGTGCTGGTGCAGCAGGCGATGAACGCGCTGCGGGCGAACCGCACGTCGTTCGTCATCGCGCACCGCCTGTCTACCATCCGTGACGCCGACACCATCGTGGTGATGGAGCACGGGCAGATCGTGGAGCAGGGCGACCACGACGCGCTGCTCGCCGCCGGAGGGGCGTACGCGCGGCTCTACGAGTCGCAGTTCAGCGCCCCCGCCGTCGAGGAGGAGGACGTGGTGGCCGGCCCCGCCGGGGTCTGATCCCGGAGCCGTGCCCCAGCATCGAGCGTGCTGACTCGTTCCTCGCGCGGCCCGTGCGAGGAGCAGGTCAGCACGCTCGATGTCTTCGTGTGGTCAGGGCAGGACGAGCATCCGGGCCGGCGGCGCGCCCTCGCGCTGCCAGTCGAACCGGGCCTCGCCGACCACGCGCCACCCGCGGTGCAGGTAGACGGCGTGCGCCACGCCGTCGCGGTCGTCGACGTCGAGCACCGGGGTGCGGCCCTGCGCGTGCAGGTGGGCGACGGCGACGTCGAGGAGGGCGCCGCCGACGCCCCGGCCCTGCGCCGTGGGGCCGACGAACAGGACGGACACGCAGCCCAGCTCGTGGACCGGTCGACCGGCGCCCGCGGACCAGATCGCGCCGAACCGGTCGTCGGGCACGGCCGTCACGCTGACGTGCCCGACGACCGCGCCGTCCACCTCGGCGACCCAGGCGCGCTCCTCGTCGGGACGGACGATGAACTCCTCGACCGGGAACGGCAGGGGCCAGCGGTGCGGGTAGCCCGACGCCGGCTGCTGGCCGGCGAGGGCCTCGGTGAGGGCGGGCAGGTCGGCAGGGACGCGGTCGCGCAGGACGACGGCGGGCGCGACGCCGGCGCGGGCGGGGTCGGTGGTCACGACCGCGATCCTGGCACGACGCCCCGACACCCCGCCCGACGCGCCGCCTGACGCACCGACGGCGCTCAGGCCGACACGCTGAGCGTGGCGCCGACGGTGCCCGGGTCGCCGAGCGCCGCGGCGTGCACGCCGGCGAGCTGCGCCCGCGAGACCTTGAGGCCGCGCCGGGTGTCGTCGGTCGTGACGTGGGCGGGGGCCTCGGCGGGCGCGCCGTCGGGGGAGTTGGTGAGCGAGACGGGCCGCACGAGCGTCCAGTCCAGCCCGCTGGCGCGCACCACGTCCTCCTGCCGCCCCGAGTCGGTGAACTGGCGGCCGATGACGAACCGGAACACCAGCTTCCACGTGAGGTCCAGGTGCCGCCACGAGTCGCCGAGGCCGTACGTGCTCTGCACGACGAGCCGGCGCACGCCGGTCTCCCGCATGGCCGCGACGACGGTCGCGGTGCCGCGCGAGCGGACGTCCGTCGGGGTGCTCGACCGGCGCAGCCACTGCACGGCCAGCGGGTTGTCCGAGATGCCGAGCGTGACGACCACGGCGTCCTGTCCGGCCACGGCCTTGGCGACCGACTCCGGGTCCAGCGCGTCGCCGTCGAGGGGCCGCAGGCTGCCCGGCCCTTCGACCCGCCCCTCGACCTGGCCGAACGTCGCGCTCGCC
Organism: Isoptericola sp. NPDC055063; assembly: GCF_053608125.1. Taxonomy (NCBI): domain Bacteria; kingdom Bacillati; phylum Actinomycetota; class Actinomycetes; order Micrococcales; family Promicromonosporaceae; genus Isoptericola; species Isoptericola sp. NPDC055063. The sequence continues at coordinate 210,968 of NZ_JBSGUW010000005.1, read as the reverse complement.
GTCCGCCCGAACGCGGTGACGCGGTGCCCGTCCGCCACGAGGCGACGGGTCAGGGCGAGGCCGCTGCCTCGCGTCGCTCCGACCACCAGCACGTCCATGACTCTTCCTTCCTCCGGCCGGGCCCGTGCGGCCCGGCGACTGGTCCCAGACTTCCGCCCGACGGGCGGACGAACCATGCCGTGATCTCCGAGGTTCTTGACCGATCGTCCGGAACAGCGCGAGGATGGCGGCATGGCCGACGCCGCGACGCTGCTGCCCGTGCCGGGCGCGGGGCTCCCGCAGGAGGACCCGTGGGCCCAGGTGCTGGGCGACCTCGAGATGACCGCCGTCTTCTGCTCCACGGGCCGCTACTCCGAGCCGTGGGGGCTCGCGCTGCCGGCCCTGCCGGGCACGACGATGTTCCACCTGCTGCTCGACGGGCGCGCCGTCGTCGACGTCGAGGGCGAGCGGCACGACCTCGCCCCCGGCGACCTGGTGCTGGTGCCGCACGGCACCGGCCACCGCATCACCGGTGCCGCCGACGACCCCGCGACGGGGCTGTGGGACGTGGACCGGACCGTGGTCGCCGACCGGTACGAGCAGCTGCGCATCGACGGCGGTGGCCGCCCCGCGACGCTCGTGTGCGGCGCGGTCGGGTTCACCGACCCCGGGGTGGGCCGCCTGCTCGCCAGCCTCCCGCCGGTCCTGCGGGCCCCCGGCACGAACGGCCCGGGCGTCGCGGCGTCCGGCGCGGATCCCGACGGGACCTGGCTCCGCGCGCTGGTCACCGCCATCGACCACGAGGTGCGGCGTCCGCGGCCGGGCACCGACGTCGTCACCGCGCGCCTGGCGGACGTGCTGCTCGTGCACGTGGTGCGCGGCTGGCTGGAGGCCGAGGAGCCGGCGTCCGGGTGGATCGCCGCGCTGCGCGACCCCGCGCTGGGCCCGGTGCTGCGGGCCGTGCACGCGGCGCCCGCCGACCCGTGGACCGTGGAGTCCCTGGCGGCCGTCGCGCGCCTGTCCCGCTCGGCCTTCGCCGAGCGGTTCACCGCCACCGTGGGCGAGCCGCCGATGGCGTACGTCGCGGGCTGCCGCCTGGACGCCGCGGCCCGGCTGCTGCGCGACGGCGACGCGTCCGTCGAGGCCGTGTCCCGCCGCGTCGGCTACGACTCCGTGCCGGGCTTCCACCGCGCCTTCGTGCGCCGCCACGGCCGGACGCCGGGCGCGTGGCGCGCGTCGGGTGGCGTGCCGACGCTCGAGGACGCCCTCGGGCGGTGACCGGCGCGCTGACGGCGGGGCCCGGTCGCGGACCGGCTGCCGTCCCGGGGGAGAATGCCCCGGTGAGCACCCCCGAGCCCGGCGCCCCGGCCGACCGCGTCACCCGCATCGCCGACCCCGCCGACCCGCGCCTGCACGACTACACCGACCTCAAGGACGTGAAGCTGCGTTCCGTGCGCGAGCCCGCCGAGGGGCTGTACATGGCCGAGTCGTCGTCGGTGATCCGCCGCGCGCTGGAGGCCGGCCACCGGCCGCGGTCGTTCCTCATGGGCGAGAAGTGGCTCGACTCCATGGCCGACGTCATCGACGCGCACCCCGACGCGCCCGTCTACGTCGGGAGCGACGAGGTCGTCCAGCGCATCACCGGGTTCCACCTGCACCGCGGGGCGCTCGCGGCCATGCACCGCCCCGTGCTGCCGAGCGTGCACGAGCTGATCGCGGGCGCCCGCGGCGGCGCCGGCGCGCGCCGCGTCGCCGTGCTGGAGGACATCGTCGACCACACGAACGTCGGGGCCATCTTCCGCGGGGCCGCGGCCCTCGGCGTGGACGCCGTCCTCGTGTCGCCGCGCTGCGCGGACCCGCTGTACCGGCGTTCGGTGCGGGTGTCGATGGGGACGGTCTTCCAGGTGCCGTGGACGCGCCTGGAGTCGTGGCCGGGCGGTCTGCACGCCCTCCAGGAGGACGGCTTCACCGTCGCCGCCCTGGCCCTCTCCGACGACTCGGTGTCCCTCGACGACCTGGTGGCCGACCTGCCCGAGCGCCTCGCGATGGTGCTGGGCACCGAGGGCGACGGCCTCTCGCGCGGCGCGGTGGACGCCGCCGACGTCGTCGTGCGGATCCCGATGGCCGGGGGAGTGGACTCGCTCAACGTCGCCGCCGCGTCCGCCGTGGCGTTCTGGGCGACGCGCTAGGCGCGCCGGGCGTCGCGGTCAGCGCGTGGCGTGCGGGAGCGCCAGGTCCACCAGGCTGACGACGAACCTGCCGGGCTCCTCGTGCATGCACAGGTGCGCCGAGTGCTCGAACCAGACGAGGTCCTTCGACGGCGCGGTGACCCGCTCGAACCACCGCTCCACGGGCGCGGTGGGCGTCGTGTAGTCGTGCCGGCCGAGGAGCTGGATGATCGGCACGTCGAACTCGACCTGGTCGCTGGCGTCGAAGCCGAGGACGTCGTCCAGGACGCGGGGGAGCGTGATCGACTGCCCCTCCCCGATGAGCTCCAGGTCGTCGGCGGAGTAGTACGGCGACAGCGCCTCGGACTCGAAGAAGTACAGCGACTCCGCGCGGTAGGCGGACAGGCCGCCGTAGTGCTGCGCCCACCGCCGGCACACGATGATCCGCTCGACGGTGAGCGGCTCCTCGCCGGGGTAGTCGCCGAGGGCACGCAGCTCGGCCAGCGCCCCGGCGTTCCCGTCGGCGGTGGCGCTGCGCACCGCGTGGGCGAAGGCCTCGGACTCGTTGTCCTGCCCGCAGATCACCTGGCCGACGCCGACGTACGCCCAGAGCAGGTCGGGCCGGCGCCGGGCGAGCAGGACGCCGAGGATCGAGCCCCAGCTGTGCCCGAGGAGACCGACCCGCTCGACGCCGAGCTCGCCCTGCAGCCAGGCGATCAGCTCGACGAGGTCGTCGACGTAGCGGTCCACGCTCATGTCGGTGTCGTCGACGACGCCGCCCACGGACCTGCCGCTGCCGCGCTGGTCGTAGTTGACGACGGTGAAGTAGTCCTCCACGCCGCGCTGCCAGATCCACGACGTGGGCAGCGACGGGACGGCGGGCCCGCCGTGGCAGACGAGGAGCACCGGGTTCGCGCGGTCCCGGCCGCGGATCGAGACGAACTGCTCGACGCCCCCGAGCTCGACCACGGCCGTGCGGTCCACGGCCTGCGGGTTGGGGATCGTGCTGAGGTCGGCGATGACTGCTCGCCCCACGTCGTCGGTCATGACCGCACCCTAGGGGGCCGCTGCGACCGGGGCCCGGGCGACGTCCGCGGCGGGCGCCGCGACCCTTGACCGGCCCGTGGAGCGGGTTTAGGTTGGGCCGCGATCATAATCGCTGCAAAGGGGCAGACCATGGTCGGGAGCACGACGCTGCGGAAGTTCTCCACGAAGGCGCTCGCCACGCTGGTCGGCGTCGCGATGCTCGCCGTGACGGGGGCGGGCGCGGCCGGCGCCGCCGGACCGCCACCCACGGACGGCGGTGCGGCACGGACCGTGGCGGGAGCGGGCACGTTCGACACCCGGCCCGCGCGCGACGTCCTGCGGCGGGTGCTCGGCCCGCGGTACGCCGGGCAGGTGGGCCTTTCCACCATCGCGGCCGACGACGGGCGCGAGACCTTCCGGGTCGCGGCGCACGGCGGCCGGCTGGTCGTCGAGGGCAGCAGCACCTCGGCCCTGCTCATGGGCGTCAACTGGTACCTCAAGGACGTCGCGCAGGCGGACGTCTCCTGGACCGGGGACCAGCTGGACCTCCCGGCGCGGCTGCCTCTGCCGCGCGAGCCGATCACGCACACCTCGCTCGTCTCGCACCGGTTCTCCGGCAACGACACCGAGGACGGCTACTCCGGCCCCTTCCGCACCTTCGAGGACTGGGAGCGGGAGATCGACGTGGCGGCCATGCACGGCGTGAACGAGATGTTCATGCCCGTGGGCGCCGACGCCGTCTACGCGGAGACGCTGCAGTCGTTCGGCTACTCGGCGCAGGAGATGCGGCAGTGGGTCCCGAGCCCCGGCTACCAGCCGTGGTGGCTGCTGCAGAACATGTCCGGGTTCACGGCGCCGGTCACCGAGCACCTGCTCGCCGAGCGCGCGGACCTCGGCCGCCGGATCGCCGACCGGATGCGTTCGCTCGGCATCACGCCGGTGCTGCCCGGCTACTTCGGCACCGTGCCGACCGACTTCGAGCAGCGCAACCCCGGCGCGAAGACGGTGCCGCAGGGCACGTGGAGCGGGTTCACGAGGCCGGACTGGCTGGCGCCCACGGACCCGACCTTCGACCGCGTCGCGCAGCGGTACTACGCCGTGCAGGAGCGGGTCCTGGGGTCGTCGACGATGTTCAAGATGGACCTGCTGCACGAGGGCGGGCGCGCCGGCGACATCCCCGTGGGCGACGCGTCGGTGGCGGTGCAGGACGCGCTCGAGGCGGCCCACCCGGGCGCGATCTGGGTCATCCTCGGCTGGCAGAGCAACCCGCGCCCGGAGACCGTCGCAGCGATCGACCGAAGCCGGATGCTCGTGGTCGACGGCCTCGCCGACCGGGCGCTGAAGCCCGACCGGGACAGCGACTGGAAGGGCACGCCCTACGCCTTCGGGTCCATCTGGAACTTCGGCGGGAACTCGACGATCGGCGCGCCGGTCCGGGCCTGGAACGAGCGGTTCTGGGCGTGGCTGGAGCGCCCCGGCAGCGCGCTCGACGGCGTGGCGATCCTGCCCGAGGCGAGCGGCAACAACCCCGTCGCGATGGAGTTCCTCGCCGAGCTGCCCTGGCACGACGGCCCGGTCGACGTCGACCGCTGGTTCGCCGACTACGCCGACGCGCGCTACGGCGGGGCCGACCCCGCCGCCCGCCGGGCGTGGCAGGTGCTCGCGGACACGGCGTACGCCATCCCGCCCACCGGGGGCCGCTCCTCGGGGCACGGCGGGCTGTTCGCGGCGACGCCCAGCCTGTCGGCGACGCGGCCGCACACGTACGCGCAGGCCGCCTTCGCCTACGACCCGGCGGCGTTCGCGCGGGCCCTGCCCGCGCTGCTCGACGTGGACCCGTCGCTGCGGGGCAGCGCGGCCTACCGGTACGACCTGGTCGACGTCGCGCGGCAGTCGGTGGCCGACCGGTCCCGCACCCTGCTGCCCCAGATCCAGGCGGCGTACCAGGCCGGGGACCTCGACGAGCTCACCCGCCTCACGCGGTCCTGGACGGAGCACATCCGCGGGCTCGACGACCTCCTGGGCACCGACGAGCACTTCCTCCTGGGCCCGTGGACCGCGCAGGCGCGCGCCGCGGCTGGCGACCCGCAGGAGGCGGCCGACCTCGAGCAGGACGCACGCCGGCTGATCACCTCCTGGGGGCCGGCGACCACCGACCTGCACGACTACGCCTACCGCGAGCGGTCCGGCCTGCTGGACGACTACTACCTGCCGCGGTGGGAGCGCCTGTTCGACGCGCTCCGCGCGCACCTGGAGACCGGCGAGGCGCTGCCCGACATCGACTACGACGCGATGGCGGAGGAGTGGATCGCGGACCGCACGGTCTACCCGACCCGGCCGTCGGGCAGCGCCTACCGGGAGGCGTCGCGGACGCTCCACCGCCTGCAGGACGACCGCTACGACGTCCCCCTGACCCTGCGGCCGACGGGCTCGGTCACGCAGGCGGGCACCGGGCCGGAGGCCGCGCAGGTGACCGCGTCGGTGACCAACACCAACTACTTCGCCGCGGCCACCGGCGTACGCGTCGAGGTCACGGCGCCCGCCGGGGTCGAGGTGGTCCCGACCGGGGAACAGCCGGACGAGATCGGCCCCGGGGAGACGGCCGAGCGGACCTGGACGATCCGCCGCACCGCCGCGCTGCCGGAGGGCACCGACGAGGTGACCGTCGACGTCACGGTCCGCTTCGACCGGGCGGACGGGTCCCAGGAGAGGACGGCGTCGGCGGTGCTCCCGGTCGCGTCGCCCGGGCGCTACCAGCTCAGCGACCTCGCGTTCTCCTCGTCGCGCAACCACGACGGGCTGCACCCGGTGAAGCGGGACACGGTCACCGACGCGACCCCGGCCGGCGACGGTGCGCCGATCCGGCTCGACGGGGTGGCGTACGCGAAGGGCCTGGGCACCAACTCCAACGCCGACGTGCGCTTCGAGCTCGGCGGCACCTGCCAGAGCCTCACGACCGTCGTCGGCATCGACGACGCCATGAACCACACCGCCGACGGCGACGTGGTGGTGCGGGTCTACGGCGACGGCAGGCTTCTGGAGCAGACCGGCGTGCTCCGCAGCGGCCCGTCGGGCCCCGGCACGGAGGCGGTCCGCCTGGACGTGGACGTCACCGGGGTGACCCAGCTGCGCCTGCAGGTGGACCAGTCGGACGCCAACCGGTACTTCGACGCGCTGTCCTTCGGGGCGCCGACGGTGGCCTGCGACGCGCCGCCGCCCACGCCGCTCAGCGAGGGCGCGCCGGCGACGGCCACGAGCGCGGAGGCGGGCCGGGGGCCGGCCAAGGCGGTCGACGCCGACCTGAGCACGGGATGGTTCTGCCTCCCGGCGGCGTGCGGCGGGACGCCCTCGTCGCTGCAGGTCGACCTGGGCGCCGCCCACGACCTGTCGGCGGTCCGGGTGACGCCGTACTACGCCGACCGCCGGTCGTACCTCTACCGCGTGGAGGGCAGCGTCGACGGCCAGTCCTGGACGCTGCTTGCCCAGAAGACGGAGCACGCCCCGCAGACGGACGTGGGCGACCGGTACGCCGTCGACGGCCGCTACCGGTACGTGCGGGTCACCGGGTTCGGGAACACCACCAATGCCTATAGCCTCCATCTGCAGGAGCTGGCGGTCTACGGGGCCGGGTAGGCGCCCGTCGCCGGGTCCTCGAGGCCGCGGGGAGGGTCGATGACGTCGGGACCGGTGCGCGTCGCGCAGAAGGCGACCCCTGCGGGGCTGCGCGAGCGCAACACCCGGCTGGTGCTGCAGAGCGTGCTGAGCGGCGCCGGCGAGGTCTCCCGGGCCGACATCGCGCGCTCGGTCGGGCTCGCCCGCGCGGTGGTGTCCGAGATCGTGCAGGACCTGGTGGCCCGGCGCCTGGTCGCCGAGGGCGCGGGCCGCCCGCAGGGCCGGGGCAAGCCCGCGACGCCGCTGCGGGTCGACACCCAGCACTCCTGCCTGCTGATGGCCGACGTGACGCCGGGCGGCGTGCGCGCCGGGGTCGGCGGGCTCGACGGGGCGATCGGGGCGACGGCGCGGGCGCCGCTGGCCGCGGGCCCCACGGCGGACGACGTGGTCGGGGCGCTCGCCCCGCTGCTCGCCGGCCTGGCCGAGCGCGACGGCCGCGAGCTGCTCGCCGTGGGCGTGGCCGTCCCGGGCATCGTCTCCCCGGACGGCCGGGTCACCGAGGCCCTGCAGCTCGGGTGGGAGGACGTGGACCTCGCCGGCCCGCTGGCCGCCGTCCTCGGGCACGAGGTCGTCCTCGTGAACGACGCGACGGCCGTCGCGCTGTCGGAGGTCTCCCACCAGGGCGCCCCGGGCGCGGGCGTCATCGTGCTGCACGTCGACACGGGCGTCGGCTCGGCCGTGCTGCTCGACGGGCGCGTCCACCTCGGCGACCGGCAGCGCGCGGGCGAGGTCGGGCACATCGACCTCGGCGTGAGCGACCGACTCTGCTCCTGCGGGCGGCGCGGCTGCCTGGAGACCGTCGCCGGCCTGCCCGCGGTGCTCGAGGGACTCCCGGTCGAGCGGCTCGACGACGTCGCGGCGCCGGGGGACGGCCCCGCGTCGGGCGAGCTGCGGGCGCTGGCCGCGCGCGTCGACCGCGCCGCGGAGGGGCTGGCGGCGCTGATCTGCGCCCAGGTCGCGATCCTCGACGTCGCGGACGTCGTCATCGACGGGCCGGTGCGCCGGGCCGGTGCGCGGCTGCTCGACACGGTCGAGGCCGCCCTCGCCCGGCGGCTGCCGCCGAGCGACGTGCGCCGCCCGCGGTACTCGGCGCTGGGGGAGCGGTCCGTCATGCACGGCGCGGGCGCCGCGGCGATGCTGCGCGAGCTGGGAGTGATGTGGGTCCAGGAGGCCGGAGCGCCGGGGTGACCTGAAGTGACCCGGTGTGAACCGGTGTGAACCGGAGCGGGTCGGGGGCGAGGGGCCGGCGCGCGCCGACCCCTCGCCCCCGTGGCTCGTCCGGGCGGCACGGTCAGGAGCTGAGGTCACCGCCCAGGGCGGTGAGGAAGGTGTCGAGCACGCCGTCGCCCAGCTTCACCGGGGCGACGCCCCAGCGGTTGTCCGGCGGGTCCACGAGCACCTTCGCCGCGGAGTCGGCGGACTCCTTCGCCCGGGCGAGGAGGGCGTCGCGGGCGGCGTCGTCGCCGTCGACGTCCGCCTGCGCGGCGTCGAGGGTGGCGACGAAGGCGTCGCCCCACAGGTCGTCGGCGTCGAGCCAGGGCCTCGCGTCGGAGAGGAAGCCGGGGTCGACGTCCGCGGACCGCAGGGTCTCGGGGATCGCGGCGACGAGCTCGGCGCGGTGCCGCAGCCCGTCGACGGCGGCCTGCCGGTCGCCGGCCTCCCAGCGGTCCCAGAACGTGGCGACGTCGGCCGCGAGCGCGGGGGCCTGCGGCTGCCACGGGTCGCCGAAGCTCGGCGCCAGGTGGTTGAGGTCGCCGAACGCGAGGAGCGCCTCGACGGCCCGCTCGTCGTCGTGGGCGAGGTAGCGCATCGCCTCGGTCCAGCTGCGGTCGCGGTCGTAGCCGCGGTCGTGCCAGGCGAAGTCGAGCATGCCGAAGACGGCGACCTTGCTGGCCGCGGCCTGGTTCATCGGGTTGGAGACGAGGCCCGCCAGGTGGTCGGAGAGGCCGGGCTCGCGCTTGTCGTAGGGCGCGAGCAGGAGCCGGCCGCTGGTCTGCCCGAAGTCGTTCACGGGGTAGTTGTCCCAGAGGAACGTGGGCCCGCCGAACACGGTGTCGGCCTCCTGGGCCTGCGCGATCGAGATCGACTGCGGCACGACGTCGTTGCCGGTCCACATGACGACGACGTCGTCGTCCATGGTGCGTAGCGCGGCCTTGTAGGGCGACTCGGTGGTGTTGTAGTACTCGGTCGGCACCATCTGGAGGGGCTGGGCGCCGTCGTGCGTCTCGATCCAGCCCTGCTGCACCCGGGTGAGGAAGTCGGCCTGCGCCTGGCCGGCGGCCCCGGGCGACGGGTCGCCGTAGGCCTCGCGGTCGGAGTCGCACGCCCAGCGCGAGTAGTCGATGTCGTCGAGGGGCACGTTGAAGGCCCGCACCCCGACGTCGTACAGGGCCTGGAACTTGGCCTCGAGGGCGGCCATGTCGGCGTCGCTGGTGTAGCAGATGCTGTTGCCGGGGGAGAGCGCGAACGTGAAGCGCACGTGGTTCGCGGTGGCCGCGTCGACGAGGTCCGTGAGCTCGGCGAGCTTGTCCGCGGGGTACGGGTCTCGCCACTGCTCGCGGTGGTACGGGTCGTCCTTGGGCGCGTAAACGTAGGTGTTCGCCTTGAGGTCGCCGTAGAACGCCATCTGGTCGAGCCGCTCGGCCGCCGTCCACGGCTCGCCGTAGAAGCCCTCGATGGTGCCGCGCAGCGGCATGGACGGGAAGTCCTGCACGGCCGCGCCCGCGACGGACGTGTCGCCTCCCCGGGTGACGAGGAGCTGCTGGAACGACTTCACGGCGTAGAACTGACCGTCCGCGTCCGCCCCGGCGAGGGCCACGGTGCCGACGCCGCCTCCCGCGCCGCGGTCGACGCGCAGGGCGTACCCCTCGGCGTGGTCGGGGACGGACACGTCGCCGAGGGCGGCGCGCACGTCGGCGCGGCCGGCGTCGCCGAGCAGGAGCTGCAGCGGCGCCCGACCGGGCCCCGCCGACCCGGCGGGGTCGATCACGCGGACCTTCGTGACCCCGTGGGCGCGCAGCGCCCGGACCAGCGCGTCGCGGGCGGGGGCGTCGGTGTGCTCGTCGACGACGACGTCGACCCTCCCGGTAAGGGGCACGTCGCGGCCGGCGCGCCACATCTGCTGGGGCGCGGGGCTGACGACCGGCAGGTCGGCGGCCGCGGAGCGCGACGAGGTCGACGGGGTCGCGAGGCTCGACGGCGCGAGCGGCGCGGCGGACGCCGCGGCGGCCGGGACGGCGACGGCCGCCGCGGCGAGGAGCGCGGCGGCGGAGAGGAGACCGGCGGCGTTGCGGGGTCTCGTGGGCATGGTCATGGTTACCTCCATTGGTCTAGACCAGGGCGGTGATAACGCTGTCATCGACGATGGCCCGTGTCAACCGCTCCGTGGGGCCCGGCGTGACCCGAGTCACAGGGAATTACGCAACAGGGGGATGACGAAATGATCTGGTGAAGGTTAGCCTCACCTACGTGAGTCAGACCCTGGCGTCCTCGGCGCCCCCCGTGCTCGCCGCCCGCCCCGCTGCCGCGCTGGCCGGGCGCGACCTGCGGCTCTCCTACGACCGCCGCACCGTCGTCGACGGCGCCGCGATCGAGCTGCGGCCGGGCGCCGTGACCGCGCTGCTGGGCCCCAACGGCTCGGGCAAGTCGACGCTGCTGCGCTCGCTCGCCCGCCTGCACCGTCCCGACGCGGGCAGCGTCACGCTCGCGGACGGCAGCGGCGCGACCGACGCCCTGGCCCTGCACCCGAAGGACTTCGCCCGCCGGGTCACGCTGCTCTCGCAGAGCCACCCCACGCCGAGCGGCGTCACCGTGCGCGACGTCGTCGCCTACGGCCGCCACCCCTACCGCGGGCGGTTCCGCTCCGCCGACGCCGACGGGCCGCGCGCCATCGCGCACGCCATGGACGTCACGGGCGTGGCCGACATGGCCGAGCGGGGCGTGGACGAGCTCTCCGGCGGGGAGCTGCAGCGCGTGTGGCTCGCGACCTGCCTCGCTCAGGACACCGGCGTGCTGCTGCTCGACGAGCCCACGACCTACCTCGACCTGCGCTACCAGGTGGAGCTGCTCGACCTGGTGCGGGACCTCGCCGCCGAGCACGGCGTGGCCGTCGGCGTCGTCCTGCACGACCTCAACCAGGCCGCCGCCGTCGCCGACCACGTCGTGGTGCTGCACCGCGGCGAGGTGCGGGCCTCCGGCCCCGCCGCCGAGGTGCTCACCAGCGAGCTCCTCACCGAGGTCTACGGCATCCGCGTCGACGTCATGACCCACCCGGGTACCGGGCGCACCCGCTGCGAGGCCGTCGGCCGGCACGACGCGCGCGCCTGACCCCACCGACCTCCCGCCGGCCCGCGCCGGCGGCCCCGCGCGCCCGCCCCGCGGCGTGCCGACACGAAGGACACCGAGACACCCATGCGCACCCCCACCCGCTCGCTGCTCGTCGGCGCCACCGCCGCGGTGGCCGCCCTCTCCCTCGCGGCCTGCGGCACCACCGAGGACCCCGCCGCGGAGGCCGCCCCCGAGACCTCGGCCGCGACCGGCCCCGTCACGTACACCGACGAGCGCGGCGAGCACACGCTGGACGCCCCCGCCACCGACGTCGTCTCGCTGGAGTGGGGGCTCACCGAGAACCTCGTCGCGCTCGGCGTGCAGCCCGCCGGCCAGGCCGACGTCAAGGGCTACAACACCTGGGACACCACCGCGCCGATCGACGAGGGCACGCCCGACGTCGGCGACCGCGGCGAGCCGAGCCTCGACGCGATCTCGGCGCTCGAGCCGGACCTGGTCGTGACCACGACCGACCTGCCGGAGAACGTCATCACGCAGATCGAGGAGGTCGCTCCCGTCCTCACGCTGCGCGGCTCCGACGGCACCGACCCGCTCGGGTACATGAAGGAGACGGTGACCACCCTCGGCGAGGTCACCGGCACGCAGGACGCCGCCGCGTCCGCGCTGAAGGACTTCGACGCCAAGGTCGCCGAGGGCAAGGCGGCCCTCGAGGCCGCGGACCTCGGCGGCGCCGAGTTCGCGATGGCCGACGGCTGGATCGCGAACGGCACCGTGTCCGTCCGGATGTACACGCCCGGGTCGTTCTTCGGCGCGCTCGGCGAGGCCGTCGGCCTCAAGGACGCCTGGACCGAGGGCGGCGACCCCGACTACGGGCTCGCGCAGACCGACGTCGAGGGCCTCACGAAGCTCGACGACGTGAAGTTCGTCTACGCCGCGAACGACTCCGAGGCTGACCCGTTCGCCGACGGCCTCAAGGACAACAAGGTCTGGGAGCAGCTGCCGTTCGTCACCGCCGGCGACGTGCACCGCATCCCGGACGGCATCTGGATGTTCGGCGGCCCGCTGTCGGGCGCCGCGTACATCGACGCGCTCGTCGACGCGCTCGCCTGACCGCCCGCCGCACGTGTCCGTGACCGTCTCCCTGCCGTCCGCCGCCCCCGCCACCGCGCCGGGGCGGCGAGCGGCGCCCGCGCGCGTCGTCGCGGCGTTCGCCCTCGCCGTCGTCGCCGTCCTCGTGCTGTCCGCCGTCCACCTCGCGCAGGGCACGGCCGACGTCGGGGCGCTCGACGTGCTGCGCGCCGCCGTCGGCGCGGACACCGACGGCACGGTCGCGGTGCTCCTGTCCTCCCGGCTGCCGCGCCTGCTGGCGGGGCTGCTCGTCGGCGTCGCCCTCGGCGTCGCCGGCGCGGTGCTCCAGTCGGTGGCGCGCAACCCGCTCGCCTCGCCCGACACGCTGGCGGTCAACGCCGGGGCGTACGTCACGGTGGTCGCGGCGGCCGCGCTCGGCCTCACTGTGCCGTTCTACCTGCAGGGCGGCCTCGCGTTCCTCGGCGGGCTGGCCGCCGCCGGGCTCGTGCTGGCCCTCGCCCGCGGCGGGGCGGACGGCCCGACGAGGCTCGTCCTGGCCGGGTCGGCCATCATGCTGGCGCTGCACTCCCTGACGATGGTGCTGCTCGTCCTCTTCGAGCAGGAGACCACCGGCCTCTTCGCCTGGGGCAGCGGCAGCATCGTCCAGTCCGGCACGCGAACCGTCAGCCTCGCCGCACCCGTCGTCGCCGTCGGCGTCGTGGGCGCGCTGCTGCTCGCCCGCCGGCTCGACCTGCTCGGCCTCGGGGACGACGCCGCCCGCGTGCTCGGCATCGACGTGCGGCGCACCCGGGTGCTCGCGGTGCTGGCGGCCGTGCTGCTCGCCGCGATCGCCGTGACCGTGGCGGGACCCATCGGCTTCGTGGGCCTGGCCGCCCCCGTCATCGCCCGCCTCGTGGGGCGCAAGGTGCCCGGCCTCGGCCGGCACGTGCTGCTCCTGCCGTTCTCGGCCCTCGTCGGCGTGATCGTGGTGCTCGGCTCCGACGTCCTGCTGCGCGCGCTCCTGCCCGGTCAGGCGTCCGTCGCGGTGCCCACGGGCGTCGTGACGACCGTCCTCGGCGCCGGCATCCTCGTGTGGATGGCGCGGCGCCTGCGCGACTCCGGGGCCGGGGCGCGGGGCGCCCGCGGCGCGCTCGGCCGGCCCCGGTCGCGGGCCCGGGTCGTCACCGTGCTCGTCGTCCTGGTCGCCGCCCTCGTGGCGGCGGTGGTCGCCGGGCTCCTGCTGGGGGACCGGCTCGTGCTGCTCGGCGACGTGTCGAACTGGCTGCAGGGCGCCGCCGGGCGGCAGGTCTCCTTCGTCCTCGACCAGCGCGTGCCGCGCGTGCTCGCCGCCGTCCTCGCGGGCGGGGCCCTGGCGCTCGCCGGCACGATCGTGCAGGCGGTGTGCCGCAACCCGCTCGCCGAGCCCAGCCTGCTCGGCGTGACGTCGGGCGCGGGCCTCGGCGCGGTCCTCATGATCCTGCTCGTGCCGGGGGTCGGGATCTGGTCGATGTCCGCCGCCGCGGGGGTCGGCGCGCTCGTCGTCTTCGCCCTCGTGTACCTGCTGTCGTCGCGCGGCGGCCTCGGGTCCGAACGGCTCGTCCTGGTCGGCATCGGCGCGCAGGCGGGCACGACGGCGCTCATCACGCTCGTCGTCCTCGTGATCTCCCCGTGGGACGTCAACCTCGCCCTGACCTGGCTGTCGGGCTCCACCTACGGGCGCAGCCTCGAGCAGCTGCTGCCCGTCGCCCTGGCGCTGGTCGTCATGGTGCCGCTCGCGGCGACCTACCGGCGCGAGCTCGACGTGCTCTCCCTCGACGAGGACATGCCCCGCGTGCTCGGCCTCGCCGTGGACCGCACGCGCCTCGTGCTGCTGGGCGCGGCGGCGCTGACCACCGCGGCCGCCGTCTGCGCGGTCGGCGTCATCGGCTTCGTCGGCCTCGTCGCGCCGCACGCCGCGCGGGCACTGGTCGGCGCGCGGCACGCCCGCGTGCTGCCCGTCGCCGTGCTGCTCGGTGCCCTGCTCGTGTCGGCCGCCGACACCCTCGGGCGCGTCGTCATCGCGCCCGGGCAGATCCCCGCCGGGCTCGGCACCGCCCTGCTGGGCGCGCCGTACTTCGTCTACCTGCTCTGGCGCTCGCGAGGCCGCGGCACCGCCTGACCCTCCGTCGCGACCGGGTCGGGCGCGGTGTCGAGCGGGGCCGTCCCGAGAGACGATGGCGGGGTGAGCGAGCACCAGGCCGCCCCGCTGGTGGTGGGCTACGACGCGTCGGGACCCGCCGACGTCGCCCTGGCGTGGGCGGCGCGCGAGGCCCGCGTGCGCGGCGCCGTGCTGCGCGTCGTCTACGTGCGCGACGCCCGCGACACCGGGACGGCGACCCACCCCCACGGCGGTGACCTGGGGGAGCGCGGCGACGCCGGGGCGTGGCCGGTGGTCGAGGAGGCCGCCGCGCGTGCCCGCGACGTCGCGCCCGGCGTGGACACCGAGACGTTCGTCGAGTACGCCTCGCCCGCCTCGGCGCTCGTCGGCATGTCCGCCGACGCCGGCGCCCTCGTGCTGGGCGCGTCGCGGCACGGCGGGCTGTACGAGGCGCTGCGGGGCACCGTGGTGCTCCAGGTGACCGCGCACGCGCACTGCCCGGTCGTCGTCGTGCCCGCCGAGGGCGTGCGCCCCGACCTGCCCCCCGACGCGCCCGTCGTCGTCGGCTACGACGGCTCGGAGCCGGCGGGCCTCGCGCTCGACGCCGCCACCGGCACCGCCTGGGAGCTCGGGCGCGCATTGCGCGTCGTCGTCGTGTGGCGCCCTGGCGTGACCGAGTGGGTCGCGTCGCGCGGGCCCACCGAGCACGAGGGGCACGACATCACCGAGGCGGACGCCGGCGCGGTGCTGGAGCAGGCGCTGGCGCGCGTGGAGGAGCGGCTGCGCGAGCGGGGTGCGGCCGAGGGCGCCCTCGAGGTCGTGGGCCTGACCCGCGAGGGGCAGGTGGCGCGGGTGCTGCACCGGGAGGCGGAGGACGCCGAGCGGCTGCTCCTGGGCACCCGGGGGCGCGGAGGCTTCGCCTCGCTGCTGCTGGGCTCCGCCACGCACACGCTGGTGCGGACGGCGGCCTGCCCCGTCGTCGTGGTCCGCGGCGTGGGGGAGGCCTCGCGGGTGTGACGCCGCTCACCCGGGCTTGCGGACCCCCGGCGAGGTGAGGTTAGGCTTACCACCGTGACCGAGACCGTCCAGGCGACCGAGCGCGCCGACCAGACCACGCCGCAGGTGGTCCCCGAGCAGCCCTACCGCATGTTCGACGTCACGGTCTCGCGCGTGACCCGCCTCTGCCCGTCGTTCATCCGCATCACGTTCACCGGCGAGGACCTGCACCTCTTCGCCGACAACGGCAAGGACCAGCGGATCAAGTTCCTGCTCCCCGCGCCATGCGGCGGCTGGGAGTACCTCGACCGGCAGAACCCCGACTGGTTCACGTCGTGGCGCGCGCTGCCCGAGGAGCGTCGTAACCCGCTGCGCACGTACACCGTCCGCGCCGTCCGCCAGGACCTGCACGAGGTGGACGTCGACATCGTGCTGCACGGCGACACCGGGCCCGCGTCCCGCTGGGCGAACGGCGCCACGCCGGGCGCCCCGCTGGTCATCATGGGCCCCAACGCCGGATACACCGACGGCCCGCACGGAGGGCTGGAGTTCAACCCGCCGCAGCGCAGCCACGCGCTGCTGCTCGCCGGCGACGAGACCGCCGTCCCCGCCATCGCGGCGATCTGCGAGTCGCTGCCCGAGGACGCCGTGGGCGAGGTCTTCCTCGAGGTGCCGCACCCCGAGGACCGCTGGACCCTGGCCGCGCCGGCCGGCGTGCGGATCTCCTGGCTGCCCCGCGAGGACCGCGAGCACGGCGACGTGCTCGTCCCCGCCGTGAAGGAGGCCGCCGACCGGCTGCTCGCCATGGGCGTGCGCCCGTCGTCCGACGCGCCCGTGGCCCCCGAGCTGCTCGAGGCCGAGGGCGACCGCCCGGCCCTGACCGCCGCCGGCGTCGACCTGGACGGCGAGCTGCCCGACGTCGACATCGACGCGGACATCCTGTGGGAGGTCCCCGTCGACGCGACCGGCCAGCCGCTCGCGCAGGACACCGTGCTCTACGCCTGGCTCGCCGGCGAGGCCGGCTCCATCAAGACGCTGCGTCGCTACCTCGTCTCCGAGAAGGGCGTGGACCGCAAGGCCGTCGCCTTCATGGGCTACTGGCGCCGCGGCCGCGCGGAGTGCTGACCGCCGCGCGCTGACCCCGCGCCGACCGCGGGGCGCTGCGCACGTGAGCGTGTCGGCGCGCGGGTCTAGCGTCCGGAGGATGACCGAGAACACGCTGGACACGAGGATCGACGAACCCGGCCCGCTCGCCGGGGAGGCGGAGATGCTCCTCTTCTCCGTCGACCGTGCCCGCGCGCAGTTCGCCTGGAAGGTGGGCGGGCTCGACGCCGAGGCGCTGCGCCGACCGCACCCGCCGTCGCAGATGACGCTGGGCGGGCTGGTCAAGCACCTGGCGTTCGTGGAGGACGACGTGACGTCGCGCGCCTTCGGGTGGCCCGAGGGCGCGCCGTGGGACCCTGCCGACTGGGAGGCGGACCCGCGCTGGGACTGGACCTCCGCGGCCCGCGACACCCCCGAGGAGCTCTACGCGACCTGGGAGGCCGCCGTCGCGCGGTCCCGGACCACGTGGGCGCAGGTGCTCGACGGCGGGCTGGACGCGCCCTCCCGGCTGACGTTCCCCGACGGGTTCACGCCCAACGTGCGGCGCATCCTCGTCGACCTCGCCGACGAGTACGCGCGGCACGTGGGGCACGCCGACCTGTTCCGGGAGGCCGTCGACGGGCTGGTCGGGGAGGATCCGCCGCAGCCCGCATGAGCGCGGGCGAGGACGATCAGCGGGCGACGCCGAGGTCCTCGACCACCTCGACGCCCGGCAGCGCGCACAGCAGCTCGCCCGGCATGAGCAGCTTGGAGCGGCGCACGCCCGAGCCCATCAGCGCCAGCGCGCCGGGCGCGGCGAACCGCGCGTCCACGAGCACGCGCCACCCGGCGGGCAGGCCGACGGGCGTGATGCCGCCGTACTCCATCCCGGACTCCGCCGTCGCGCGGTCCACCGGCAGGAACGACGCCTTGCGCGCGTCCAGCAGCTTGCGCACCCGCGTGTTCACGTCGGCGAAGGTCGTGGCCGTGACGACGCATGCCGCGATCCGCTCGACGTCGCCCCGGCGGCCGGCCACGACCACGCAGTTCGCGGACGCCTCGGGTGGCAGGCCGTGCCGCTCGTTGAGCGTGGCGGTGTCCGCGTGGTCCGGGTCGATCTCCACCACCGCGACCTGCCGGGCCACGCGGTCGTCGTCGGCCGCCCAGGACTCGAGCGCGGCGCGCACCGGGTCCGCGAGCAGGTCGGGGTGCTCGAGCGCCGGCGCCCAGGCGAGGTCGCCGAGGACGGGGAGCCCGGGGAGCCCGGACGTGGCGCCGCTCATCGCCGGTAGGTCGCCGTGAGCGTGGCGCGCGCGAGGGTGTGGAAGTAGACGTTGAACGCCACGTGCACCGGGCTGTTCGCCTCCGACAGACCGAGCGACGGGACGTCGAGGGCGTGCACGGCGAACACGTAGCGGTGCGCGTGGTCCCCGGGCGGCGGGCCCGCGCCCTCGAAGCCGAGCCGGCCGCCGTCGCTGGGCACGTGGAACGCCCCGGCGGGCAGCCCGGCCCCGCCGACCGCACCCGCGCCGCGGGCCAGGGACGTCACGTCCGCGGGCACGTCGGCGGCCGTCCAGTGCCAGTAGCCCGACGGCGTCGGGGCGTCCGGGTCGAAGCAGCTCACCACGTACGAGCGGGTGCCCGCCGGGGCGCCGGACCACTCGAGGTGCGGCGACACGTCCGCGCCGTCGACGCTGAAGTCGGGGTCGAGGGGCTCGCCCTCCGTGACGTCCGCGCTGCGCAGCGTGAACGTGACGGGGACGGGGAGCAGCGAGTACGGGTCGGGGGGAAGCGGGCGCTCGAAGTCCATGCCGCCATCGTGCCGGACGGGTGCCGCGGGCGGCCAGGGCGACACGGGGCCCGCGCCCGTCCCGCCCCGGCCGTGCTCAGCCCGGCTCGGGTACGTACAGCTCCAGCGCCTGGGCGACGAGGGCGGGGCGCTGCCCGCCCTCGATCTCGACGGTCACGGTGGACGCCAGCCGCACGCCCTGCGAGACGGCCTCCGCACCGGTGAGCTCCGTCGTCGCCCGGACGCGCGAGCCGGCCGGCACGGGCGCGAGGAACCGCACGCGGTCCAGCCCGTAGTTCATCGCCATCGCGACGCCGCCCACCTCGACGAGCGACGACGCCAGGCGGGGCAGCAGGGACAGCGTGAGGAACCCGTGCGCGATCGTCGTGCCGAACGGGCCGGCCGCCGCGCGGTCCGGGTCCACATGGATCCACTGGTGGTCCTCGGTGGCGGCGGCGAACGCGTCGATCCGCGCCTGGTCCACGGTGAACCAGGCGCCGGTGGCCCGTCGCCCGACCGCGTCCGCCAGCGCGGCGGGGGAGGCGACGCGGATCGGGGCGCCGCCGTCCCCGGCGCTCATGCCTTCGGCCCGCCCGCGACGTAGAGCACCTGCCCGGAGACGTACCCGGCCTCCTCGGAGCAGAAGAACGCCACCGCGGCGGCGATGTCCTCGGGCCGGCCGGCGCGCCCGACGGGCACGTCCTTCGCGGCGGCGGCGAGGTAGTCGTCCAGGCTCATGCCGATGCGCTCGGCCGTCGCGGCGATCATCTCCGTGGCGACGACGCCGGGCGCGACGGCGTTGGCGGTGACGCCGAACTTGCCCAGCTCGATCGCGAGGGTCTTGGTGAAGCCCTGCATGCCCGCCTTCGCGGCGGAGTAGTTCGCCTGGCCGCGGTTGCCGAGGGCGGACGTGCTGGACAGGTTGACGATGCGGCCCCAGCCGGCCGAGACCATGTGCGACTGCACGGCGCGCGACATGACGAACGCGCCGCGCAGGTGCACGCGCAGCACGGCGTCCCAGTCGTCCTCGGACATCTTGAACAGCAGGTTGTCGCGCAGGATGCCGGCGTTGTTGACCAGCACGGTGGGCGCGCCCAGCTCGTCGGTCACGCGGGCGACGGCGGCCTCGGCGGCGTCGGCGTCGGCGACGTCCGCGCCGACCCCGATCGCGCGCCCGCCGGCGGCGACGATGCCCGCGGCGGTCTCGGCGGCCTGCTCCTCGCGCAGGTCGAGGACGGCGACGGCGCACCCGTCGGCGGCGAGGCGGCGGGCGGTCGCGGCGCCGATGCCGCGGGCTCCTCCGGTGACGATCGCGGTGCGGGCGGGGTGCTCGGTGGGCTGCTCGGTCATGCGTGGTCCTTCCTCGGGTGGAGGCGCGGGGGCCGGCGCAGGGCGGGGCGAGACGTCGCGTCGGGCGTCGGCACGGGCACGACCTCCTCGTCGCCGCGGTGCTCCTCCGGCCGGGCCGGGGCCGCCGCGCGGGGTGTGGCGCGGCGAGGAGAGCGTACGACGCAGGTGCGAGGAGGGCGTGCGACGTAGGTGCGAGGAGGGCGTGCGACGGTGGCCGCGAGGAGGGGCGTAGGGCACGGACGACGACGCGTGGGGAGGGTGGCGGCGGGCGCCCGCGGCCCGGACCTGCGCGGTTGACAGGGCGGTCGCGCCCGGCGTCTACTGGCGGTGTTCGAACAGGCGTTCGAACACGACGGGTGTCGCCCGTCGTGCTGGTCTGGCCCGTCCGGGGTGCTCGCGCACGTCGGGGGCCCGGGAGGAGGTCGCGTGACGGTCGTCGCCCCTCCGCGTCCCGCGACCACTGTGCCCGTCCCGGATCGCGCGGCCGCCGCGCGGGCTGCCCTCCGAGCCGCGGAGCAGCGCACGGGGCACCGTGCGGGGCGCCACGCGCCCGGCCGGACGTCGGAGCCCGAGGGCGGCCGGCTGCTGCCGGTGCACCCCGGGCTGGCCGGCCTCCTGCCCGGGGGCGGGCTGGCCGCGGGCACGGTGCTCGCGGTGCACGGCTCGACCACGCTGCTGCTCGCCCTGCTGGGGGAGGCGTCCCGGGCCGGGGCGTGGGTCGCGTTCGTCGGCACGCCGGCGGTCGGGATGCTGGCCGCCGCTGACGCCGGGATCGCGCTCGGGCGGACCGTGCTCGTGCCCGCCCCGGGGCCGGACGCGCCCGCGGCCCTCGCCGCGCTGCTCGACGGGATGGACGTGGTGGTCGTCGGCCCCGGCGCCACGCTGCTGGACGCCGACCGGCGCCGGCTGGCCGCGCGCGCCCGGGAGCGGGGCGCGGTGCTGGTCGCGCAGGCGGCGTGGCCGGGTGCGCACGTCGCCCTCGAGGCGCGCGGCGGCACCTGGTCCGGCGTCGACCACGGGGCGGGGTGGCTGCGCCGCCGCACCCTGCGGGTGCGCCGCACCGGGCGCGGCGCCGCCGCCCGGCCGGTCGACGTCGAGGTGGACGTGCCGCTGCGGGTCGAGCGCGTGGTCGGGGGAGACCTCGTCCCGACGGGCCTCGACGCGGGCCTCGGCTCTGCCCCCGGCACCGGTCTCGGCTCCGCGCCGGGCGTGGGGCGCGGCGAGCCGGGCACCCGGCTGCGGGTGGCGTGATGGCGGCGACACCGAAGGCCGTGACACCGCGGGCCGTGACATCGGGGGCCGTGACGTCGGGGGCCGCGACGTCGGAGGCCGCGACGTCGGGCGCCGTGCCGGGCGGGACGCCGGGGGCGCAGGGCGGCGCGGCGGCGACGGGCGGGGTGCGCACGGCCGTGCTGTGGGTCCCGGACTGGCCGGTGGTGGCGGCGCTGACGGGCGCGGGCCTGGACGCGCACGTCCCGGCGGCGGTGCTCGGCGCGCGGTCGGGCGGCGGCTCGGGCGCGGG
This sequence comes from Isoptericola sp. NPDC055063, assembly GCF_053608125.1. NCBI lineage: Bacteria > Bacillati > Actinomycetota > Actinomycetes > Micrococcales > Promicromonosporaceae > Isoptericola > Isoptericola sp. NPDC055063. The sequence goes on along the minus strand of NZ_JBSGUW010000005.1, from coordinate 189,891 downwards.
GCACACCGTGGTGGCCGTGTCCGCCGTCGCCCGCGCGCAGGGCGTGCGGCGCGGGATGCGGCGCCGGCAGGCGCAGGAGCGGTGCCCCGAGGTGGCGCTGCTGGCCGCCGACGACGCCCGCGACGCCCGGGAGTTCGAGCCCGTGGCGCTCGCCGCCGAGACGGTGGTGGCGGGGCTCGAGGTGGCGCGCCCCGGCCTGCTCCTGCTGTCCGCGGGCGGGGCCGCGCGGTACCACGGCTCCGAGCTGGCGCTCGCGCAGGCCCTGGTGGGAGCCGTCGCCGCGCGCACCGGGCACGAGAGCCAGGTGGGCGTCGCCGACGGGCTGCTCGCGGCGGTGCTCGCCGCCCGCGAGGACGCCGTCGTGCCCCCGGGCGGGTCCGCGGCGTTCCTCGCCGGACGCCCGGTGGGGGAGCTGGTGCACGCCGTCTGCGACCCGGCCGGGGTGGCCGCCGTGCGCGAGGCGGCCGGGCTGTGGTGGCGGCTGGGCCTGCGCACCCTGGGCGACCTGGCCGCCCTGCCCGCCCCGAGCGTGCAGGCCCGCTTCGGCGACCTGGGCACCTGGGCACAGCGCCTCGCCCGCGGGGAGGACCTGCGCCCGCCGGCGCGCCGCCGCGTGGAGGAGGACCTCGCCGTCGCCGAGGAGCTCGACCCGCCCGCCCTGCGCGTCGACGTCGCGACGTTCGCCGCGCGCCGCCTGGCGACCGCGCTGTACGACCTGCTCACCGCCCGCGGCCTGGCGTGCGGGCGCCTGCGCATCACCGCGCGCACGACGGCGGGCGCCGACCTGGGCGGGGACGACGTCGGCGGGGGCGGCGCGGGAGAGGACGGCGACGGCGCCGTGCTGGAGCGCGTGTGGCGCACGGACGACGCCGCGGCCGGCGGGATGAGCGCCGCGCGGATCACCGACCGGGTGCGGTGGCAGCTCGAGGGCTGGCTGACCGCGGCGTCCGCACGGCGGGGCGGCGCGGACGACCCGGTCGTCGCGCCGATCGCGCACCTGGCGCTGGCGGCGGAGGACGTCGTCCCGGCGACCACCCACCAGCCCGGCCTGTGGGGTGCGGACGCGGGCGAGGGCGAGCGCGCCCGTCGCGCGCTGGGGCGGGTGCAGGGCCTGCTCGGCGGGCACGCCGTGCTCACGATGGAGCTGCAGGGCGGCCGCGGCCCCCGCGACCGGGTGCGGCTCGTGCCCTTCGGCACGGAGGGCGGCGCGGGCCGTGACCCCGGGCTGCCCTGGCCGGGCGCTCTGCCCAGCCCCGCGCCCGCCGGCCTGCCCGACGAGCCGGTGCCTGCCCGGGTGCTCGACGCGGCGGGGCGCGACGTCGTCGTCGACGCGCGGCTCGCGATGAGCGGCGAGCCCGCGGCCGTGGTGTGCGGTCGCGACGCGGGTGTCGGAGCCGCGGACGGTCGGGGCGCGGACGGTCGGGGCGGGCGGGAGGCCGCCGTCGTGACGGGCTGGGCCGGGCCGTGGCCGCTCGCCGAGCGCTGGTGGGCGGCCGACGGAGGTGCGCGCCGCGTCTACCTGCAGGCGGTGCTCGACGACGGGCGGGCGCTGCTGCTGGCGCAGTCCGGCGGCCGGTGGCAGGTGGAGGCGTTCTATGACTGAGGCGACGACCGGCGGGTACGCGGAGCTGCACGCCCACTCGGCGTTCAGCTTCCTCGACGGCGCGTCGCACCCGGAGGAGCTGGCCGCGGAGGGCGCGCGGCTGGGGCTGGAGGCGCTGGCCCTGACCGACCACGACGGGCTGTACGGGGTGGTCCGCTTCGCGGAGGCGGCCCGGAAGGTGGGGCTGCCCACGGTCTTCGGCGCGGAGCTGCACCTGCCCGCCCCGCTGACGCCCGGGGCGTCGCCGGGCACGGCGGGGAGCCGCCCGGTGCTCGACCCGCCCACCGGCCTGCCCGACCCGCGCGCCACCCACCTGCTGGTGCTGGCCCGCGGCGACCAGGGCTACCGCAACCTGTCCCGCGCGATCGCCCTCGCGCACCTGGAGGCGGGGGTCAAGGGCAAGGCCCGCTACGACCTCGAGCGGCTCGGCGCCGAGGCGGGCGGCGAGTGGCTCGTGCTCACCGGGTGCCGCAAGGGGGCCGTCCGGCGCGCGCTCACCGCCCCCGGGCCGGGCGGCGGCCCGGACGCGGCGCGCCGCGAGCTCGACCTGCTGACCGCGACCTTCGGCCGCGACAACGTGGCGGTCGAGATCACGGCGACCGGCGACCCGCGGGACGCCGACCTGCACGCGGCGCTCGCGGCGCTGGCCCGCGACGCGGGCGTGCCGCTCGTCGCGACCACCGACGCGCACTACGCCCGCCCGCGGGACGCCGACCTGGCGGGCGCGCTCGCCGCGGTGCGGGCGCGGTCCTCGCTGGACGGGCTGGACGGCTGGCTGCCCGGCGGCCCGGTGGCGCACCTGCGCTCGGCGGACGAGATGCGGTCGCTGCACCGCCGGCACCCGCAGGCCGTCACCACGGCGGCGGCGCTCGCCGCGGAGTGCGCCTTCGACCTGCGCCTGGTGGCGCCGAACCTGCCGCCCTACCCGGTGCCCGACGGCCACGACGAGGCCAGCTGGCTGCGCGAGCTGGTGCGGCGGGGCGCCACCGACCGGTACGGGCCGCGGCCGGATGCTAGGTCGGGCGCTAGGTCGGGCGCCGGGCCGGGCGACATCGGGCCGGGCGACATCGAGCCGGGCGGCGCGGGCAACGCGAAGGCCTGGGCACAGATCGACCACGAGCTGCGCGTCATCGAGGACCTGACGTTCCCCGGCTACTTCCTGGTCGTCTACGACCTCGTCGAGTTCTGCCGGCGCGAGGGAATCCTGTGCCAGGGACGGGGGAGCGCCGCGAACTCGGCGGTCTGCTACGCCCTGGGCATCACGGCGGTCGACGCGGTGAAGCACGGCCTGCTGTTCGAGCGCTTCCTCGCGCCCGAGCGCGACGGCCCGCCGGACATCGACATCGACATCGAGTCCGGGCGCCGCGAGGAGGTCATCCAGCACGTCTACACGACGTTCGGGCGCACGCACGCGGCGCAGGTCGCGAACGTCATCTCCTACCGGCCGCGCTCGGCCGTGCGCGACGCCGCCCGCGCCCTCGGCTACGACGTCGGGCAGCAGGACGCCTGGAGCAAGTCCATCGAGCGCTGGGGGTCGCTGCGCGGGCCGGACCCGGCCAGCCCGGCCGACGACGCCGCCGCCGGGGCCGCGCGGGCCGCGGCGGGCGCTCCGGGCCGGCCCCGGCCGGCCCCGCAGCCGACGAACCGGACCGCGGCCAAGGACGCGCGCGTGGCCGCGCTGTGGGGTCCGGCGGAGACGCTCCCGGACGGGCCGGACGGGCCGGACGTGCGGGGTGGACCAGGTGGGCCAGGTGGACCGGGCGGCCGCGCCGACCGCCCGCACGCGGGGCACCTGCCGGGCCGCGGACGCCGGGACTGGTCGCCGTCGCTCGGCCACCGTCGGGTCGTGGACCCGCTCGCGACGGACGAGGGCGAGGTCCGCCGCGCGGACGACACCCACGACGTCGTGCCCGGTCACCGCCCGCCGTCGGCCGCGGAGGAGGGGCAGATCCCCGCGCCCGTGCTCGACCTCGCCGAGCGGATGCTGCGCCTGCCGCGCCACCTGGGCATCCACTCCGGCGGGATGGTCATGTGCGACCGCCCCGTGATCGAGGTCTGCCCCGTGGAGTGGGCCCGCATGGAGGGGCGCACGGTGCTGCAGTGGGACAAGGAGGACTGCGCGGACGCGGGGCTGGTGAAGTTCGACCTGCTCGGCCTCGGCATGCTCACCGCGATCCGGTACGCGTTCGACTCGATCGAGCGACAGACGGGGGAGCGGCTCACGCTGCACGGCCTGCCCGACGACGACCCGGCGGTGTACGACCTGCTGTGCGCCGCGGACACGGTCGGGGTGTTCCAGGTGGAGTCGCGCGCGCAGATGGCCACCCTGCCGCGCCTGCGGCCGGAGAAGTTCTACGACATCGTCATCGAGGTCGCGCTGATCCGGCCCGGCCCCATCCAGGGCGGGTCCGTGCATCCGTACATCGAGCGGGCGCGAGGGCGGGAGGAGGTGACCTACCTGCACCCGTTGCTGGAGAGCTCGTTGAGCAAGACCAAGGGCGTGCCGCTGTTCCAGGAGCAGCTCATGCAGATGGCGATCGACGTCGCGGGGTTCACCCCCGCCGAGTCGGACCAGCTGCGCCGGGCGATGGGCTCCAAGCGGTCGGTCGAGCGGATGGAGGCATTGCGCGGGCGCCTCATGGAGGGGATGCGGAAGAAGGGGGTGGACGACCCGGCCGTGCGCGAGGAGATCTACGACAAGCTCAAGGCGTTCGCGGACTTCGGCTTCCCCGAGTCGCACGCCTACTCGTTCGCGTACCTCGTGTACGCGAGCTCGTGGCTCAAGGTGCACCACCCGGCCGCGTTCTACGCCGGGCTGCTGGCCGCGCAGCCGATGGGCTTCTACTCGCCGCAGTCGCTGGCCGCCGACGCCCGCCGCCACGGCGTGCAGGTGCTGCGCCCGGACGTCAACGCGTCGCAGGCGCTCGCGGGCGTCGAGCGGCTGCCGGAGCAGGGCCCGCCGGACGCGGCCCCCGGCCAGCGCAGCCCGTCCGCATCGCCCGCGCCGTCCGCGCCGTCCGCGGGGGAGTTCGGGCCGCCGCCGGACCCGGCGCTCGCGGTGCGCCTCGGGCTGTCCGCCGTGCGTGGCATCGGGGACGACCTGGCGGAGCAGATGGTCGCCGAGCGTGCGGAGCACGGGCCGTTCCGCGACCTGCGTGACCTGGCTCGCCGGGTGGGCCTCAGCACCGCCCAGCTGGAGGCGCTCGCGACGGCCGGCGCCACCGAGGGGCTCGGCGCGGGGCGTCGCGAGGCGCTGTGGGCCGCGGGCGCGCTCGGCCAGGAGGGGCCGGGCACCCTGCCGGGCGTGTCGGTCGGGGTGGACGCGCCGACGCTGCCGGGCATGACGACGCTCGAGGTGGACGTCGCGGACGCCTGGGCCACCGGCATCACGCCGGGCTCGACGTCGCCCCTGGAGCACGTGCGCGAGGGGCTGGAGCGCGCGGGCGTGCTCACCGTCGCGCAGGCGTGCGCCACCGAGCCCGGCCGGCGCGCGGCCGTGGGCGGCGTGGTGACGCACCGCCAGCGCCCGGGCACGGCGGGCGGCGTGACGTTCCTGTCGCTCGAGGACGAGACCGGCCTGCTCAACGTGATCTGTACCGCCGGGCTGTGGCGGCGCTTCCGCACCGTGGCGCGCAGCGCCCCCGCGATGGTGGTCCGGGGGCGGATCGAGCGTGCCGACGGCGCGGTCAACCTGCTCGCGGAGCACCTCGCGCCGCTGCGGCTGCCGGTGGCCACCCGGTCCCGGGACTTCCGGTGACGGGCGCCCGCCGGTGGCGTCTCTCCGCCGCGCTCACCAGCCGGGCGACCAGCCCTCGGGCCGACCGGTGCCCGCCCACGTGGCGCCGTCCCGGGTCACGAGCCGGACGGAGGTGACGTCGCTCGCGTCGCCGGCGAGCACGCCGCCCGCGGTGCACGCGCCGTCGCGCACGACGCACGCCCCGAGCCTGGACTCGCGCGCGTCCGGTCCCGCGGTGACCACGACGTCGTAGGCCTCCTCCGCGCCGGGGTCGCGGACCACGACGTACGCCCACGACGGGTCGCCGTCGTAGAGGAACGCCGTGCCGACCGAGCGCGCCGTCCCGCCCGGCCCGGAGTCCGCGGACACCAGGTCGGCCGCGGTGAAGGAGCGCCCGTCCGCGAGGTCCAGCACCTGCCGGTACGACGCCGCCAGCTCGCGGTCCGGGGCGGTGGCGGTCCACACGGCGGCCCCGCCCGCGACGAGCAGGCCTGCCCCCGCGACCGCGGCGAGCACCCGGCGGCGGCCCCGGTGGTGCCTGCGGACGGTGGTCGTCGGGGCGGGAGTGCCCCGGCGACCCGACGGGCGCGACGCGTCGGAGGGTTCCGGCGTCCCCGCGGCCGGCGAGGGCTCCGCCATCCGGGCGAGCACGCGCCCCTCGAAGTCGGCCGACGGCTCGCGGTCCGGGGCCAGCAGCAGCAGCTCGTCGGCGGCGGCCGACAGCGCCGACAGCTCCTCGCGGCAGGCGTCGCAGCTCGCCAGGTGCTCCAGGACGGCGGCGCGGGTGGCGCCGTCGGCGGTGCCCGTGGCCACCGCCGTGAGGTCGTCGCGCAGGGCGTCGCACCGCGCGTCGGGCGTCCGCGAGGGGCGGTCGCTCGTCATGGCGTCACCTCCCGGAGGCTCGCGAGCTCCTCGCGCAGGTGCCGCAGGCCCAGCCGGATGCGGGTCTTGGCGGTGCCCAGCGGCACCCCGGTCCGCTCGGCCACGTCCGCGCCGCTGAGCCCGAAGACGGACGCGAGCACCACGGCCGTCGCCTGCTCGTGCGGCACGCGGGCGAGGGCGGCGTCGAGCGTGGTGCCGGTGGCGACGCGCTCGGCGAGCCGGTCGGGCGCGACGAGCGTCTCGGCCATGACCACCGGGTCCACGGGGACGTCGCGCCGCACGCGCACCACGTCGATGGCGGCGTGCCGGGCGATCGCGAGCAGCCATGTCGTCGCGCGCCCGCGCCGCGGGTCGAACCCGTCGGCGTGCCGCCACGCCCGCACGAACGTCTCCTGCGCCACCTCCTCCGCGACGGCCGGGATACCGACGACGAGCAGCGCCAGGCCGTACACCTTCGCCTGGTGGCGGCGCACGAAGACGGCGGCCGCGTCCGGGTCGTCCGCGGCCATCCCGGCGAGGAGCGCCTCGTCCGACACCACCATGACCTTCCTTACGTGCGAGGGCCCCGGACGGATCTCTCGACCACGGATCCGGGCGGATCGGGGCGCGGAGAGATCCGTCCGCCGCCGGGGCACGTATGGACGGGTGAAGGAAGGGCCGCGGCACGCGACGCTGCCACGGGGCCCGGAGGGAGAGGAACCATGTCCGGTCTGACCAGCCTGTTCGACGTGTCCACCCCGTTCGGGGTGCGCACCAGCTCCAGGGTCCGCCCGCCGCGGCGGTCGACGCCACCGGGCGGCGCGCGGGGGAACGCGGTGCGCCTGGCCGCGGGCGGCGCAGTCCTCGCCCTGCTCGCCGCGGGCTGCGGCGGTGCCGACGACGCCGGCGGGGGCGGGGCGGCGAGCGCCGGCGGCATGACGCTCCAGATCACCGCGCCGAAGGACGGCGCCACCGTCGACGTGCCGTTCACCGTGAACCTGTCCTCCAGCGAGGAGCTCGGCCCCACGGAGTCCGGCAAGCACCACGTGCACGTCTTCTTCGACGGGAACGACGCCGAGTATCAGGTGGTGGAGGGCGACAGCGTCGAGATCACCGACCTGCCCGCCGGCGAGCACGAGATCGACGCCTCGCTGCGCAACGCCGACCACTCGCCCGCGGGCGTCGAGACGTCCATCAAGGTGATGGTGGGCGAGGGCGGCACCGGCGGGACCGGGGGCGGCGATGAGCTCCCCGGGTACTGACCGGACGCGCACGACCCGTGCCCGTCGGCCGCCCGAGCCGACCGTCGTGCGCAACCCGCGGCCGGCGCGCTGGTTCCACGCGGGCGTCTACGTGACGGTGCTGGTGCTGCTCGCCACCGGGTGGTGGCTCCTGCTGGGGCACGAGGGGAGCCCCAGCGTGGTGGCCCGCGCGACCGGGGTCGCGGACGCGGACCTGCACACCGTGACCGGCTGGGTCCTCGCCGGCCTGGTGGTGCTCGCCGCGGCCCTGGGCGCGCGCGGCTGGCGCACCTTCTGGCGGGAGTCGGTGCGCTTCCGCCGGGGCGACGGCGCGTGGTTCCGCCGCTGGCCCGCGGCCGTGCTCACCGGGAAGTTCGGCCGCCACGAGGGACGGTTCGACCCGGGGCAGCGGGTCGCCAACCTCGTGCTCGTGGCGACCCTGCTGGTCCTCGTGGGCTCGGGTGTGGGCCTGGCCCTGGTCAGCGGGGGGCCGGCGTTCGTGTGGTTCGCGCGCCTGCACCGCGTCGCGACGTGGGTCGTGACGCCCGTGATCGTCGGGCACGTCGTCATCGCGGCCGGCATCCTGCCGGGCTATCGCGGGGTGTGGCGTGCGATGCACGGGCGCGGCCGGCTGCGCGTGCGCGACGCCGAGCGGGTGTGGCCGGGATGGACCGAGCGGGTGACCGCGCGCCGCTCCGACCACGCACGGGGCGCCGAGCCGGGTGACGAGCCGCGTGGCGAGCCGGATCGCGACGCTACGTGATGAGCGGTGGCGAGGCCGTGACGACCCGGGACGGCACACCGCGCGGTGTCGGTGGGCGCCGCTAGCGTGGCGGGCATGACCTCCGGGCTCCGGATCGTGCCGGCGAGCGCCGACCGGTTCGACGACGTCGCGACGATGCTCAACCCGCGCGGTCGCCCGCAGGCGTGCTGGTGCTTGCACTGGCGCCAGCCGCGCGGGATGCCCGTCGACGGTCGGCGCGAGCACCTGCGCGACCTGTCCGGCGGCACCCCGGCGCCCGGTCTCCTCGCCTACCTCCCCGATCCCGAGCGCGGGGACGGGCCGTCGGACGAAGGCAGGGGCGGGGGCGAGGGCGAGACGGTGGTCGGCTGGCTGGGCTTCGCGCCGGTGTCCGCGGCGTCGTCGCTCCAGCACACGCGGGTGCTGCCGCGCGTGGACGAGGCCGAGTGGCCGACGACGTGGGCCGTCATGTGCTTCGTCGTCCGGCCGGGGTACCGGCGCCGCGGCGTCGCCCGGGCCCTGCTCGCCGCGTCCGTGGAGTACGCCCGCGAGCACGGGGCGCGCGCCGTCCAGGGCTACCCGGTGGAGCCGGAACCGGGGCGACGCGTCCCCGTGAGCGCGGCGTTCGTGGGCACGGTGGGCCTGTTCGAGTCGGAGGGCTTCGACCGGGTCGGGGAGACGGCCGCGACGAGCGGCCGCCTGCCTCGGTGGGTGCTGCGCCGCGAGCTCGTCCCCTGAGGTCACCCCGCCCGGCCCGCGGCGTCCCCGTCCGTCCCGCGGGCCGGTCCCTGCCGTCGGGCGCGCCGGCCGCGGGCCAGCTCCGTCTCCAGGGCGTCGAGCGGCTGGGCGAACGGCTCGGCGAAGCGGGCGAGCCAGACACGCACGACGTCGAGCCCGGCGTCGTCGACGGCGTAGTGGCGGCGGGTGCCCTCCGCGCGCACGGTGACCAGGCGCGCGTCGCGCAGCACGCGCAGGTGCTGCGAGACGGCGGGCTGGGAGATGCGCGCCTCGGCTCGCACGGCCTCGACCAGCGCCCCCGCGGGCTGCTCCCCGGCGGCGAGCAGCTCCAGCAGCCGGCGCCGGACCGGGTCGCCCAGCGCCTCGAAGACCCCGCGACGGACGGCGCCCGGTTCACCGCCCGGTTCACCGCCCGGTTCACCGCCCAGCCCGGTGCCCGCCGTCCGGGGCATCAGGCCTCCGGCGCGGTGGTGTAGAACGCGACGGTGCGCTCGGCGGCGGCGCGGGCGGCCTCGGGGTCGTCTCCGTCTGCGACCGCGGCGTCGGCCCAGCCCGCGGCGGCGAGGCGCGCGAACGCGACGCCGTCGGGGGAGAGCGACCACGCCTCGGCGACCTTCGGGTCGATCGGGCTCGCCGGGTCGGCGATGTGCAGGCCGAGGCCCATGAGCCCCATGTCCCAGCCGACGCCGGTGGCGCCCGGCCCGTACTGGTCCCACAGCTCCTGCGGCACCGAGGCCTCGTGCACGAGCTCGAGCACGGTGCCGTCGACGGCGGGCGTCAGGGACACCGTCAGCCACGAGACCGACCCGCCGAACTCCCAGGTCACGGCGAAGCTCTCGGGTGCTGTGCAGCGCTCGACGGTGCCCCCGGCGTTGCCCTCGAGCTGGTACCGGCCGCCGACGGCGAGGTCCCCGCTGACGGGCAGGAACCAGCGCCGGATGCGCTCGGGGGAGGTGACGGCGTCCCAGAGGTCGTCGCGGTCCGTGGTGTAGGCGCGGCGGGCGACGGCGATCTTGGTGGGCGCGCCGTCACGCTCGCTCGTGCGGATCTCTCGCGCCACCAGTCCCGCGGTGGCGACCGGGTCGATGGTGATGGTCATGACGGCTCCTCGGTCTCGCCAGTGTATAAGTGGACACTTATAGAAAACCACGGATCGCGGCCACGGGGAAGGCCCAGGGGCGAAGGGAAGGGCTCAGTCGACCGGCGCGACGACGCACACGGCGAACGTGGACCGCCCGCGGCGCAGCAGATAGCGCACCTCGTCGGCGGCCCGCTCGGCGGCGAGCTCGTCGCGGTAGCTCCACCGCACGTCCACCCAGAGCAGCCCCCAGCCCGCCTCGTCGACGGCGCGGACCTCGGGGACGACGGCCACGGCGTCGGCGGCGGCCGCGGGCCGTTCCCGGTGGAGCTCCAGCACCTGCTCGGGCGACGTCACGACCGTGGAGGCGGACTGGCCCACGTGCAGCGCCGGCAGGTCGAACCGCTCGGTCAGGTCCTCGAGGTCTCCGGCGCCGAGCGCCAGGCCGAGGGCCGCGAAGAAGGCGGCCAGCGCCTCGTCGTCGTACGCCGCCGGTGCACCCATCCGTCCACGGTAGCCCCGTGGCATCATCAGCGCTCATGAGCCTGCGCCGAGCACGGACCCTGCCCGTCGTCGTCGCGCTGCTGGCCCTGGCCGCCTGCGGTTCGCCCTCGGCCGGCCCGGGCGGATCGGCCTCGACAGCCCCACCGGCCGACCCCGACGAGCTCGATGCGGCGGCGGCAGGCTGGGGCGCCGCGCCGCAGTACGTGCTGACCACGTCGGCCGAGCCGTTCGCGGCCGTGCCGATGGCCGCGGGCGTCTACGGTGCGGACGGGTTCTCGCTGGTCTTCAGCGACCCGGCGACCGCGGGGACGTTCCTGCTCAGCGCGACGGGCAACCCGTTGAGCGCTGACGACTGCGCGCGGGTGCCCCTCCTGTCCGTCACGGGCGACGAGGTGGGCGGCACCATCACCTGCACGGAGGACGGCGACCTCCTGGAGCGCGCGGCGGGCGAGGCGCTGGAGTACGTCGTGCTGCGCGACGACGTCACGGTGCGTCTCTCCGGAGAGGCCGCCGACCGCGCCGCGCTGCGGGAGGCGGCGCTGAACGTCCGCGTCCCGACGCACGACGAGCTCGCCGCCCTGACCGCGGGCACGCCCGGCGGGGGGAACCCGCTGCAGCGCGGCGACCTGCCGCCCGGCGACGGCGCGCCGGACAACAGCGTGGGTGCGGGCGGCTGACGCCCGCACCCACGCCCGCCACGCGTGTCCGGCGTGACCCCCGGCGGGACACCCGGCCGGTGTCACCAGGCCTGTGCGAAGACGTCCGCGAACAGCTCGTCGGGGTCGACGTCGAGGCCGCGCGAGGCGAACCAGGTGCACACGTTGCGGCAGTCGCGGTGCAGCAGGTCCGCGCCGAACGGGTTCGCCACGAGGTCGACGACCTGGGGCAGGTCGATGATCACGAGCCGTCCGCCGTCGTCGACATCGTCGCCGAGGCCGTCTCCGCCGTCGGCCCGACCGTCGACCAGGCCGTCCACGAGGATGTTGTACGGCGACAGGTCGCCGTGTGCCCACCCGAGCCGGGCGATGACGCACATCCCGTGCCGCAGCTGGTCGAACCAGTCTGCGAGCTGCCCGGGGCCGGGTCGCGTGCGCGCGAGGCGCGGCGCGGCCACCGCGGTGCCGTCCGCGGACTCCTGGCCGACGAACTCCAGGAGGATCTCCGTGCCGTCGATCTGCACGGGGTAGGGGACCGGTGCGCCCGCGTCCCACAGACGCGACAGGGCGAGGAACTCGGCGTCGGCCCACTGGGTGGCGGCCATCGCCTTGCCCCAGGAGGACTTGCGGTCCTCGATCGCGCGCTGGTCGCGGGTCCGGCGGGTGCGACGGCCGTCGGTGTACTCGCCGTCGCGGTGGAACTGCCGGTGGTCGCGGCCCCGGTAGCGCTTGGCGGCCAGCAGGCTGCGGCGGTCCGGGTCGCCGGGCACGGCGCGCTCGACGAGGAAGACGTCCGCCTCCTTGCCGGTCTTGAGCACGCCGAGCTCGGTGTCGAGCGCGGCGTCGGCGGTGACGACCCAGTCGGGGCGCGGCTCCGGGCCGCGTTGTCCCTTGGTCACGGAGGTCCAGGTGGACCAGCGCTGGTCGACGCCGGGCTCCACGGGGGCGTCGCCGTCCGCGTCGAAGGCGGCCAGGGGGACAGGGGAGGTAGAGAGGGAAAGGGAAGGGGTGTGCTGGTGCACGCGAGACTCCTGCTCAGGTCGAGGAGCTCGAGCACGGCCCCTCAGGATCGGGTGGTGTCCGCCCGCCGGAGCATCTCCGGGAGGGCGCGCAAGACGACGACGTCCATCGGTCTGCCCTCCTTCGCGTGCGGGCCCGCACCGGTCGCGTGCCCTCTGCCGGGAGCCTGCCAGGGCCGGTCCGGGCCGGTCCAGGGATTTATCGCGTTCGTCGGGGAACGGGTCCGCGGGCCCGGCGTGGCCCGCATCCGTAGGGTGCGGGGATGGGTTTCGTGCTGGTGGTCGAGGGGTCGCCGCGGGTCGGGTCGGTGCTGGTGCGCACGTCCCGGCGGCTGCGCACGACGACCACCCTCGTCCTCGGCCCGCCGGCGTCCGGCGCGCGGCCCGCGCTGCTCGTGGACGCGGCGTGGGAGCCGGACGAGCTGGTGGCGATCGCCGACGAGGTGCGGGCGCTCGGCGCCCGGCCGGTCGCGGGGTTCGCGACCCACGCCCACCACGACCACGTCCTGTGGCACCCGCGTCTCGGGTCAGGCGTCCCCCGCTGGGCGACGCCCAGGGCCGCCGCCGTGGCCGCGCGGCGCCGGGACCGCCTGCTCGCCGAGGCGCGCGCGGACGCCGCTCGCTACGGCGGGGCCGGCCACCCGCCCGAGGTGCTGGACCTCCTCGGGCGCGTCGACCCGATCCCGGCGGGGGCGTGTGGCGTCCCCGACCCGGGCGGGCTGCTGCCGCCCACCGAGGTCGTGGCACACGACGCGCACGCCCCCGGGCACGGCGCGCTGTGGCTGCCGCGCAGCGGCGCCCTGGTGGCCGGGGACCTGCTGAGCGACGTCGAGCTCCCGCTCCCGCGCGACGAGATCACCGGCGGGCGCGGGGCGGTGCGCGACGTCGAGGCGTACCTCGCCGGGCTCGACCTGCTCGTGCCGCTCATCGCACGCTGCGCCGTCCTCGTCCCCGGGCACGGCACGCCGACGCGGGACCCGGCGCCCCGGCTGGACGCCGATCGCCGCTACCTCGAGGCGGTGCTGGCCGGGCGCGCGTCCGACGACCCGCGCCTGGCGCTGCCGTGGATGGCGGAGGCGGACCGGGAGCTGCGCGCGGCCCTCGAGGCCGACCGGCGCGGCATCTGAGCCTCGTGCGGGGTCAGCCCGCCACCGCCGTGGCCCACGCGGTCGCCTGGTCCCACACCGGCTGGGTGTCGAAGCCCATCTGCGCCAGCGCCGACCAGGCGACGCCGACGATCGCGTACAGGCTGACGGGCGTCATGACGAGCCACTCGCGCCACGACCCGGCGTCGCCGAGGATCGGCAGGGACAGGTTGCCGCCGTCGCGCCACACGTCGTCGAACGGCAGCACGCGGTAGCGGCGCACCCAGTAGGGGGAGCGGAACTTCAGCGGCCACAGGAGGGGGACGCCGGCGGTGGTGACGAGGTCGCCGAGCACGTGCACGGTGCAGCCGAGGGCGACGGCCAGCGGCATCCAGTTCCACTCCTCGGGCGCGAAGACGGCGACGCAGGCGGCCAGCAGCAGCGACAGGGTCCAGTTCCACCAGCGCTTGCCGCCGGTGACCTTCCAGGCCCGCAGGGCGAACGCGATGAGCAGGACGGCCATGATGCCGGGGCCGACCAGGACCTCGCCGAACGCCTCCGTGCGGATCGAGACCATGCCCATCACCCAGGCGATCGCGGTGAAGACGGCGATGCCGAGGATCGAGTGGGTGCCGTTGCGGTGCCCGCCGGAGACGGTCGCGACGAGCTTGGAGACGCCCTCGGAGACCGGCGGCAGGGAGTGCGCGATCGTGCCGCTGTGGTGGTCGGCGTCGGGCAGCAGGGCGGCGCCCGCGCAGACCAGCGCGCCGGTCATCACCCCGACCTCGGAGACCGGGTGCCAGCCGAACGCGAACGGCGCCGTCGACGTGACCGCGACCCAGGCGGCCGCTCCCGACGCGGCGTGGTGCCCACCCATCATGACGTGCGACGCTCCCGTCCTCGCGACCGTCCGACGCCGGTCGTCCCGTTCCTCACCCTTGACCGGTTGGTCCGGGCCGGGCAGGACGCTACACGTCGCCCCCGACGCCCGCCCGCACCGCTCAGACCTGTGCGGACGTCCCGCTCGCGGGTCGGGCGAGGCCCTCCGCACCGCCGGGCGATTTGGGGGTTCACGCCGTCGTCGTGTTATGTTTTTCCCCGCACCGAGACGGCGCTGAGGCGCGGTCGAGGTCCACTCGTCCGGGTGGCGGAATGGCAGACGCGCTAGCTTGAGGTGCTAGTGCCCTTTATCGGGCGTGGGGGTTCAAGTCCCCCTCCGGACACTCGTTGAGACAGCGACGAAGAAGCCCCCGGGGTCCACAACCCGGGGGCTTTTTCGTGCCCGGACACTGTGCCCGGGGCCAGGTCCCGGGAACGGTTCACAGGGCCGGTCGTCGCGCCTCGTCGGAGCGTGCGGCGAACGCGGCGAGCGCCGCACGGGTCTTCGTCTCCTGGGGCGCGCCGAGGTCCACCCCGCGGCCTGCGAGGAACACCTTCGTCTCCGCCGCCGCCTGGAAGGCAGCGCCCGGCGCCGCCTTGGTGGACAGCTCGAGGATGCGGTCACCGTCGGGCAGGAACCACAGCTCGGCGACCATGCGGCGGGGCAGGTTGGCCGGCGCGAACCGCGCCTTGAGCAGCGTGAGCGGGCCGAGCACGCGGAGATCGCCGAGGCCGGTGCCGGGAGGTAGCCGGTCGGTCAGGAGGGCCCGCTGCTCAGGGTCGAGGGTGTCGGGCAGTCGGCCGACGTCTCCCAGCAGGGCCCGGACGTCGCGGTCGGGCACCCTCCGGGTCAGCGAGCACGAGCACGTGAAGCCGGCGGGGGAGGCGTCCACCTCGACCTTGAAGCCGTCGGCCCGGCGCACCCGCTCGGGGACCTCCGCCGGCAGCATCGGCCGCAGCTTCACGGTGACGTCGCCGTCCTTGCGCTGGGTGCGGCGTGCGCGGACGACGAGTCCCGCCGCGGAGAGGTCGAGGCCGGGCGTGTCGACGAACGCGACCTGCCGGATCGTCGCGTCCAGGGCGTCGATGCCGAGCCGGTCGAGCACGCGGCGGTGGTCGGCGCCCGGGACGGTGAGCTTGAGCTCCACGGCGTCGACGTCGGGCATCAGGGCGAGGATGTCGGCGAGCTGCGCCGTGTCGTACGACGCGGACCCGCGGGTGCGGTCGCCGGGCTCCGACGGTGCGACGGTCATGGCTCGGCTCCTCTCGCCGGGCGCCGGCGCCCGGATCTTCTGCGTACCTCCTCCATGGTCGGGTGCGGCGGGACGTCGCGCACGGCTCCCGCGTGCTCGCGAGGAAGTTCACCCGCCGTCCCGGTCCGCGGACCGTGACGGGGCCGGACGGGACGTCATCCCTCGTCACGCCGCGTGGTGCGGCACACTGGGCGGACGACCGCGAGAGGGGTGCACCGGTGGCGAAGCGCGCGAACGAGAACGTCCCGGCGTGGCTGCGGACGTCGGCCGGCTGGTCGTGGCGGCTCATCGCCCTCACGGCGGCCGTGGCGCTCGTGTTCTGGGCGACGGTGCAGGTGCAGCTCGTCTTCATCGCGGTGTTCCTCGGCCTCGTGTTCGCGTCGGTGCTCAACCCTGTGGCGGACTTCTACGCCAAGGTCATGCCGCGGGCGCTGGCCACGGCGCTCGCCATCCTCAGCGCGTTCCTCGTGCTGGGCGGTCTCATCACCTACGTGGTGGCGTCGGTGGCGGGGCAGTGGGAGAACCTCGCCGGCCAGTTCGACACCGGCGTGCAGCAGATCCTCACGTACGTGGAGAGCGGCCCGTTCGGTCTGTCCGTGACCGGGGACCAGATCAACGAGTGGATCGACCAGGGGCGGCAGTGGGTCGCCGACAACGCCGACTCGCTGGTCAGCCAGGCCGCGCAGAGCGCGGGCTCGGTCTTCGAGGGCTTCGCGATCTTCGCGCTGTCCATCTTCTGCACGGTCTTCTTCGTCGCGGCGGGCGGCAAGATGTGGAGCTGGTTCCTGGACCAGATCCCCCAGGAGCACCGCACGAGATGGCAGGCCGCGGCCGGGGCGGGCTGGTACAGCTTCTCGGGCTACGCGCGGGGCACGGTGATCATCGCGTTCACCGACGGCGTCCTGGCCTTCATCCTGCTGAGCATCCTCGGGGTGCCGCTGGCCGCCCCGCTGGCCGTCCTCGTGTTCATCGGCGCCTTCATCCCCCTCATCGGCGCGCCGCTGGCCATGATCATCGCGGCCGTCGTCGCGCTCGCGGCCAACGGGTTCGTCACCGCGCTCATCGTGACGATCGGCATCGCGCTCATCGGGCAGCTCGAGGGGCACGTGCTGCAGCCGCTCATCATGGGCAAGCAGGTGGCGCTGCACCCCCTCGTCATCGGCCTCGGCGTCACGGCGGGCACGGTCCTCGCGGGCATCCTCGGCGCGATCATCGCGGTGCCGCTCATGGCCGTCGCGTGGACGGTCTTCTCCACCCTGCGCGGCGACCGGCCGCACCCCGAGCTGGACGAGGGCCCGGCGCTCGGCGCCTCGCCGCTCGCGGTGGCACCGGTCGTGCACCCGCCCGACGGGGCGCCGGGCGACCGCGACGGCGACGGGGCGGCCGAGGAGACTCCGGACAAATAGTGTGAGGCCGCCCGGGCCGCGTGGCAGCATGCGCGGATGGAACCGTTCGTCCTCGCCTCCGACCGTGTCCGCCTCTCCGTCCCGACGGCCGCGGACGTCGACCGCATCGCCGCGATCTGCGCGGACCCCGACATCGCCCGGTGGACCACGGTGCCGTCCCCGTACACGCGGTCGGACGCCGAGGGCTTCGTCCACCAGTTCGTCGCGGACGGGTGGGCGCAGGAGAAGGACTTCACCTGGGCGGTCCGCGAGCCCGGCGACGTCGACGGGCCGGTCCTGGCCATGGTCGGGATGTCGCGGGAGGGAGCGCCGGGCGTGCAGCCGGCCGGCGAGCTGGGCTTCTGGTGCGCGCCGGACGCGCGCGGCCGCGGGCTGATGACGGCGGCGTCCCGCCTCGTCGTCGACTGGGCGGTCGACCCCGAGGGCCTCGGCCTCGGCGTCGTGCGCTGGCGTGCCAACGTCGGCAACTGGGCCTCGCGCCGCGTGGCCTGGAAGCTCGGGTTCCGGTACGAGGGACTGCTGCGCCGTTTCGGCGCGCAGCGCGGCGTGCTCCAGGACTCGTGGGTCGCGTCGTACGTGCCGGGGGACCCGCGCGAGCCGAACGAGCCGTGGCCCGCCGAGGCGCCGGCGGCCGCCTGAGCGGCCGCCCTGGGCGCCACCGGCCCGGTCTCGTAGGGCCCGGGTGCCCCCCGGGGCCCCGGCGGCGATTGCGGGCCCCGCGCCGTGCGCCCGTACACTCCGTGCCGCGGTGTGACCGCGCGCACAGGGCGTGCCGGGAGCGAGGAGGCGGGCGATGGGGCTGGAACGACGGGTCGCGGTGATCGGGGCGGGGCCGTCGGGCCTGGCCGCCGCGCGGGCGCTGGACCGCGCCGGGCTCGCCTTCGACGGGTACGAGTCGCACGCCGACGTCGGCGGCCTGTGGGACATCGACAACCCGCGCTCCACCGTCTACGAGTCGGCGCACCTGATCTCCTCGCGCACCACCACGCAGTTCGACGAGCTGCCGATGGACTCGGGCGCCGACTACCCGAGCCACCGCGAGCTGCTGCGGTACTTCCGCCGCTACGCCGACGAGTTCGGTCTGCGGCGGCACTTCCGGTTCGGCACGCGGGTCGTCGCCGTCGAGCCCGTGGGAGGGGACGCGAGCGGACGCAGCGGCTGGACCGTGCGGTCGGCCGGGGCCGACGGCGACGCCGTCGAGCGCACCTACTCGCACGTGATCGTCGCCAACGGCACGCTCGCCGAGCCGAACGTGCCCGCCCTGCCCGGGACGTTCGACGGCGAGGTGCTGCACTCGAGCGCCTACAAGAGCGCGGACGTGTTCGCGGGCAAGCGGGTCCTCGTGGTCGGCGGCGGCAACTCCGGCTGCGACATCGCCGTCGACGCCGTGCACCGCGCCGCGTCGGTCGACCTGTCGGTGCGCCGCGGCTACTGGTTCGTGCCGCGCTACCTGCTGGGCCGCCCCACCGACACCCTCAACCAGGGCCGGCCGCTGCCCGCGCGGGTCAAGCAGGCCCTGGACTCGCGGCTGCTGCGGCTGCTGAACGGCGACCCGCAGCGCTTCGGCTTCCCGGCGCCGGACCACAAGATCTACGAGTCCCACCCGGTGGTGAACTCGCTGGTGCTCCAGCACGCCGGGCAGGGCGACCTGCGCGTGCGGCCCGACCTCGCGGCCTGCGAGGGCCGCACGGTGCGCTTCGCGAACGGCAGCAGCGCCGAGTACGACCTCGTGCTGCTCGCCACGGGCTACTCGCTCGACTACCCGTTCCTGGACCCGCGGCACCTGGCGTGGGACGGGCCCGGGTCGGGCACGGCGCCGCGGCTGTTCTGCAACATCGTGCCGCCGTCGGGCAACGGGCTGTTCGTCGTCGGGATGCTCGAGGCGTCCGGCATCGGCTGGCAGGGGCGCGCCGAGCAGGCCGCGCTGGTCGCCGGGTACCTCGCCGCCGAGGCCGCGGCGGACGACGGCGACGACTCGGCCCGGGAGCGGGCGGCGCGGTTCCGCCGCCGCCTCACCGAGCCGTGGCCCGACCTGACCGGCGGGTACCGCTACCTCGGGCTGGAGCGCATGAGCTACTACGTCAACAAGGACGCCTACCGCCGCACCGTGCGCCGCCTGGCGGACGAGCTGGCCCCCGCGGCCGCGCCGGCCGGGGCCGCCTCGTGAACATCGACGACGTCGCGGTCCGGTTCGCGCCCGGGTCGATGGTCGCGCTCGACCTCGTGCTCGGCCTCATCATGCTCGGCATCGCGCTCGACACGTCGCCGTCGGACTTCCGGGCCCTGCGCAGCGCGCCGCGGGCGGCCGTGCTCGCGCTGGTCGCGCAGCTCGTGGCCCTGCCGGCCGTCACCTTCGGGCTCACCCTTCTGCTCGACGTCCAGGCGTCGGTCGCGCTCGGCATGATCCTCGTCGCCTGCTGCCCGCCCGGGAACGTGTCCCAGGTGCTCACGCACCGCGCGGGCGGCAACGTCGCGCTGTCGGTGTCGCTCACCGCCGTCGGGAACGCCATCTACATCGTCGCGATGCCGCTCAACCTCGCCCTGTGGGGGTCGCTGCACCCGACGGCGCGCACCATCCTCGCCGACGTGCGTCTGGACGCCGGGCAGATGCTGCTCGAGATCCTCCTGGTCATCGGCGTGCCCTTCGCGGCCGGGATGCTCGTGCGCACGCGCTGGCCGGCGCTCGCCGCCCGGGTGCACCGCCCGGTGCGCTGGGCGAGCCTCGTGGCGCTGGTCGGGTTCATCGTCGCGGCGCTCGCGGGCAACTTCGCGGTCTTCGTCGCGTACATCGGCGTGGTCCTGCTGGCCGTCTTCCTGCACGACGCCGCGGCCCTGTGCCTGGGCTACCTCGCCGGCAGGGCAGGCCGCCTCGGGCCGCGCGAGGTCAAGGCGGTCACGTTCGAGGTCGGCATCCGCAACGCCGGCCTCGGGCTGGGGCTCGTCTTCACGTTCTTCGGCGGCCTGGGCGGCATGGCCGTCGTCGCGGGCTGGTGGGGCATCTGGGACATCGTCGCCGGGCTGGCCCTGGCGACCGTCTGGGCACGACGGAGCAAGGCCCGCGCGGACCGCGCGGCCCGGACGGAGGTGGCGGCATGAGGCGCGTCCTGGTCACGGGCGGCGCCGGGTTCCTCGGCTCGCACGCGGTGGTGGCCCTCGCGGCGCACGACGACGTGGCGCACGTCGTCGCCGGCGACCTCCGCGAGGCGACGGTGCCCGCAGGCGCCACCTGGGAGCGGCTCGACGTCACCGACCCCGCGTCCGTGCGCCGCGTGATCGACGCGCACGGCGTCGACACGGTGGTGCACCTCGCCGCGATCGTGAACCCCGGCACGCTCGACGCGGCGACGGAGCGGGCGGTCGACGTCGACGGCACCCGGAACGTGCTCGACGCGTGCGTCGCCGCGGGCGTGCGGCGCGTGGTGATCTCGTCCTCGGGCGCCGCGTACGGGTACCACGCGGACAACCCGGTGCCGCTGCGGGAGACGGACCCGGTGCGGGGCAACGAGGAGTTCACCTACTCGCGGCACAAGCGGGAGGTCGAGGAGATGCTCGCGCGGTACCGCGTCGAGCACCCGGGCCTCGGCCAGGTGGTGCTGCGCATCGGGACGATCCTCGGGCCCGGCGTGGACAACCAGATCACGGCCCTGTGGGAGGCGCGCCGCCTGCTGCGGGTGCGCGGCTCGGAGAGCCCGTTCGTCTTCGCGTGGGTCGACGACGTCACCGGCGCGGTCGTCGCCGGCGCGACGGGCGCGACCACCGGCACGTTCAACGTGTGCGGCGACGGCGTGGTGACGGTGGCCGACATCGCCGCGCGCCTCGGGCGGCGCACCCTGGACGTCCCGGCGTGGGCCCTGGCCGCCGCGCTGCGCGTCGGGCACGCCCTGCGCCTCACGGTGCACGGGCCGGAGCGCGTCGGGTTCCTGCGCTACCGCCCGGTGCTCGACAACGCCCGGCTCAAGGCCGAGCTGTACGTGCCGCGGCTGACGTCCCGCGAGGCGTTCGAGACGTGGCTGCGCGGGCGGGAGACGGCCACGCCGTGAGCCGGCCGGACGACGCCGCGCTCAGCGCAGCGACTCCAGTCATGGCAGCGCCTCCAGCTCAGCGCAGGGCCGCCAGCCAGGGGTGCCCGGGCAGGGTGCGCGCGAGGGCGTCGGCCAGCCACGCGCGGCGGCCGGCGTCGAGCGCCGGCAGCGTCGCGTCGAAGTCGCGGCGGTCCTTGGGCCGCAGGCCGCGCGCCTTGTACAGCAGCTGGATCTCCGGCTGCAGGTAGGTCACGCCGTCCGCGGCCCACAGGGCGTCCGCCATTGGCATCGTGATCGCCGGGTCGCGCTTGTACACCCAGGTCTGCGCCGTTCCAGGGCTCAGGAGGATGTCGAACTCCCAGGGCGACGTGGCGTCCCGCCGGGTCCACAGCTGTCCGCAGCCGGCCGGCAGGACGTCGTCGGCCGCGCCGTCGGGGTCGACGTCGGGGCGCACGGGGCGCAGCGTGCCGGACGACGCGGCCCAGGTGTGCAGCGTCGGGGCGAGGTGGCGGCGCAGCGCGGGCAGGTCGCGCAGCAGCACCCCGGGGTCGATGTCCTCGTGCCCCCGCTCGACGCCGGTGAAGGCCTGCAGGGCCCAGCCGCCCGCCACCCACCAGGTCCCCGGGTAGCCGGCGAAGAGGTCGGCGACGTCGCGTGGCGTACGCGGCGCCCACGGCCCGTACCAGCGGTGGAACTCGGCATCGCTCATCGGTTCGGGAGGCATCGCGCCAGCCTAGGGGTGGCTCCCGCAACGAGGTTGCGCCCCGCGCGACGGTGTGCGAGCCTCGACGCCGTCCCCGCGGCCGCCGCCGCGCGTGAGAGGGGACGGCTCCAGGACGAGAGGCACACACCGAGCGATGACGGGCACCCGGACCGCCTGACCGCGTCGACCCCGAGGCTCCCCGCCGGCCGCACGAACGGCCCGGGGGAGCGGCGTCGACGCACCCGCCGTCCGCCGTACCCCCGCACCCGCTGGAGCCCCTGAGTGCCCCTCACCACCCACCCCTCCGTCGTCCTGCACGACGTCACCTTCTCCTGGCCCGACGGGGCCACCCCGATCGCCGGCGTCTCCGGCGCGTTCTCCCGCGGCCGCACGGGCCTCGTCGGCCTGAACGGCGCAGGCAAGTCCACGCTGCTGCGGCTCGTCGCGGGCCGCCTGCGCCCGACGTCCGGCACGATCACCGTGTCCGGCGTCGCCGACTACCTGCCGCAGCGCCTCACCCTCGACACCCGCGCCACGGTCGCCGACCTGCTCGGGGTGCGCGACGTCGTCGACGCCGTGCGGACCATCACCGACGGCACCGCGCCCGAGGACGGGCTCGCCGCGCTCTTCGACGTCGTCGGCGACGGCTGGGACGTCGAGGAGCGCGCCCTGGCCGAGCTCGCCGCCGCCGGCCTGCCCTCGGGCGACGGCGTGCTCGACCGCCCGGTGGGTACCCTGTCCGGCGGCGAGGCGATGCTGGTGGCCGTCACCGGCGTGCGGCTGCGCGGCGCGGACGTCGCCCTGCTGGACGAGCCGACGAACAACCTCGACGGAGACGCCCGCGAGCGCCTGCACGAGATCGTCCGCACCTGGCGCGGCACCCTCGTGGTCGTGTCCCACGACCGCGAGCTCCTGGAGCTCGTGGACGAGACGGCCGAGCTGCGCACCGGCGCGCTGACGACCTTCGGCGGCACGTACTCGCAGTACGAGGAGCACCTCGCCGCCCAGCAGGAGGCGGCGCGCGCCGCCCTGCGCGACGCCGAGCAGACCCTGCGCCGCGAGAAGCGGGAGCGGATCAAGGCCGAGGAGCGCATCGCGCACTCCGAGCGCCGCGGCCGCACCGACGTCGTCGAGCGGCGCTACGTGAAGGCGGCGATCAACGACCGGCGCAACTCCGCCGAGAAGTCGCAGGGCGCCCGGCGCGGCCAGGCCGCCGACAAGGAGGCCGCGGCGCGCGCGGCGGTCGAGGCGGCCGAGCTCTCGGTGCGCGACGACGACCGCATCGTCGTCGACCTGCCCGATCCGGGCGTGCCCGCCGGCCGCCGGCTGGCGGTGCTGCGTGGCACGGACGGGCGCGAGGTCGTCCTCGCCGGCCCCGAGCGCGTGGCCCTGACGGGCCCCAACGGCGTCGGCAAGACGACGCTGCTGGAGCGCCTGGTCGGCGTCCGGAGCCCCGTCGACGGCGTCGGCACCGGCGCCGGGGCCGAGGCGCTCTCCGACCGGGTCGGCTACCTGCCGCAGCGCCTCGACGTCCTCGACGACGACCAGACGGTGCTCGACGCCGTGCGCGCCGGCGCACCGCACGTGGCCCCGGGGGAGCTGCGCAACCGGCTCGCGCGCTTCCTGGTCCGCGGCGACCAGACCGGCCGCCCGGTGGCGACCCTGTCCGGCGGCGAGCGGTTCCGGGTCGCCCTCGCGCGGCTCCTGCTGTCCGACCCCCCGGCCCAGCTGCTGGTCCTGGACGAGCCCACCAACAACCTCGACATCACCAGCACCGACCAGCTGGTCCAGGCGCTGTCGGCGTACCGGGGCGCGCTGGTCGTCGTGAGCCACGACCGGGCGTTCCTCGGCCGACTCGGGCTGGACACCGAGCTGGTGCTGGACGCCGACGGGACGCTGCGCGAGGAGCGCGGGCCGGGCCACGACGCGGGCTGACGGCGCGTCCTCCCGGGGTCGGCGGTGCGGTTGGATGGGGCGATGAGCCTCGACCCTGCGAACCCGTTCGCCGCACCGTCCCCCCTGCCGTACGAGCTGCCCGACTTCGCCGCGATCCGGGAGGAGCACCTCGAGCCCGCGATCCTGGCGGGCATGGCCAAGCAGCTCGCCGAGGTCGACGCGATCGTGAACGACCCGGCGCCGGCGACCGTGGCGAACACCCTGGAGGCGCTCGAGCGCTCGGGCCGGACCCTGCACCGCGCGCTGACCGTCTTCTACAACCAGGTGAGCGCGGACGCGACGCCGGGGCTCGAGGACCTGAACGAGCGGCTGTCGCCGGCGCTCGCGGCCCACCGCGACGCGATCGGCATGGACGTGCGGCTGCACGCGCGCGTGCAGGAGCTCGCCGACGCGGCCGAGGCGGGCGACGCCCGGCTCGAGGCGGACTCCGCCTGGCTGCTGCGCACGCTGCTGAAGGACTTCCGGCGCTCGGGCATCGACCTCGGAGCCGCCGAGCAGGACGAGCTGCGCCGCCTCAACGGGCGGCTCACCGAGCTCGAGGCGGTCTTCGGGCGCAAGCTGCTCGCGGGGGAGAAGGCCTCGGCGGTGCTCATCACCGACGTCGCGGACCTCGAGGGGCTGCCCGCCGACGCGATCGACGCCGCGGCGGCGTCCGCGGCGTCGCGGGGGCACGAGGGCGCCTGGCTCCTCGACCTCCAGCTGCCGACCCGGCAGGACGTCGTGGCGTCCCTCGCGCGACGGGACGTGCGGGAGCGGGTGCAGCGGGCCAGCGAGGACCGCGGCGCCCGCGGCGACGAGCACGACACGCGGGAGACGCTGCTCGAGATCGCCCGGCTGCGCGCCGAGCGCGCGCGGCTGCTCGGCTACGCGCACCACGCGGCCTACGTCGCGGAGGACGCCACCGCCCGCACCACCGAGGCGATCGGCGCGATGCTGGGGCGGCTCGCGCCGCCGGCCGTCGCGAACGCGCGCGCGGAGGAGGCGGAGCTGACCGCCCTGCTGCACCGGACCGACCCCGACGCCGCGCTGCGCGCCTCGGACTGGGCGCGACTGGCCGAGGGGGTGCGTCAGGAGCGGTACGCGCTCGACGACGCGATGCTGCGGCCCTACCTGGAGCTGGAGCGCGTCGTGCACGACGGCGTCTTCCGCGCTGCGGAGCTCTTGTTCGGCCTGACCTTCGTCGAGCGGAAGGACCTGGTCGGCTACCACCCGGACGTGCGCGTCTTCGAGGTCTTCGACTCGGGCGAGCACGGGGAACCCGGCGAGCCCGGCGCGGGGCTCGGCCTGTTCCTCGCCGACTGGTACACGCGCCCCTCGAAGCGCGGCGGTGCCTGGATGAACAACCTCGTCGACCAGAACCACCTGATCGGGCAGCGCCCCGTGGTGGTCAACAACCTCAACATCGTCAAGCCGCCGGCTGGCGAGCCGACGCTCCTGCTCTGGGACCAGGTGATCACCCTGTTCCACGAGTTCGGTCACGCGTTGCACGGGCTTCTGTCCGACGTGCGCTACCCGTCGCAGTCGGGAACCGAGGTGCCGCGGGACTTCGTGGAGTACCCGTCGCAGGTCAACGAGATGTGGGCGTGGGAGCCCGAGGTGCTGCGTTCCTACGCCGTCCACCACGCCACCGGCGAGCCGCTGCCGGCCGCCTGGGTCGAGACCATGCTCGCGTCGCGGCAGTGGGGAGAGGGCTTCGCCACGACCGAGTACCTCGCCGCCGCGCTCCTCGACCAGGCGTGGCACCTGCTGGCCCCGGAGGACGTCCCGACCTCCGTCGACGAGGTGGCGGGCTTCGAGGCGAAGGCGCTCGCGGACGCGGGCGTCGCCCTGGCCGCCGTCCCGCCGCGGTACCGCACCACCTACTTCAACCACGTGTTCGGGGGCGGGTACGCGGCCGGCTACTACTCGTACATCTGGTCGGAGGTGCTCGACGCCGACACCGTCGAGTGGTACCGCGAGAACGGCGGGCTGACCCGGGAGAACGGCGAGGCCTTCCGTCGCCGGCTCCTCGCGCGCGGCGGGTCCCAGGACCCGCTGACGTCGTTCCGTGAGCTGCGCGGCCGCGACCCGCGGACCGAGCCGCTGCTGGCGCGCCGGGGCCTGGACGGCTGACCCCGCGCGCCGGCCTTCCGGTGCTGCCCCTCCACTGCTGCCCGTCCCCGCCCGCGCCTCCCTGCCGGGGCGCGGGGCTGGGTACGGTGTGCCCGTGACCACCGACGCCCTGAGCCTCCAGCCCGTGCCCGCCGCCGAGGACGAGGTGGTGGGGATCTGCCAGGACCTGCTGCGCATCGACACCTCCAACTACGGCAACGGCGAGGGCCCGGGGGAGCGGCGTGCCGCCGAGCACGTCGCGGCACTGCTCACCGAGGTGGGCCTCGACGTCGACGTGTTCGAGGCCGCCCCGGGCCGCACGTCGGTCGTGACGCGGCTCGAGGGCGCCGACCCCGCGCGGCCGGCGCTGGTGCTGCACGGGCACACCGACGTCGTGCCCGCGGCGGCCGAGGACTGGACGGTCGACCCGTTCGGCGGCGAGGAGATCGACGGCCTGCTGTGGGGCCGCGGCGCCGTGGACATGAAGGACATGGACGCGATGATCCTGTCGGTCGTCCGCCAGATGGTCCGCGAGGGCCGCCGTCCGGCGCGTGACGTCGTCGTCGCCTTCTTCGCCGACGAGGAGGCGGGCGGCGTGCAGGGCGCGCAGTGGGCGGTACGGCACCGGCCCGAGCTGTTCGAGGGCGCCACCGAGGCGATCAGCGAGGTGGGCGGCTTCTCGGTGGAGGTCGGCGGGCGGCGGGCGTACCTGCTGCAGACGGCGGAGAAGGGGCTCGCGTGGCTGCGGCTCGTCGCCGACGGGCGCGCGGGCCACGGCTCCCAGGTGAACACCGAGAACGCGGTCACCGAGCTCGCGGCGGCCGTCGCGCGGATCGGGCAGCACCGCTGGCCGTACACGCTGACCCCCACGGTGGAGCGCCTGCTGCGCGGCGTCGCCGACCTCACGGGCCTGCGGTACGACGGCGAGGACCCGGCCGCGATCGACGCGCTGGTGGCTGCGCTGGGCCCGGCGGCCCGGTTCGTCGGCGCCACCGTGCGCCACACGTCCAACCCGACCCAGCTCGAGTCCGGCTACAAGGCGAACGTCATCCCGGGGCGGGCCGAGGCGACGGTGGACGTCCGCCTGCTGCCCGGTCACGAGGAGGAGGGCATGGCGACGCTGCGCGAGCTGGCCGGCCCCGGCGTCCGGGTGGAGCCGATCCACACCGACACCGCCCTCGAGGTGCCGTTCGCCGGCGACCTCGTGGAAGCGATGGTCGCGTCCCTGCTCGCCGAGGACCCGGGCGCCGCCGTGCTGCCCTACACACTCTCGGGCGGCACGGACAACAAGTCCCTCTCGCGCCTCGGCATCACCGGCTACGGGTTCGCGCCGCTGCGCCTGCCCGCCGACCTCGACTTCTCCGGCATGTTCCACGGGGTCGACGAGCGGGTGCCCACCGAGTCGCTGCGCTTCGGCACCCGCGTCCTGGACCGCCTGCTGCGGGACTGCTGAGCCGCCGTCGCGTCGAGGTCAGCCACCGAGCCGCGCCAGCAGCTGCCGCGTGCGCGCCACGTACCCGCCGCCGAAGAGCACGGCGTGCACGGCGAGCGGGTAGAGCTGGTGCAGGGCCACGCGGTCCTGCCAGCCGGGCGCGAGGGGGCTCGCCGCGTCGTACCCGGCGACGACCTCGCCCAGGTGCGGTGCCCCGAAGAGGGCGAGCATCGCCAGGTCGGCCTCGCGGTGCCCGCCGTGCGCCGCGGGGTCGACGAGCACGGCCTCGGCGGCGCCCGCCGGGCCGGGCGCCCACAGCACGTTCCCCGACCACAGGTCGCCGTGCAGCCGCGCCGGCTCCTCGCGCGCCGCCGGGCCGGCGAGGACGCCGAGGCGCCCGCACACCCGCTCGACGGCGGCGGCGTCGTCGGCGTCGAGCACGCCGCGCTCGCGGCCCTGCGCCACGACCGGCCGCAGGCGGGCGTGGGCGTAGAACGCCGGCCAGTCGCCCCACGCGCCGGCCGCCAGCGGGAGCGGGTCGTCGAGGGGCCCGAACCATCCCGTGTCGGCCCCCGGCGGCAGCACCCCGAACCCGTCCGCGCCGGCGCGGTGCAGCACCGCGAGGCGGCGCCCGAGGTCGCGCGCCGCGTCGGGGGTCGGGTCGGCGGCCCGGACCCGCTCCAGGTCGAGGTGCTCCGGGCCGACGCCGAGCACGCGCGCGACGCGCGGTCCGCCGGGTACGGCGAGCCAGCGCAGCCCGGCCGCCTCGGTGGCGAAGAACCCGGGCGGCGCGCCCGGGCGCGACTTGCGGAACGTGGCGACCATGCGGGCTCCCTCGGCGGGTGCGCGGCCTGCTGGGGTGGCCGGGTGGGGTGGCCGGGTCAGTACGTCGGCGTCACCTTGATGATCTTGCGGCGCAGCCACACGCGCCGCTCGCCGCCGATGTAGAGGCGGGTGCGCGCCAGCTCCCACCGGCCGTACTCGGCCTCGTCGGTGAGCATCTTGCGCGCGTCCGGGACGCTGGTGTCCCGGTCGATCGTCAGCACGCGGAACTCGTACTGTCCGTGCTTGCGCCAGGCGGACGTCGCGTCGCGGCGTCCGCCTGCCTGCGTGGTCGACGAGGTCGAAGCCATCCGTCGTCCTCCCGAAGTGCTCGCGGGTGGTTTTCGTCTGCCCATTGTGCCCCTCGGGGCGCTACCGTCAGAGCATGACCGCAGACCCGCGTGCCGCGCTGGACCGCTTCGTCGCCGCGCTGGAGGCGCACTACCACGCGGTGTCGACCCGCAGGGGTGACGACGACCCGGCGGTCGACGACGCCTACGAGGTGCTGGCCGACGCGTTCGAGGTCTACGAGGACGCGCTCGCGCAGGTGTACTCGGAGGTGACGCCGTTCTTCCTCGACGAGGGTGACGACGAGGACGGCGACGACGAGGACGATGACGACGACGAGGACGACCTGGACGCCGACCTCGACGCCGACCTCGAGGGGCCGGGGCTGACCGTGTCGACCGCCGGCGGTTCCGCCGGGACGGAGCCTCCCGGGCAGGCCTACCAGCGTTCGGGGTAGCCGATCTCGGGTGCGGAGACGTCGTCGAGAGCGGCGTGCACCTCGCCCGGCAGGTCGAGGTCGAGGGCCGACAGGGACGCCCGGAGCTGGGCGGGCGTGCGCGCCCCGACGATCGCGCTCGCGACGGTGTCGCGGGCGAGCAGCCACGCCAGGGCCACCTCGAGGGGCGCCCGGCCCAGGCCGTCGGCGGCGGTGGCCACGGCCTCTACGACGGACGACGCGGCCGCCTCGAGGTACGGGTCGACGAACGCCGCCAGGTGCGCGGACGCCGCGCGGGAGTCCGCCGGGATGGCGCGCCGGTACTTGCCGGTGAGCACGCCGCGCCCCAGCGGCGACCAGGCCAGCAGCCCCAGTCCGAGGGCGTCGGCGGCCGGCGCCACGTCCCGCTCCGCCCCGCGCTGCAGCAGCGAGTACTCGAGCTCCAGGGCGCTCAGGCCGGTGCCGTCCGCCTCCAGGAGGGTCGCGGCGCGGGCGGCCGCCCACCCGGGGTGGTTCGCGAGGCCGACGTAGCGGGCCCGCCCTGAGGACACCGCCAGCCGCAGCGCGGACACCGTCTCGGCGAGCGGGGTCGCCGGGTCGGGGCAGGCGACGAGGAACAGGTCGACGTGGTCGGTGCCGAGCCGCTCCAGGGACGCGTCCAGGTCCGCGAGGAGGCCCGCGCGGGAGGCGTCGACCCGGGCGCCCGACCGGCCGGCACGCACGCCGCCTTTGGTGCACAGCACCAGCTCGTCGCGCGCGACCTTGCCGTCGAGCAGCGAGCCGATGAGGCGCTCCGCGTCGCCGTCGCCGTACGTCGCGGCCGTGTCGACGAGGCTTCCCCCGGCGTCGACGAAGTCGCGGAGCTGTTCCGCCGCGTCCAGGTCGTCGGTGTCCCGGCCCCAGGTCATCGTCCCCAGGCCGAGCTCGGACACGCGCAGACCCGTACGGCCCACCTGACGACGCTCCATGGCGGGTCACGCTACCGGGAAACCCCGCTGGTCCGGGTAGTGTGACCGCCCGTGAATGCCTGGGAAGCGATCCTGCTCGGCCTGGTCCAGGGCCTGACCGAGTTCCTGCCGATCTCCTCGAGCGCGCACCTGCGCATCGTCGGCGAGCTGCTCGGCGGCGACGACCCGGGCGCGGCGTTCACCGCCATCACCCAGATCGGCACCGAGGCCGCGGTGCTGCTCTACTACCGCCGCACCATCCGGGACATCTGCGTGGCCTGGTGGACGTCCCTCGTGGGGCGGCACGGCAGCGACTGGCGCTCCCGGATGGGGGCCCACGACGACCAGGCGCGGATGGCCTGGTACATCGCGCTGGGCTCGATCCCGATCGGCGTGCTCGGCCTGCTCTTCCAGGACGTGATCGAGACCTCCCTGCGCAACCTCTGGATCACGGTCACGACGCTGGTCGTCTTCGGCGTGCTGCTCGGCTGGGCCGACAAGATCGGCCGCCGCACGCGCCGGCTCGACGAGCTGACCCCGAAGCGGGCGATCGGCTTCGGCTTCGCCCAGGCGCTCGCCCTCATCCCGGGCGTGTCGCGCTCGGGCGGCACGATCACCGCCGGGCTGCTGATGGGCTTCACCCGCAAGGCCGCCGCGGACTACTCGTTCCTGCTGGCCGTGCCCGCGGTGCTGCTGTCCGGCTTCTACCAGCTCGGCAAGTCGGTCGGGGAGACCCCCGCCCCTGGTGCGCCGGGGGCGGGCGCGACGCTCATCGCCACGCTGGTCGCGTTCGTCGTCGGGTACATCGTCATCATCGGCTTCCTCAAGCTCATCACCACGCACTCGTTCATGCCGTTCGTCTGGTACCGCATCGGGCTGGCCGCCGTGGTGGTCGTGCTGCTGCTGACCGGGGTGCTCACGCCCATGGGCAGCGGCGCGGTCATCTGACGGGTGCCCCGACGCACCGCGTGACCTGACCGGGTGCGACGCCCGGGTAGCCTGGGCGCGTGCGTTCCTGGCCCGCCCCCCAGATCCCTGAGCTCCCCGACCCGGCCGACGGCCGCCGCACCCCCGTCCGGGTGCACGACAGCACCACGGGCAGGCTCGTGGACCCGGCGCCGGGCGACACCGCCCGCTACTACGTGTGCGGCATCACGCCCTACGACGCGACGCACCTCGGGCACGCGAACACCTACCTGGCGTTCGACCTGCTGCACCGTGCGTGGCTCGACGCCGGGAAGTCGGTGACCTTTGTCTCGAACGTCACGGACGTCGACGACCCGCTGCTGGAGCGCGCCACCGCCACCGGCGTGTACTGGCGGGACCTGGCCGCCGACCAGGTGGCGCTCTTCCGCGAGGACATGACGGCGCTCGGCATGGTGCCGCCCGCGACGTGGACCGGCGCGGTCGAGTCGGTGCCCGCGGTGGTCGAGGCGGTGGAGCGGCTGCTGGCCGACGGCGCGGCCTACCGCGTGCCGAACGAGCCGGGAGCCGGTGGCGACGACCCGGGCCTCGGCGACGTGTACGCGGACCTGTCCGCCGACCCGGACTTCGGCGCGGTCGCCCGCCTCGACCCGGACGCGATGACGGCCCTGTTCTCCGAGCGCGGCGGCGACCCGCGTCGCGAGGGCAAGAAGGACCCGCTCGACCCGCTGCTGTGGCGGCGCGAGCGCCCGGGCGAGCCCGCCTGGGACGGCGCGTCCCTGGGCACCGGGCGGCCCGGCTGGCACATCGAGTGCGCGGTCATCGCCCGCGACGGCCTCGGCCTGCCGTTCGACCTGCAGGGCGGGGGAGCGGACCTGCTCTTCCCGCACCACGAGATGTCGACGTCCCACGACCGCCTGCTGGGCGCCGGCGGGGCCCGCGTGCACGTGCACGCCGGCCTCGTCGCGTACGAGGGCGAGAAGATGAGCAAGTCGCGCGGCAACCTCGTGTTCGTCTCCGCGCTGCGCCGTGCCGGCGTCGACCCGATGGCGATCCGGCTGGCCCTGCTCGGCCACCACTACCGGACCGAGTGGGAGTGGACGGACGCGGACCTCGCCGCCGGCGTCGCCCGCCTCGAGCGCTGGCGCGCGGCGGTGTCCGGCAACGGGGCCCCCGACGCGACGGCGACCCTCGCCGCGCTGCGGGCCGCGCTCGCCGAGGACCTCGACGGGCCGGCGGCGCTCGCCGCCGTCGACGCGTGGGCCGACCTCGCGCTCGCCCCCGGGCGGGACACGTCCGCCGACCTCGAGGGCGCGCCGGGCGTGCTGGCCCGCGCGGTCAACGCGCTGCTCGGCGTCCGACTCTGAGGCGGCCCGGACGAGGTAGCGAGCTCGGGCCCACGGGAAGGCGTCAGCCCTTGTCGCCGCCGCGGTCGCCCCGGTCGCCCTTGTCGCCGCCGACGTCGCGGCGGCGCAGGTAGCGCTCGAACTCGCGGGCGATGGCCTCGCCGGTCGCCTCCGGCAGGTCGGCGGTGTCCTTCGCCTCCTCGAGCTGCTGCACGTACTCGGCGATCTCGGCGTCGTCCGACGCGAGCTCGTCGACGCCGTGCTGCCACGCCTCGGCGTCCTCGGGCAGGTCGCCCAGGGGGACGGTCGCGGCGATGAGCTCCTCCACCCGCGTGAGGATGGCCAGCGTGGCCTTGGGCGACGGCGGGTTCGCGACGTAGTGCGGCACGGCGGCCCACAGGGACACGGCCTGGAAGCCGCGCCGGTCGGCCTCGTGCTGCAGGACGCCCACGATGCCCGTCGGGCCCTCGTACGTGCTCGGCTCGACGTCGAGCACCGCCTGCAGGCCGTCGCTCTCCGTGGTCGCCGTCATCGGGATGGGGCGCGTGTGCGGGACGTCGGCCAGCAGGGCGCCCAGCGTCACGACCGTGCGCACGCCCAGCTCCGCGGCGAGGTCCAGCAGCTCCGCGCAGTACGACCGCCACCGGAACGAGGGCTCGATGCCGTGCACCAGCACCACGGTGCGGTCGGGCAGCTCAGCGACCGAGACGGTGGTGGTGGGCCAGGTGATGGTCCGCTCGCCGTCCGGCCCGGTCTCCATGACCGGCCGGTTCACCTGGAAGTCGTGGTAGTCCTCCGGGTCGAGCTCGCGCACCTGGCGCGCGTCCCAGACCTCGGCCAGGTGCCCGAGCGCCGCCGTGGCGGCGTTCCCGGCGTCGTTCCACCCCTCGAACGCGGCGATCATCACGGTCTGCCGTGCGGCGTGGCGCCCGGTGGGCTCCGGCTCGGTCGTCATTCGTCCAGCGTATACAGCACGCCCACGGCGCGGGGCCGCGTCGGCGGCCGGGTCGCGTGGCCGGTCTCACCGGGCACGCGCGCCCGGCCCGCCGCCCGCGGTCCGTACGATGGACGGGTGCCCGAGACCCTCGCCCCCGCCCCCCAGACCCCCGAGCTGACTCTCCCCGCGGCCGTCCTGTGGGACATGGACGGGACCCTGGTGGATACCGAGCCGTACTGGATCGAGGCCGAGCACGAGCTCGTGGCCGAGCACGGCGGCACCTGGAGCCACGAGCAGGCGATGCAGATGGTCGGGAACGCGTTGACGGTCTCCGCGCAGATCCTGCGCGACCAGGGCGGCGTCGACCTTCCCGTCGATGCCATCGTCCGCCGGCTCCTGGGGCGGGTCGTCGAGCAGGTGCGCGTGCGGGTGCCGTGGCAGCCGGGCGCCCTCGAGCTGCTCTCGGGCCTCGCCGAGGCCGGCGTGCCCTGCGCGCTCGTGACGATGAGCTACGCGGAGCTGGCCGAGGAGGTCGTCTCCCGCGGGCCCGCGGGCGCGTTCGTCACCCTCGTCACGGGCGACCAGGTGGAGCGCGGCAAGCCGGACCCCGAGCCCTACCTGGTCGCCGCCGAGCGGCTGGGCGTCGACCCGGCCGCGTGCGTCGCCATCGAGGACTCGCCGACGGGGATCGCCTCGGCGCGCGCAGCCGGCGTCGCGACCCTCGGCGTCGAGGCCGTGGTGCCCGTGCCGCACCTGGACGGGCTCAGCCGGGCGTCGTCCCTGGAGGCCGTCGACGTCGCGACCCTCGCGCGCATCGGCGCCGGCGAGGTCGTCGACCTCAGCCGCTGACGGGCTCGACCTCGGGCTCGACCCCGAGGCGGGCGCGCAGCGCGCCCGCCGGAATGACCGGCGGGGTGCCGCCGAACTCGGGGCACACCTCCTGGTGCGCGCACCAGCCGCACAGCCGGCTGCGGCGGGGCCGCCAGTCGCCCGTGCGCGCGGCGTCCTGGATCGCCGACCACAGGGCGCGCACCTTGGTCTCCGTGGCCTCGAGGTCCGGCTCGTCGGGCTGCGCGCGCAGCACCTGCCCGTCGCCGAGGTAGAGCAGCTGCAGCATGCGCGGCAGCACGCCGCGCTCGCGCCAGAGCACCAGCCCGTAGAACCGCATCTGGAACAGCGCGGAGGCCTCGAAGCCGGGCCCGGGCGCGCGGCCCGTCTTGTAGTCGACCACCCGCAGCGCCCCGCCGGGGGCGACGTCGAGGCGGTCCACGATCCCGCGCAGCAGCGGCCCGTCGTCGAGCGCGGTCTCGACGCGCAGCTCGCGCGCCTCGGGCTCCAGCCGGTTCGGGTCCTCGAGGGTGAAGTAGGTGCCCACCAGCCGGCGGGCCCGGGCGATCCACTGCTCGGGCGTGGTCCCGGCGGCGTCCCCGTCGGCGTCGAACAGGGTGGCGTACCGCGGCTCCGCCTCGACGAGCCGCTCCCACTCCGCGGGCAGCAGCGCCTCGGCCGCCTCGGGCGTGCGCTCGCCGAGCGGCGCGTCGTACAGGCGCTCGAGCACCGCGTGCACGAGCGTTCCGCGGGCGGCCGCCGACGACGGCGGCTCGGGCAGCCGGTCGACCACGCGCAGCCGGAACAGCAGCGGGCAGCGCATGAAGTCGCCCGCGCGCGACGGCGACAGCGACGGTGTCGGGGTCGACGTCGGCGACGGTGCCTCGGCCGCCGTCGACGCGTCGGGCACGTCGGGAGCGGCGGTCGTCGTCATGCGCGCCACCCTACGGTCGGCCGGTGACAGGGAGGTGCCGACGACCGGGCGGCGGCCGACGCCGGATAACCTGACCGGGTGACCTCTCGCTCCCGGGGATGGGTGGTCGGCCGCATCGCGGGCGCGCCGGTCCTCGTCACCCCCTCGTGGTTCCTCGGCGCCGTCGTCCTCACCCTGGTGTTCGCGCCCTCGGTCCGGACGTGGTTCGCGCCGCACATGCCGACGACGGGCGTCCTCGTCGTCGCGTTCTCGTTCGTGCTGCTGCTGTTCGGGTCCGTCTTCCTGCACGAGGTGGCGCACGCGCTGGTCGCCCGCCGGCGCGGGCACCAGGTCACGGAGCTCGCCCTGACCCTCTGGGGCGGGCACACGGCCTACACCGGGTCAGGGGCCCGCCCGCTCGACGGTGCGCTGGTGGCGGTCGTCGGCCCGCTGACGAACCTCGTCCTGGCGGGGGCGTTCTGGGTCGCGTTCCAGCTGCAGCCCACCGCCGGGACGGTGCCGGCCGCGCTGCTGCTCGCCGGGGCGTTCTCGAACGCGTTCGTCGGGTTCTTCAACCTGCTGCCCGGCCTGCCGCTGGACGGCGGCCAGATCCTCGAGTCGATCGTGTGGGGCGCGACCGGGTCCCGGTCGCGGGGCACGCTCGCGGCGGGCTGGGTCGGCCGCGCGGTCGCCGTCGGCGTGCTCGTCTGGGCGCTCCTGTGGCCCCTGCTCGAGGGCCGGCAGCCGTCATGGGTGCTGGTCGTGTGGGCGGCGCTCATCGGGGCGTTCCTGTGGTCGGGCGCGGGCGAGGCGATCAAGGGCGCGCAGGCGCGCGCCCGGGTCGCGACGCTGTCCGCGCGCGGGCTCGCGGTGCCCGCCGTCGCGGTGCCCGTCGCCACCACGGTGGCGGGCGTCTCCGCGGCCGCGGCGCGGCACCCCGGCGCCGTCGTCGCGGTCGTCGGCCCCGCCGGCGAGCCGGTCGGCTGGGTGGACCCGGCCGCCGTCGCGAACGTCCCCGCGGCCCGCGCGGACGCTACCCCGGTGGAGGCCGTCGTCGTGCCGTTCCCGCCCGGCTCCGCGGTCACGCCGGACCTCGAGGGCGACGCCCTGCTCGACCGCCTGGCGCACGGCTCCTCGGGGGCGCGCGTCGTGCCCGTCGTCGAGGCCGGCCGCGTCACCGGCGTGCTCGACGTCGCACGCGTCGCCGCCGCGCTGCGCCGGTAGACTCGCCCGTCGTGACCTCCGCCGACGCCGCGCCCGAGAACAACCCCACCGCCGCCCCGGCGCCCACGCCGGGTGCCACCGGCGCCGAGCTGCGCCGCGGCCCGCTGCGCGAGGGGGACCGGGTCCAGCTGACCGATCCCAAGGGGCGCCTGCACACCATCACGCTCCAGCCCGGCGGCACGTTCCACACGCACAAGGGCTTCTTCCGCCACGAGGACCTCATCGGCCGGCCCGAGGGGTGGGTCGTGACGAACACGGCCGGCATCGAGTACCTGGCGCTGCGGCCGCTGCTGAGCGACTACGTCCTGTCGATGCCGCGCGGCGCCGCCGTCGTCTACCCGAAGGACGCCGGCCAGATCGTGCAGATGGCCGACATCTTCCCTGGCGCGCGCATCGTCGAGGCGGGCGTCGGCTCGGGCGCGCTGACGATGTCCCTGCTGCGCGCCGTCGGCGACGCCGGCGAGCTGCACTCCATCGAGCGGCGCGAGGACTTCGCCGCCATCGCGCGCGGCAACGTCGAGTCGTTCTTCGGCGGCGAGCACCCGGCGTGGCGCCTGTCGGTCGGCGACCTCGCCGACGTCCTGCCCACCGTCGCCGAGCCCGGCAGCGTCGACCGCGTCGTGCTCGACATGCTCGCGCCGTGGGAGAACGTCGACCCGGTCGCCCGCGCCCTCGTGCCCGGCGGCGTGCTGATCTGCTACGTCGCGACCGCCACTCAGCTCTCGCGGACCGCCGAGGACCTGCGCGCCGACGGCCGGTTCGCCGAGCCGCAGGCGTGGGAGTCGATGGTGCGCGGCTGGCACCTGGAAGGCCTCGCGGTACGCCCGCAGCACCGGATGATCGGCCACACCGGCTTCCTGATCACGGCCCGGCGGCTCGCGGACGGCGTCGCCCCGCCGGAGCGCACCCGTCGCCCGGCCAAGGGCTCCTA
This sequence comes from Isoptericola sp. NPDC055063, assembly GCF_053608125.1. Lineage (NCBI taxonomy): Bacteria > Bacillati > Actinomycetota > Actinomycetes > Micrococcales > Promicromonosporaceae > Isoptericola > Isoptericola sp. NPDC055063. The sequence continues at coordinate 153,290 of NZ_JBSGUW010000005.1, read as the reverse complement.
CCCGGCGCCCGACGCCGAGTGGTCCGAGGAGGAGCTGGGCGAGCGCGCCGTCTCGGACAAGAAGATCCGCCGCGTGCGCCGCGACCTCGGGGTCGCCCCCGACGCGGAGGTCTGACCGGGCCGGACCTCGTGGCGGGGTCCGTTGGCGGGGTCACGGCCCGGTCACCGTCCGGTCTCGGTCGGGCGACGTCGCGACCGCTCCGTGAAATGAACCCCCGGACGTCCGCGTTGATGTCTAGGGTGCTGTACTCCGGGGGCGCCTCCCGCCCGGGCAGGTGACCACCCGGGACGCACGAGAGGGGATGCGATGACCGACAACCCTGTCCGCCCGGACTCGTCGGGGCTGCCGACCGGACCGAGCCACGACGCCCAGCTCGCCCTCCTCGCCGCGAAGAACGAGCGGCTCGCCGAGGCGCTCCGCGCCGCGCGCGACCAGATCGTCGAGCTCAAGGGCCAGATCGACGAGCTCGCGAAGCCGCCGGGGACGTACGCCACCTTCCTCGCAGCGCACGACGACGGCTCGGTGGACATCTCGTCCGCGGGCCGCAAGATGCACGTCCAGGCGAGCCCGGGGCTCGACGTCGAGGCGCTGCGCCCCGGCCAGGAGGTCAAGCTCAACGAGGCCATGACGGTGGTCGAGGCCGGCGGCTACGAGCGCACCGGCGAGCTGGTCACCGTCAAGGAGGTCCTCGACGCCGAGCGGGTGCTGGTGGTGGGCCGTGCCGACGAGGAGCGCGTCGTGCGCCTCGCCGGGTCGGTCGCCGACGCCACGCTGCGCGTCGGCGACGCCCTGACCGTCGACGTGCGCAGCGGGTTCGTCTACGAGGTGGTGCCCAAGTCCGAGGTCGAGGAGCTTGTCCTCGAGGAGGTCCCGGACATCGCCTACGAGGACATCGGCGGCCTCGGCCCGCAGATCGAGCAGATCCGCGACGCCGTCGAGCTGCCGTTCAGCCACCCCGACCTGTTCCGCGAGCACGGGCTGCGCCCGCCCAAGGGCGTGCTGCTGTACGGCCCGCCCGGGTGCGGCAAGACGCTCATCGCCAAGGCGGTGGCGAGCTCGCTCGCGGGCATGGTCGCGTCCGCGCGCGGCGGGGACCCGGAGGCGAAGAGCTACTTCCTCAACGTCAAGGGCCCGGAGCTGCTCAACAAGTACGTCGGCGAGACCGAGCGGCACATCCGCCTCATCTTCGCCCGGGCCCGCGAGAAGGCGACCCAGGGCGCCCCGGTCGTCGTGTTCTTCGACGAGATGGAGTCCCTGTTCCGCACCCGCGGCACCGGCCTCTCCTCGGACGTCGAGACGACGATCGTGCCGCAGCTGCTCGCCGAGATCGACGGCGTCGAGCGCCTCGACAACGTCATCGTCATCGGCGCGTCCAACCGCGAGGACATGATCGACCCCGCGATCCTGCGGCCCGGCCGCCTGGACGTGAAGATCAAGATCGAGCGGCCCGACGCCGAGGGCGCCACCGAGATCTTCGGCAAGTACCTCACCCCGGCGCTGCCCATCCACCCCGACGACCTCGCCGAGCACGGCGGCAGCCAGACCGAGGCCATCGCCGCCATGATCCGCAGCGTCGTCGAGCGCATGTACTCCGAGGACGAGGAGAACCAGTTCCTCGAGGTGACGTACGCGTCCGGGGACAAGGAGACCCTGTACTTCAAGGACTTCAACTCGGGCGCGATGATCCAGAACGTCGTGGACCGGGCCAAGAAGTCCGCGATCAAGGACTTCCTGTCGACCGGCCAGCGGGGCATCCGGGTGGAGCACCTGCTGTCGGCGTGCGTCGACGAGTTCAAGGAGAACGAGGACCTGCCGAACACCACCAACCCCGACGACTGGGCGCGGATCAGCGGCAAGAAGGGCGAGCGCATCGTCTTCATCCGCACGATCGTCCAGAAGAAGGGCGGCGACGGCGCCCCGCGCACCATCGACACGGTGACCAGCACGGGGCAGTACCTGTAGCCCGCGCCCACCCGAGATCGAGGCACCCGCCCCGGGGCCGACCCGCCGTGGTCGACGTCGAGACGGGTGCCTCGATCTCGTCCGGGACACCTAGGGTGGTGGCGTGAGCGTTCGTCGCGTGATGGGGATCGAGACCGAGTACGGCGTGCTGGCACCGGGGCGGCCGATGGCCAACCCGATGCTGATGAGCTCGCAGGTGGTCATGACGTACCGCGCCCTCGTGGCCAGCGCGGGAGCGCGGCCCCCGGCGCGCTGGGACTACGACGACGAGGACCCCCTGCAGGACGCGCGCGGGTTCCACCTGCAGCGCGCGTCCGCGCACCCGTCGCTCCTCACCGACGACCCGTCCCGGCCCGCGCCGTCCGGCCCGGTGGGCGGCGGGGGCGCCCCGGCGTCCGCCCAGGTGGCGTCCGCGGCGGGCACCCCCGGGGCGTCGGCGCGGGGGCGCGCGCGGCAGCAGCCCGAGGAGGTCGAGCGGCCGACCGTCGAGGACTACGACGACCCGAGCGCCGCGAACTGCATCCTCACCAACGGCGCGCGGCTCTACGTGGACCACGCGCACCCGGAGTACTCCTCCCCGGAGGTCACCGGGCCGCGCGACGGCGTGCTGTGGGACGTGGCGGGGGAGCGGGTCATGCTCGCGTCGGTGCGCTCGCTCACCCAGGTGCCGGGCGGCGAGGTCGTGCTCTACAAGAACAACGTGGACGGCAAGGGCGCCAGCTACGGCACGCACGAGAACTTCCTGGTGGACCGGGCGCTGCCGTTCGGCACGCTCGTCGAGCTGCTCACGCCGTTCCTCGTGACGCGTCAGGTGTTCGCCGGATCCGGGCGGGTGGGGCTCGGCCCGACCGGCGCGGAGGCGGGGTTCCAGCTCTCGCAGCGGGCGGACTACATCGAGGCCGAGGTGGGGCTGGAGACCACCCTGCGCCGGCCGATCGTGAACACCCGCGACGAGCCCCACGCCGACCGCACCCGCTGGCGCCGCCTGCACCTCATCATCGGCGACGCCAACCTGTTCGAGGTGGCGACGTTCCTCAAGCTCGGCACCACGTCCCTCGTGCTGTGGGTGCTGGAGCACCTCGACGAGCTCGCGGCGGCGGGCGTGCCGGCGCGGGCGCAGCTCGCCGCCCTGCGCCTCGCCGACCCGGTGGCGGACGTGCAGCGGGTCTCGCGCGACCTGAGCCTGGCGCACACGCTCGAGCTCGCCGACGGCCGGCGGCTCACGGCGCTGCAGGTCCAGGAGGCGTACGCCGACGTCGTGGCGCGATCGGTCGCGGCCCTCGGGGCCGGTGCCGGCGTCGCCGGGGGAGGGGCCGACGCCGAGACGGCGGACGTGCTGGACCGCTGGCGGTCGGTGCTCACGAGGCTCGCGACCGACCCGGCCACGTGCGCCCGCGAGGTGGAGTGGGTGGCCAAGCGCCGGCTCCTGGAGCGGATGCGCTCGCGCGACGGCATCGGCTGGGACCACCCGCGGCTGCACGCCCTCGACCTGCAGTGGACCGACGTCCGTCCCGAGCGCGGCATCTACCACCGGCTCGTCGCGTCGGGCGCCGTCGAGCGCCTGGTCGACGAGGAGCGGGTGGCCGACGCCGTGCACCACGCGCCGGCCGACACGCGCGCGTGGTTCCGCGGCGAGGTGATGGCGCGCTACGCCGACCAGGTGTCGGCCGCGAGCTGGGACTCCGTGATCTTCGACGTCCCCGGCGCGGCCGCGCTGCAGCGGGTGCCGATGCTCGACCCGGCGCGCGGCACGCGGGCGCACATCGGCGCACTGCTCGATGCCAGCCCCGACGCGGCCGCCCTGCTGAAGGGCCTGCGCGGCGAGGGCTGAGCGCGGGCCGTCCGCCCGCTCGGCTCCGGCGGGTCGCCGGGTGACCGCGGGCTGACCGGCGACGATGCTCCTGGTGGAACCCGTGGAGGTCCCGTGGGCCGCCGCGCGGGCGAACTCGTTCCGCCCTGGGCGCAACCCGCGTGGACGTCGCCGCGCAGTGTCGCTCGCAGCGCATAGGCTGGCGTCGCGAGACTCTCCCGGAGCTCCTTGTCGGGAGCTCCGCAGCAGCGAAGGAGGCGGACCATGGCCGGTCAGGAACGGATCAACCCGCAGCACGAGGACCGCACGCCCGACGACGACGCGGACGTCCCCGCGCCGGTGGCCCCCGCGGCGACCGAGCGGGACGCCGAGGTGGACGCCCTCCTCGAGGAGATCGACGAGGTCCTGGAGACGAACGCCGAGTCGTTCGTCCGCGGCTTCGTCCAGAAGGGCGGTCAGTGATCGCCCATGACCACCGCTGACACCTCGGGACGGCTGCCGGACGCGTTCCTGCGGCCCGGCTCGTCCTCGTTCGTGGACTTCCTCGCCGGGCACGCGCCCGACCTGCTGCCCGGGCGGCGTCCCGGCGCCGGCGGCGGGCCTGCCGACGGCCTCGCGCCGCACGCGACGACGATCGTCGCGCTCACCTTCGGCACCGACGACGGCGGCCGCGGCGTGATCATGGCGGGCGACCGGCGCGCCACGGCGGGCAACCTCATCGCCAGCCGGGAGATGGAGAAGGTCTTCGCGGCCGACGCCTACTCGGTGGTCGGCATCGCCGGCTCCGCGGGCGTGGCGATCGAGCTCGTGCGGCTCTTCCAGCTCGAGCTGGAGCACTACGAGAAGATCGAGGGCTCGCTGCTGTCCCTCGACGGCAAGGCCAACCGCCTGTCGACGATGATCCGCGGCAACCTGCCCCTGGCCCTGCAGGGCCTCGCGGTGGTGCCGCTGTTCGCGGGCTACGACCTCGACCGCGGGTACGGGCGGCTGTTCAGCTACGACGTCACCGGCGGCCGGTACGAGGAGCACGACCACCACACGGTGGGGTCGGGCTCGGTCTTCGCGCGCGGCGCGCTGAAGAAGCTGTGGCGCCCCGGGCTCGACGCCGACGCGGCGGTCGGGGTCGCGGTGGAGGCGCTCTACGACGCGGCCGACGACGACAGCGCGACCGGCGGCCCGGACCCGGTGCGGCAGATCTGGCCGGTCGTGACGGTGGTGACCGCCGACGGCGTGCGCCGGGTCGGCGACGACGAGCTGGCGGCGACGGTGGAGCGGATCGTCGGCGAGCGGGGGGCGGCGCACCGCGCGGCCCACGGCGACCGTCCCGCGGGCGGCGGCGGCCGGCCCGGGGCGCACGGAGGTGCACGCGCATGAACATGCCGTTCTACGTCTCGCCCGAGCAGCTGATGAAGGACCGGGCCGACTTCGCCCGCAAGGGGATCGCCCGAGGCCGGTCCGTCGTCGTGCTCGCGTACTCCGGCGGCATCGCGTTCGCCACGGAGAACCCGTCGCGCGCGCTGCACAAGATCTCCGAGATCTACGACCGCATCGCGTTCGCCGCGGTCGGCAAGTACAACGAGTTCGAGAACCTGCGCGTCGCGGGCGTGCGCTACGCGGACCTGCGCGGGTACTCCTACGACCGCACCGACGTCACCGCGCGCGGCCTCGCGAACGCGTACGCGCAGACGCTCGGCACGGTGTTCACCACGGAGTCCAAGCCGCTCGAGGTCGAGCTGGTCGTCGCCGAGGTGGGTGCCACTCCCGCCGCCGACCAGATCTACCGGCTCTCCTACGACGGATCCGTCGCGGACGAGCACGGGCACGTCGTCATGGGCGGGCAGGCCGAGCAGCTCAACGCCCGCGTGGGCGAGGCCTGGCACGACGGGATGGCGCTGCCCGAGGTCCTCGCTCTCGCCGTGCGGACCCTCGGCGCGGTCGGGACGGACGGCTCCGTCTCCGCGCCGGGCGAGGAGCGGGAGATCGCGCCCGCCGGCCTCGAGGTGGCGGTGCTGGAGCGCGAGGGCCGGCGGCGGGCGTTCCGGCGGCTGCAGGGCACGGCGCTGGCCGGGCTGCTCGAGCAGCAGGGTGACTGAGACCCGCTCCTGAGACGGGCGAGCGGGTCGGACAGCAGGGTCGAGCGAGGGGAGACGTCGTGGACCGCAGGATCTTCGGTCTGGAGACCGAGTACGGGGTGACGTGCGCGGCGGACGACGGGCGCGGCCTGTCCGCGGACGAGGTGGCGCGCTACCTGTTCCGCAAGGTCGTGGCGTGGGGGAGGTCGTCGAACGTCTTCCTGCGCAACGGCTCCCGCCTCTACCTCGACGTCGGGTCGCACCCCGAGTACGCGACGGCCGAGTGCGACGACGTGCACCAGCTCGTCGCCTACGACCGGGGTGGTGAGCGCATCCTCGAGGGCCTCGTCGCCGACGCGCAGGAGCGGCTGGAGCACGAGGGCCTGTCCGGCAAGGTGCACCTGTTCAAGAACAACACCGACTCGGCCGGGAACTCCTACGGCTGCCACGAGAACTACCTCGTGCGCCGCCAGGGCGACTTCTCCCGCCTGTCCGAGGTGCTGGTGCCGTTCCTCATCACCCGGCAGGTGCTCACCGGCGCCGGGAAGGTGCTGGCCACGCCGCGCGGCGCCGTCTACTGCCTCTCCCAGCGTGCCGACCACATCTGGGAGGCGGTCTCCAGCGCCACCACGCGCTCTCGCCCGATCATCAACACGCGCGACGAGCCGCACGCCGACGCGGAGATGTACCGGCGCCTGCACGTCATCGTCGGCGACTCCTCGATGGCCGAGCCCACGACCATGCTCAAGGTCGGCGCGACCGACCTCGTGCTGCGCCTCGTCGAGGCCGGCGTCCCCATGCGGGACCTGTCCCTCGAGAACCCGATCCGCGCCATCCGCGAGATCAGCCACGACCGCACCGGCCTGCACCCCGTGCAGCTCGCCAACGGCCGCACCGCCACCGCCGTCGACATCCAGTGGGAGTACTTCCACCGCGTGCGCGAGCACGTCGACAGCCACGCCGGCGCCACGCCTGTCGTCAAGCAGGTTCTCGACCTGTGGGAGCGCGGGCTGCGCGCCCTCGAGTCCGGCGACCTGTCCCTCGTCGACCGCGAGCTCGACTGGGTGATCAAGCTCAAGCTGATCGAGCGCTACCAGGCCAAGCACGACCTGGCGCTGGACGACCCGCGCATCGCGCGCCTCGACCTGGCGTACCACGACATCTCCCGCACCGAAGGGCTCTACAACCTGCTCGCCGCCCGCGGCATGGTGGAGCGCGTGGTCACCGACCTCGAGGTCTTCGAGTCGACCGCCGTGCCGCCGCCCACCACGCGGGCCAAGCTGCGGGGCGACTTCGTCCGCGCCGCGCAGGAGGCGCGCCGGGACTACACCGTGGACTGGGTGCACCTGAAGCTGAACGACCAGGCGCAGCGCACCGTGCTGTGCAAGGACCCGTTCCGCTCCGTCGACGAGAGGGTCGACCGGCTCATCGAGTCGATGTAACCGTCGTCCTGCCGGGCGTCGGCCGGGTCCGTCGTGGCGCGCGGTCGGTAGGTCGGACGAGGGCGGAGGAGGGCGGCGAGGGCCGTGGACCGTCGCTCCGGGGGACTGTCGGTCGTGGCAGACTGTCGCGGTGCTCCGCCGACTGACGCTCCTGCTGGCTCTGCTGCTCGGCGGCACCCTCGTCCTCGGCGGGTGCAGCTCGTCGCTGCTGGACGGGCTGGGCGACGTGCCGTCGTCGGGGCCGTCGGCGTCGCCCGTGCAGGTGTCGGGCGCGGTGGGCGAGCCGCCCGCGCTGGAGTACGGGCAGCCCTACGACGTGGTGCGCCCCGGCGCGCGGACGGTGTGGCCGGGGTCGGGCGACGCGGTGGTCGACGGCGAGCCGGTGCTCCTGAACATGTACGCCGAGGACGGTCGCGACGGCACCGTCATCTCCAGCACGTACATCGACGCCCCGGCCTGGTACACGATGTCGCCGGAGTCGCTCGGCTCCAACCTCTACGACACGTTGCGGGGCCAGAAGGTCGGTGCGCGCATGCTGCTCGTCGAGGAGGACGACGGCGTCCCGGTGATCCTCGTGGTCGACGTGCTGCCGACCCGTGCGTCCGGCGCCGAGGTTCCCGTCGGCGACGGGCTGCCGACCGTCGCGCGCGGTGCGGGCGGCGCGCCGGAGGTCTCCGTGCCGAAGAAGGCGAAGCCGCCGGAGGATCTGCAGGTGCAGCCGCTGCTGCGCGGCACGGGCCCGCAGGTCCAGGTCGGCCAGGTGGTCACGATGCGGTTCACCGCCGTGCGGTGGAGCGACGGGAAGCAGTTCGACACGACGTGGACGCCCGGCACCCGGCCGCAGTCCGCGACGGTCGGCATCGGGCAGCTGGTCGACGGCCTCGACCAGGGGCTCGTGGAGCAGACGGTGGGGTCCCAGGTGCTGCTCGTGGTGCCCCCGGACCTCGGCTACGGTGGCACCAGCAGCGACCTCGCCGGCGAGACCCTGGTCTACGTCGTGGACATCCTGGACGCGCACTTCCAGGTGACCGAGGACGAGTCCACCGGCAAGGGGCAGGGCGACGACGGCGGCGAGCCCGGGTCGGACCCCGGCACGAAGTCCGGCGACCAGCCCGCCGGCAACGACAGCAAGGAAGGGTGAGTCCCGCATGTCCGTGGCCGTCCGCGTGATCCCGTGCCTCGACGTCGACGACGGACGGGTCGTCAAGGGCGTGAACTTCACCAACCTGCGCGACGCGGGCGACCCCGTGGAGCTCGCGGCGCGCTACGACCGCGAGGGCGCGGACGAGGTGACGTTCCTCGACGTGTCCGCGTCGTCGGGCGACCGCGCGACGATGGTCGACGTGGTGCGCCGCACCGCCGACCAGGTCTTCGTCCCCCTCACGGTGGGCGGCGGCGTGCGGCAGGTCGAGGACGTCGACCGCCTGCTGCGTGCCGGCGCGGACAAGGTGGGCGTGAACACCGCTGCCATCGCCCGCCCCGAGCTGGTCGCGGAGATCGCCGCGCGCTTCGGGCGCCAGGTCCTGACGCTGTCCGTGGACGCGCGCCGGGTCACCGGCGAGACGGTCACGCCGTCGGGTTTCGAGGTCACGACGCACGGCGGGCGCCGCGGCACCGGCATCGACGCCGTCGAGTGGGCGGCGCGGGTCGCGCACCTGGGCGCCGGCGAGATCCTGCTGAACTCCATGGACGCGGACGGCACCACCGCGGGGTTCGACCTCGAGATGCTCGCCGCCGTGCGCGAGCGGGTGGATGTGCCCCTGGTGGCGTCGGGCGGCGCGGGGGAGCCGGAGCACTTCGTCGCCGCGGCCCGCGCGGGCGCGGATGCCGTGCTCGCCGCGAGCGTCTTCCACTTCGGTGCGCTGACGGTCGGCCAGGTCAAGGACGCGATGGCCGCCGCGGGCATCGAGGTCCGTCGATGAGCGCCCGCGCGACGGCTCGACCGTGAGCGGCAGTCCCACCCCGGAGGGCGGGGCCACCGGCGCGGGTCGCGCCGCGGGGCTCACGCTCTCCGGGTCCCGGCTGCGCCGCTCGGCGACCCTCGTCTGGCGGGGGATGCGCTCCGAGCCGCGCCTGTACGTGCTCGCCGTGGGCGCGTCCGCCCTCTTCGGCGCGGCGACGGTGGCGGTCAGCCGCGCGGTCGGCTGGGCCACCGACGCCGTCGTCGTGCCCGCCATCGCGGGGGACGAGGCCGCGCAGGGCCGCATCTGGATGGCCGGGCTCGTGCTCGCCGCCGTCGCGCTGACCCTCGCCCTCGGCGTGGCCGGCCGGCGCATCTGGGCGGGCTACGGGTTCGCGGCGATCCAGGCGCACCACCGGCGCGGGCTGTCCGGCCAGTACCTGCGGCTGCCCGTGTCCTGGCACCGGTCGCACCCCGCGGGCCGGCTGCTGTCCGCGGCGAGCGCGGACGTCGAGGCCGCCACCGGCGTGTTCAACCCCCTGCCGTTCGCCCTCGGCGTCGTCGTCATGATCGCCGTCGCCACGGGGATGCTCCTGGCGGTCGACGTGTGGCTCGCCGTCGCGGCCCTCCTGGTGGTCCCGGCCGCGATCGCGGCGAACGTCGTGTTCCAGCGGCACATGACGCCGGCCGTGACGCGCGCGCAGCAGCTGCGCGCCGAGGTGGCCGACGTCGCGCACGAGTCGTTCGAGGGCGCGCTCCTGGTCAAGTCGCTCGGCACCGCCGACCGCGAGGAGGCCCGCTTCGCGGAGCGCACGGACGCGCTGCGGGCCGCCAACGTGCGGGTGGGCACGGTGCGCGCGGTGTTCGACCCGGTCATCGAGCTCCTGCCGTCCCTCGGCACGCTCGTGGTGCTCGGGGTCGGCACGTGGCGGGCGTCCGTCGGGGCCGTCGACGCGGGAGACGTCGTCACCGCCGCCTACCTGCTGACTGTCATGGCCGTGCCGGTGCGCGCGTTCGGGTGGGTGCTGGGCGAGCTGCCCCGGGCCCTCGTCGGCTACGACCGGATCGCCGGCGTGCTCGACGCCCCGGTCACCCTCGTCGCGGGCGACCGGGTTCTGCCCCGGCCGGCCGGCGGCCTCGCGGTCCGGCTCGACGGCGTGGGCGTGGACGTCTCCGCCGCCGGGACCACCGCCACGCTCCTCGACGGCGTGGACCTCGACATCGCGCCCGGCGCCACCGTCGCGGTGGTGGGCAGCACCGGCGCGGGCAAGACGACGCTGGTCTCGCTGCTGGCCCGCCTCAGCGACCCCACGCGCGGCCGGGTCCTGCTCGACGGCGCCGACGTGCGCGACCTCGCCGCGGGCGAGATCCCCGCGCAGGTGGCCCTCGTGACGCAGCAGACGTTCGTCTTCGAGGACACCGTGCGCGCGAACGTCACCCTCGCCGACCCCGGGGACGCCGGGGCGCCCGATGACGCCGAGGTGTGGGACGCGCTGCGCACCGCCCGCGTGGACGACGTCGTGCGCGCCCTGCCCGGCGGCCTCGACGCGCCCCTCGGGGAGCGCGGCGCCAACCTGTCCGGCGGTCAGCGGCAGCGGCTCGCCATCGCTCGGGCCCTCGTGCGCCGGCCGCGGCTGCTCGTGCTGGACGACGCCACGTCGGCCGTCGACCCGCGCGTCGAGTCCGAGATCCTCGGCTCGCTGTCGGCCGCGCGCGCCGGCGACGGGGCGCGCGCCACGACCGTCGTCATGGTTGCCTACCGGATGTCGTCGGTCGCGCTGGCGGACGTCGTGGTGCACCTGGAGGGCGGGCGCGTCGTCGACGTCGGCCCGCACGCCGCGCTGCTCGCCCGCGACCCCGGCTACCGCGCCCTGGCCACCGCCTACGAGCGGGAGACCGCGCGCCGGGCCCGGGAGGTCGCCGACGAGCGGGCCGCCGGCGAGGACGTGGACGGCACCGACCCGACCGAGGAGGGGGTCGCGTGAGCGAGTCGCGCATCGCCACCGCCAGCGAGCTCGGGGTGTTCGCCACCCTGCGCCGCGGCGTGCAGATCTCGCCGCAGATCGTCGACGGGCTGTGGGTCACGCTGGCGCTCGCGGTGCTCGCCGCCGCGGGGCGCGTCGTCGTGCCGGTCGCGGTCCAGCGCACCATCGACGACGGCATCCTCGCCGCGGGCGGCCCGGACGCCGGGCGCGTCGCGCTGCTCACGGGCCTGGCCGCGGGCGCTGTCGTGATCGCCGGTCTGTGCACCGCGGTGGTGAACGTGCGGCTGTTCCGCCGCACGGAGGCGGGTCTGGCCGCGCTGCGCGTGCAGGCGTTCCGGCACGTGCATGACCTGTCCGCGCTGGCGCAGGGGACCGAGCGGCGCGGGGCGCTCGTGTCGCGCGTGACGTCCGACGTCGACACGATCTCCCTGTTCGTCCAGTGGGGCGGCATCCAGCTCCTCGTCTCCACGCTGCAGGTGCTGGTCGCCACGGCACTCATGGCCGTGTACTCCTGGCAGCTCACCCTCGTGGTGTGGGCGTGCTTCGTGCCGTTGTTCCTCGTGCTGCGGCGCGCGCAGGGGTCCGTCAACCGGGCGTACGCGGCGGTGCGCCAGGCCGTCGGGGCGATGCTCGGCGCGATCTCGGAGGCCGTCGTCGGGGCCGAGACGGTGCGCGCCTACGGCGTCGCCCGGCGCACGGGCCGGCGCGTGGACGCGGCCATCGAGGAGACCCGTGCGACGCAGGCGCGCGCGCAGCTCCTGGTGTCGTCGGTGTTCTCGAGCGGCGTGCTGGTCGCCAACCTGGTGCTCGCCGTGGTGGTCGTGGTCGGCACCCTCCTCGGGGTGGGCGGCGGACTCACGGCGGGCCAGGTGGTGGCGTTCCTGTTCCTGGTGCAGCTGTTCACCGGGCCCGTGCAGCAGGCCACCGAGATCCTCAACGAGCTGCAGAACGCGGTGGCCGGGTGGCGGCGCGTGCTCGCCGTGCTGGAGACGCCGGTCGACGTGGCCGAGGCCGACGACGCCGTGGCCAGCCCGCGCGGGCCCGCCGCCGTGACGCTGCGGGGCGTGCGCTTCGCCTACCCGGACGGGCCGGACGTGCTGCACGGGGTGGACCTCGAGCTCCCCGCGCGCCGCAAGGTGGCCGTGGTCGGCAAGACCGGGTCGGGGAAGACGACGGTCGCCAAGCTCGTCACCCGGCTCATGGACCCCACCGAGGGCCAGGTGCTGCTCGACGGCGTGGACCTGCGCCGCCTCACCCTCGGATCCCTGCGCGAGCGCGTCGTCCTGGTGCCGCAGGAGGGCTTCCTCTTCGACGGGACCGTCGCCGAGAACGTGGCCTACGGGCTGCGGGACGACGACGGCGCGATCCCCGGCGGGACGGGTGCGCCCGACGACGCCGTGGCCGCCCGGGTCGCCGAGGCGGTCGACGCCCTCGGTCTCACGGACTGGGTGGCCGGGCTGCCCCAGGGCCTGGCGACCCCGGTCGGGCAGCGGGGCGAGTCGCTCAGTGCGGGGGAGCGACAGCTCGTCGCCATCGCGCGGGCCTACCTCGCCGCGCCCGACCTGCTGGTGCTGGACGAGGCCACCTCCGCGGTCGACCCGGCCGCCGAGGTGCGCATCGCCCGGGCCCTGGACTCGCTCACCTCGGGCCGCTCCACGCTGACGATCGCGCACCGACTCTCGACCGCCGAGGCGAGCGACCTCGTCGTCGTGGTCGACGACGGCCGCGTGGTCGAGGTGGGCGGGCACACCGAGCTCGCCGCGGCCGGCGGTGTCTATGCCCGGATGCACGCGAGCTGGGTGGCGCAGACGCGCTGACGGCAGGACGGACGGCCTCGTCCGTGTTGTCAGAACGACGGGTCGGTCGTCGTCTGCGTCGTCGTCCGGCCAGTCGGTGCTGTCGTGTCGGCGGCCTTCGTCCGCCCGGTCGACGCCTCGGGCACGGTCTGGAGGGCGAGGTGCGCGGCCTCGGTGGCCCAGGCGTCGAGGTGGTCGAGGGTATGGATCGGCGGATCCGGGCTCGGTGAGGTAGGTGCGGCCGCGGGGTGAGGTCCAGGCCAGGACGCCGGTGCCGGGCCGGCCGCCCGGCCGGTCGTGGAGGTGTTCGACGGTCCAGCGGGACTCGTGCTTGAGCGTGTGGTGGCGGCGGCACAGTGCGGTGAGGTTGGTGGCGTCGGTGGTGCCGCCGTGCTCCCAGGCGGTGGTGTGGTCGAGGTCGCAGCGTCGTGTGGGGATGCGGCAGCCGGGGAACCGGCAGGTGAGGTCGCGTTGGGTGAGGAAGGCGCGTAGGTCGGCGGGCACGACGTAGGAGCGTCGGTCCACGGTGAGCATCGCGCCGGTGACGGGGTCGGTCAGGACACGTCGCAGCGTCGGGGCGCGCGCGACGAGGTGGCGGGCGGTCTCCGCGTCGACCGGTGTCATGCCGTCCAGCAGGCCCGGACTCTCGCCGGTGCCGGTGAGGGTGGTGATCGGGACGGTCACGTGCACCACGGGCCGGACGTTCCGGGCGAGGGTGGCGAGCGGGTCCGGCAGGTCGGGTGGCGCGGTCCCGGGCACGGTTCCCGGCGTGGCGTCCGATGCTGTGCCCGATGTCGTTCCCGGCGGCGTGCCCGGTGGACTTGTTGGGCGGGTCGCCAGGCCCGGCGGCCCCGTGACGTCCGTGGCCTGGTTGTCCGCGCCGTGCTCGTTCGTCGCGTGGCCGTCGGTCACGTGGTGGTCGTCGAGGAGGAGAGCGGCCAGGGTCGCGGCGCGCAGCTGCCCGACACCCCTGGGGTCACCGTCCGCCTTGGCGCGGGCGGCGGTGCGGTGCAGGCGGTCGTAGACGGCGCGCGCGACGGGCGTCGGCAGGTGCGCGGTGAGCCAGGACATGCCGTCCTTGCCGTCGTCGACCCATACGTCCGCCGTCAGGGCGGCGGCGTGGCGGACCTCGGCGGGCACCGGGTGCAGCCGGTCCCGCGCGGCGCGGACGAGCGCGCCGAACCGTGCCGCCGTCATCCCGGGTGCCCGGTCCAGGACCGCGCGCTCGATCCGCACGGCGACGCTCGGGGGAAGGTCCGCGACCGCGTCGGCGAGCTTGGCCGCATGCTGGTAGGTGATCGTCCCCGCACACAACGCCTCCAGGGTGGCGGTCGCCTTCGAGGCCAGGACGTCCGCGTCCGCGAGCCAGCCGGCCGCGACGTGCTCGCTGACCCCGAGCGCGCACGCGACCTCCGCGACCAGCGCACGGTGCGCGACCGAGCCGCGACGCTCCGGAGAAGCCGACGACACCCGCTCCACGCCCAGGTCCAGCATCGCCGACTCGTGCGTCGTGGCGAGGACCTCGGCCAGCGCGACCGTGCGCCGACCCGCCGCCGCGTTCACCGCCGCCTGCTCGTCCGCCGCCCGGTCCAGCGCAGCATCAAGCCGCGAAGCGGCGGTACTGGGCGGTGTGGCCATACGAGTACCCAACCACCCGCCACCGACACTTCTTCGAACAGGCGTTCGATAATCAGCTCGACGACGAGCGTCGGCCGCTCGGGCGTGAAGGGGCGGGCGCGACGGTGGGACGTCGCCCCTCGGGGCGGCCGGGGCGTGGGAGGATGCACGGGTGGCCGACGTGACCGACACCCCCGCGCCCGACGCAGCTCTCGACCCCGCGATCGCGGCGCGTCTCAAGCGTGACGAGCACGGGCTCGTCGCGGCGATCGTGCAGCAGCACGACTCGGGCGAGGTGCTGATGCTCGGCTGGATGGACGACGAGGCCGTCCGCCGCACCCTCACCGAGGGTCGCGTCACGTTCTGGAGCCGGTCGCGGCAGGAGTACTGGCGCAAGGGCGACACGTCCGGGCACGCCCAGCTCGTGCGCTCCGTGGCGCTGGACTGCGACGGCGACGCCCTGCTCGTCCGCGTGCACCAGATCGGCGCCGCATGCCACACCGGCGCCCGCACCTGCTTCGAGGCGGGCGGCGACCTGGGGGCCGTCGTCGGCCCCGACGCGCCGGCCGCCTGACCCCGGCCCCGCCGAGCACCGACCAGCACCACCAGCCCCGACGATCCCCAGGAGAGAACCGGTGACCACTCCCGCCGTCGTGCCGCCCCCCGCCGTCCCGCGTCCCGCCCCCGTGGCCGGGCCCTCGGCGCAGGACCTGGCGTGGGGCACGACGTGGCCGGGTCTCGACACGTTCCGCGACCTGGCCGCCGACCGCCGCGTCATCCCCGTGGTGCGCCGCGTGCTGGCGGACGACGTCACCCCGGTCGGCGTGTACCGCACCCTCGCGCAGGACCGGCCGGGCACGTTCGTGCTCGAGTCCGCGGAGTCCGCGGGCGGCTGGTCGCAGTGGTCGTTCGTCGGCGTGGACTCGCGCGCCACGCTCACGTCCGACGGCGGGCGCGCCGTGTGGCACGGGGACGTGCCCGCCGGTATCCCGACCGAGGGCGACGTCGTCGACGTGCTCGGCGCCGCGCTCGAGGCCCTGCGCACGCCCCCGGTCGAGGGGCTGCCGCCGCTGACGGGCGGGCTGACCGGCGCGCTCGGCTGGGACGTCGTGCGGCACTGGGAGCCGACCCTGCCGGCGACCGCCCCGGACGAGCTCGGCGTGCCGGAGGTCGCGCTGAGCCTCGCGACCGACCTCGTCGCGATCGACCACCACTCCGGCACGGCCTGGCTCATCGCCAACGCGATCAACGGGGACGGCACCGACGAGCGTGTCGACGAGGCGCACGCCGACGCCGTCGCCCGTCTCGACGCGATGCAGGCGCGCCTCGCCGCGCCGGCCCCCGCCGTCCCCACCGTGCTGCGGGGGCCGGACGAAGTGACCGAGCCGGCGCTGGAGTTCCGCTCCACCCGCGACGAGTTCGAGGCCGCCGTGCGCGCCGGCCAGGAGGCGATCCGCGACGGGGAGGTGTTCCAGGTGGTGCTGTCCCAGCGGCTCGGCCTCGACTGCCCGGCCGCGCCGCTGGACGTGTACCGGGCCCTGCGCACCATCAACCCGAGCCCGTACATGTACTACTTCCGCCTCACCGGCCCCGACGGGCGGGAGTTCTCCGTCGTCGGCTCCAGCCCGGAGACGCTGGTGAAGGTGACCGACGGCCACGTCACGACGTACCCGATCGCGGGCTCGCGCCCGCGCGGGGCCACCGTCGAGGAGGACGTCGCCCTGGGCGAGGAGCTGCTCGCCGACCCCAAGGAGCGCGCCGAGCACCTCATGCTGGTCGACCTCTCGCGCAACGACCTCGTCAAGGTGTGCGAGCCGACGTCGGTCGAGGTGGTCGAGTTCATGGCCACCCGCCGCTTCAGCCACATCATGCACCTGTGCTCCACCGTGGTCGGCCGGCTGCGGGCGGGTGCGACCGCTCTCGACACGCTGCGCGCCACCTTCCCGGCCGGCACCCTCTCGGGGGCGCCGAAGCCGCGGGCGATCGCCCTCATCGACGAGCTCGAGCCGGCGTCGCGCGGGATCTACGGCGGCACGGTCGGCTACTTCGACTTCGGCGGCAACATGGACATGGCGATCGCGATCCGCACGGCCTGCATCCGCGACGGACGTGCGTGGGTGCAGGCCGGCGGCGGCATCGTCGCCGACTCCGTGCCCGCGCTCGAGTACGAGGAGTCGCGCAACAAGGCGGCCGCGGCGGTGCGCGCGGTGCAGCTGGCCGCGCGGTTCCGGGCGCTCTGAGCGTGGGGACGGACGGGGCGCCGGGCGCGAACGGCGCCCAGGGCGTCGACAGGCAGGACGGACGGGCAGGACGGATGGACGAGGCAGCAGGAGCCACGCAGGACGGCGACGCCGGGCGGACGCCGGACCAGGTGCCGGAGCAGGGGCACAACCAGGGTCCGGGCCGGGGGCCGCTGCGCGCGCGTTCGCGCGCGGTGTGGTCGGTGGTCGCGGTCGGCGGGCTCACGCTCGCGACGGCGTCGCCCACGTGGGTGAGCACGACGGTGTCGACGGCGCTCGCGCCGACGGTGGACGTCGCGGTCCAGGGCACGACGGCCGCGCCCGCGGTCGCCGCCGCGGCGCTCGTCGTGGTCGCCGGCGGCGTCGCGCTGGCCATCGCGGGGCGGGTGGCGCGCTGGGTCGCGCTGGTGGTGGTGGCCCTCGCCGGCGCGCTGGCGACGGCGTCGGCGCTGGCCGTGCTGCTCGACCCGGTGCCGGCGGCGACCTCCGGGGCCTCGGAGACCGCCGGGGTGACCGACCTCACCTCACCGGTCGCGGTGGCGGTGTGGCCATGGCTCACGGTGGCGCTGGGCGCCCTCGCCGTGGTCGTCGCGGTGCTCGCCGCGGTGGGCTCGCCGGCCTGGGGCGCGACCTCCGGGCGCCACGAGCGTGCCTCCGCCGACCCGTCGTCGGACGGCGCGGACGCCGGGGCCCGGCCGGACGTCGCCGACCGAGCGCCGGGGGGCGGCGCCGACGACGCCGCACAGCATGACCCGCACGACGCCTGGGACGCGCTCACCCGGGGTACGGACCCGTCCGCGGACCGCTAGGCTGGACCGCGCACCACGTCACGAAAGGGCATCACATTCCAATGACCGACAACCGCAACGCCGAGGTCGCCTACCTGCCCCCGGCCGTCCCGCCCACGAACCACGGCCACACGACCGCCGCGTGGACGGCGATGATCGGCATCATGCTGGGCGTGGCCGTAGGAGCCGTCGGGATGCTTCCCGACGTCCCGGACGCGGTGGTCTGGGTGGGTGCCGTGATCGTCGCCGGCTCGCTCGTGCTCGGCGCCGTGCTGCGCGGCATGGGCTTCGGCCAGCCGAAGCCGGGCGTGACGCCCCGCAACGCGACGTCCGGCCACTGAGCCCCGCGACCTGACACCACGACGGCGCGTCCCTCCCCGCGGGAGGGGCGCGCCGTCGTCGTCTCCGGGCCGCCGCGGGCGTCTCACGCTCGGAGACGTGTCAGGGGTGTCCCGCGGACGGGCCTACGATGGCTGGCAGGGCGTCGGTGCGGCGTCACGGGCACGGGGGAGGCAGACCATGACGGTCCTGGAGGACATCGTCGCGGGGGTCCGCGAGGACCTCGCGGTGCGCCAGGCGCGCACGTCGCTCGACGAGCTCAAGGAGCGTGCGGCACGCGTGCCCGGCGCGCTCGAGTGCTGCGGGCGCCTGCTCTCGGAGGATCGCGTCGCCGTGATCGCCGAGGTGAAGCGCTCCAGCCCCAGCAAGGGCGACCTGGCACCGATCTCCGACCCGGCGGCCCTGGCCGAGGAGTACGCCCGCGGCGGCGCGAGCGCGATTTCCGTGCTCACCGAGCAGCGGCGGTTCGGCGGCAGCCTCGCGGACCTGGACGCCGTGCGCGCCCGGGTGGACGTGCCGGTGCTGCGCAAGGACTTCGTCGTCACGCCGTACCAGGTCTGGGAGGCGCGCGCGCACGGTGCGGACCTGGTGCTGCTCATCGTCGCAGCCCTCGAGCAGACCGTCCTCACGTCGCTCATCGAGCGGGTGCACTCGCTCGGCATGACGGCCCTGGTCGAGGCCCACACGGCCGACGAGGTGCGCCGCGCGCTGGACGCCGGCGCCCGCATCGTCGGCGTGAACGCCCGCAACCTGAAGACGCTCGAGGTGGACCGCACGACCTTCGCGCGGCTCGCCCCCCTCATCCCGGACGACGTCGTGCGCGTCGCCGAGTCCGGCGTGCGCGGCCCGCACGACGTGCTCGACTACGCCCGGTCCGGCGCGCACGCGGTGCTCGTCGGGGAGGCGCTCGTGACCGACGGCGCTCCGCGCCGCTCCGTCGCCGACCTGGTCGCGGCCGGGCAGCATCCGGCCCTGTGGTCGGTCCGCCCGGCGGCCCAGCCGTAACGTCCGACCGGACGGCCCCGCGGCGGGCCGGGCCGGTGGCAGCAGGACGCCGCACCGCCGAGGGCCGGACGACCGGTACCCTCGGACGACCCTTCATGCAGACCCGCAGGCCGGACCCGCCGAGCGGCGACGACGAGAGACGGAGGACCCGTGCCCGACCAGCCCGTACGGGACGCGCTGACCGAGAGCCTGGCGCACCAGGTGCTCGGGCGGCTGGCGGACGTCGAGGGCCCGTACTTCGGGCAGTTCGGCGGCCGCTTCGTGCCCGAGGCCCTGATCGCCGCGCTCGACGAGCTCGAGACGGAGTACCGCAAGGCGCTGGGCGACCCGGCGTTCACCGACGAGCTGGCGCGGCTGCACCGCGAGTACACCGGCCGCCCGTCGCCGCTGACGGAGGTGCCGCGCTTCGCCGCGCACGCCGGCGGACAGCGGGTCTTCCTCAAGCGCGAGGACCTCAACCACACCGGCTCGCACAAGATCAACAACGTGCTCGGCCAGGCCCTGCTGGTGAAGCGGATGGGCAAGACCCGCGTCATCGCGGAGACCGGCGCCGGCCAGCACGGCGTCGCGACCGCCACGGCCGCCGCCCTGCTCGACCTCGAGTGCGTCGTCTACATGGGCGAGGAGGACACGCGGCGCCAGGCGCTGAACGTGGCCCGGATGCGCCTGCTCGGGGCCGAGGTCATCCCGGTCACGATCGGGTCGCGCACGCTCAAGGACGCCATCAACGAGGCGCTGCGCGACTGGGTCGCCAACGTCGAGTCCACGCACTACCTGCTCGGCACGGTGACTGGGCCGCACCCGTTCCCGGAGATGGTGCGCGAGTTCCACCGCATCATCGGCGAGGAGGCGCGCGCGCAGATCCTCGAGCGCACGGGGCGCCTGCCCGACGTCGTCGCGGCCTGCGTGGGCGGGGGCTCCAACGCCCTGGGCATCTTCAACGCGTTCCTCGACGACGAGGGCGTCGCCCTCTACGGCTTCGAGGCCGGCGGCGAGGGCGTCGAGTCCGGCCGGCACGCGGCGCGGTTCTCCGGCGGCGCGCCGGGCGTGCTGCACGGCGCGCGCTCCTACCTGTTGCAGGACGACGACGGCCAGACGCTGCCGAGCCACTCGGTCTCGGCCGGCCTGGACTACCCGAGCGTCGGCCCGGCGCACTCCTGGCTGCACGACCTGGGCCGCGCCACCTACGAGCCCGTGACCGACGACGAGGCGATGGAGGCCTTCCGCCTCCTGTGCCGCACCGAGGGGATCATCCCCGCGATCGAGTCCGCGCACGCCCTCGCCGGCGCCCTGCGCGTCGGGAAGGCGGCCGCCGAGGCCGGTCGCACGGACGAGATCGTGCTGGTGAACCTGTCGGGCCGCGGCGACAAGGACGTGGCCACCGCGGCGCGCTGGTTCGGGCTGCTCGACGAGCAGGCCGACGCCGACGCCCCGCAGCCGCCGGAGGGGGACCAGTGAGCACCAGCACCGACGCCTCGCCGACCACCGTGTCGCCCGCGGGCTCGCCCACGGCCGCCCTCCTGGGCAGCCTGCGCGCCGAGGGGCGTTCGGCACTGGTGGGCTACCTGCCCGTCGGGTTCCCGGACGTGGACCGCTCGATCGAGGCCGTCCTCGCGATGGTCGAGGCCGGGGTCGACGTCGTGGAGATCGGTGTCCCGTACACCGACCCCGTGATGGACGGCCCCGTGATCCAGCGGGCCGCGGAGGCGGCGCTGGCGGGCGGCGCCCGCGTGCGCGACGTCCTCCGCGTCGTGCAGGCCGTCGCGGAGAGCGCGGGCGGGCGCGTGCCCGCCCTCGTGATGACCTACTGGAACCCGGTGCTGCGCTACGGGGTGGACGCGTTCGCGCGTGACCTCGCGGGCGCCGGCGGCGCCGGGCTCATCACGCCCGACCTGATCCCCGACGAGGGCGCGGCCTGGCTCGAGGCCTCGGAGGCCCACGGCCTCGACCGGGTCTTCCTCGTCGCCCCGAGCTCGACCCCCGAGCGGCTGGCGCTCACGGCCCGCGCCTCGCGCGGTTTCGTGTACGCGGCGTCGACGATGGGCGTGACTGGCGCCCGGGCCCAGGTGGGCCCGCGCGCGGAGCAGCTCGTCGCGGACACCCGCGCGGCCGGCGCCGAGAACGTCTGCGTCGGCCTCGGCGTCTCGACGGGGGACCAGGCCGCTGAGGTCGGCCGCTACGCCGACGGCGTCATCGTCGGCTCCGCCCTCGTCCGCCCCCTGCTCGCCGACCGGCCCTGGGCCCAGCGCCTCGACGACCTGCGCGCCGTCGTCACCGAGCTCGCCGACGGCGTGCGCCGCTCGCGCCGGGAACCCGGGCCCACGACCGCCGAGGAGCGTCCGTGACCCCCACGATCCTCGCGTCGGCCTCGATGGTGGCCGTGCAGGCCGCCATCCCGAGCCCGTCGCAGCACACCTGGTACCTGGGCCCGCTGCCGATCCGCGCGTACGCGATCGCGATCCTCGCGGGCATCGCCGTCGCGATCTGGATCACGACGAAGCGCTGGGTCGCCCGCGGCGGCGTCGCGGACGACGTGCTCGACATCGCCTTCTGGGCGGTGCCGTTCGGCATCGTCGGCGGCCGGCTGTACCACGTCATCAGCACGCCCGACCCCTACTGGGGCCCGGGCGGCGACCCCGTCCGTGCCCTGTACGTCTGGGAGGGCGGCCTGGGGATCTGGGGCGCCGTCGCGCTCGGCGGCGTCGGCGCGTACATCGGCTGCCGCCGCAAGGGCGTGCGGCTGAGCAGTTACGCCGACGCCCTGGCGCCGGGCCTGCTCGTCGCGCAGGCGATCGGACGCCTCGGCAACTGGTTCAACCAGGAGCTCTTCGGCGCGCCGACCACGCTCCCGTGGGGCCTGCGCATCGACCCGCAGTACCTCCCGATCGACCCGGCCACGGGGGCGGCGTACGCCGAGGGCACGCTCTTCCACCCGACGTTCCTGTACGAGATGGTCTGGAACCTCGCCGCGGCGGCGTTCCTGGTCTGGCTCGACCGTCGGTACAGGCTCGGTCATGGGCGGGTATTCTGGGCCTACGTCGCGCTCTATACTCTCGGCAGGGTGTGGATCGAGATGCTCCGCATCGACACCGCCGAGCACGTGCTCGGGCTGCGTCTGAACGTGTGGACGTCGATCATCGTGGGCCTCGGTGCCCTGGTCGCGTTCTACCTCATCGGCAGGCGCTACCCGGAGCGTGAGGACGGCGTCGAGCTGCCGGGCCGCACGCGTCGCGTGCGGGCGGGGGAGCAGGACACCAAGGACGCCGCGGCCGAGGCCGGGGCGGACGGCCAGCAGGACACCGAGCTTGACACCACGAGCACCGCGCACGCCGGTGCCGCCGCAGGCGGCCCCGGCCGGGACGACGGCCGAGACAACGGCACCGGACCGCACCGTGCGGACGCGGACGCCACCGGGCCCGACCAGGGGCCGGCAGACCGCGCCTGAGGCGTCTCCCACCCCGGGGCACCACCCGGGGAGGGGCGCCTGATGTTTCCGACGGGCCGACGATGTCCCGACCACCTTTGAGCATGACGCGCCCGCGTGCGGGCGTGCAGGAGGACGGTGTTGATGACCACGCCGCAGCATCGGGTCGCGCGGCCCTCGGCCCAGGGCCTCTACGATCCGTCGGCCGAGCACGACGCGTGCGGTGTCGCCTTCGTCGCGACCCTTCGCGGGACGCCCGGGCGCGACATCGTGGACGCGGGCCTGACCGCCCTGCTGAACCTCGACCACCGCGGGGCGGTGGGCGCCGAGGAGAACAGCGGTGACGGGGCCGGGATCCTCACGCAGATCCCGGACGCCTTCGTCCGCGACGTCGTCGCGGCGGAGCTCCCGCCCGCCGGCCACTACGCGATCGGCATGGCGTTCCTGCCGCAGGACGTGGCCGAGGCCGACGCGGTCGCGCGCCGGTTCGAGGCCATCGCCGCGGAGGAGAAGCTCGACGTCCTCGCCTGGCGCGACGTCCCCGTCACGGCCGACCTGGTCGGCCCGACGGCGCGTGCGTCCATGCCGCTGTTCCGCCAGGTCGTCGTCGCCGACCCGGCCCGCGAGCTGTCGGACCTCGAGCTCGACCGGCGCACGTACCGGCTGCGCAAGCGCGCGCAGCACGAGCTGGACTTGTTCCTCGCGTCGCTCTCGAGCCGCACGCTGACGTACAAGGGCATGCTCACGACGGCCCAGCTGGAGCCGTTCTTCCCCGACCTGAGCGACCCGCGCTACGCGTCGGAGATCGCCCTGGTGCACTCGCGCTTCTCGACGAACACGTTCCCGTCGTGGCCGCTGGCGCAGCCGTTCCGCCTCGTGGCGCACAACGGCGAGATCAACACGGTGCGCGGCAACCGCAACTGGATGGCGGCTCGCGAGAGCACCATGGCCAGCGAGGCCCTGGGCGACCTCGCGCCGCTGCTGCCGGTGTGCACCGAGGGGTCGAGCGACTCGGCGAGCTTCGACGAGGTGCTCGAGCTGCTGCACCTGTCGGGCCGCTCGCTGCCGCACGCCGTGCTGATGATGATCCCCGAGGCGTGGGAGAACCACGCCGAGATGGACCCGGCACGGCGCGCGTTCTACCAGTACCACGCGAACCTCATGGAGCCGTGGGACGGCCCCGCCTGCCTCACCTTCACGGACGGCACCCTCATCGGCGCGGTCCTCGACCGCAACGGGCTGCGCCCGGGCCGCTACTGGGTCACCGAGGACGGCCTGGTCGTGCTCGCGTCGGAGGCCGGGGTCCTCGACCTCGACCCGGCGACCATCGTCCGCAAGGGCCGCCTGGAGCCGGGCCGCATGTTCCTGGTCGACACGGCCCAGGGGCGGATCGTGGAGGACGACGAGCTCAAGTCGCAGCTCGCCAGCCAGCGCCCGTACGCCGAGTGGGTGGCGGACAACACGATCACCCTCGACTCGCTGCCGGAGCGCGAGCACGTCGCGCACTCGCCGGCGTCGGTCCAGCGCCGTCAGCGCGCCTTCGGGTACACCACCGAAGAGCTCAAGATCATCCTGACGCCGATGGCGGACACGGGCGCGGAGCCGCTCGGGGCCATGGGCTCGGACACGCCGATCGCCGTGCTCTCGAGCCGGCCGCGGCTCCTGTTCGACTACTTCACCCAGATGTTCGCCCAGGTGACGAACCCGCCGCTGGACTCGATCCGCGAGCAGCTCGTCACCGCGATCGACAGCACCATCGGGCCGGAGCCCAACCTCCTGGAGGAGGTCGCGCAGCACGCCCGCAAGCTCGACCTGCCCTTCCCGGTGCTGGACAACGACGAGCTCGCCAAGATCGTGCGCATCGACCGGGACCCGCGCCTGGAGGGCGAGTTCCGGGCCGGCATCGTGCGCGGGCTGTACGAGGTGTCCGGCGGCGGCCGCGCCCTGCAGGCCCGGCTCGAGGAGATCTTCGCGCAGGTCGACGCGGACCTCGAGGACGGCGTGACGCACATCGTGCTGTCCGACCGCGACTCGGACTCGGAGCTCGCCCCGATCCCGTCGCTGCTGCTGACCAGCGCCGTGCACCACCACCTGCTGCGCCGCGGCACCCGCACCCGGATCTCGCTCGTCGTCGAGGCGGGCGACGTGCGCGAGGTGCACCACGTCGCGCTCCTCATCGGCTACGGCGCCGCCGCGGTCAACCCGTACCTCGCGATGGAGACGGTCGAGGACCTCGCGCTGCGCGGCTACCTCCAGGTCACGCCCGAGAAGGCCGTCGCGAACCTCATCACGGCGCTCGGCAAGGGCGTGCTCAAGGTGATGAGCAAGATGGGCATCTCGACGATCATGTCGTACCGCGGTGCGCAGATCTTCGAGGCCGTCGGGCTCTCGCACGAGCTGGTGGCGGACTACTTCACCGGCACGACGAGCCGCCTCGCGGGCGTCGGCCTGGACGTCATCGCGGCCGAGGTCGCGGCCCGGCACGCCGAGTCGTACCCGGCGTCGGGCAACCACAAGCCGCACCAGCGGCTGACCAGCGGCGGCGAGTACCAGTGGCGCCGCGACGGCGAGGAGCACCTCTTCGACCCGGAGACGGTCTTCCGCCTGCAGCACGCCACGCGCACGGGCCGGATGGACATCTTCCGCCAGTACACGCGACGCGTGGACGAGCAGGCCCGGCGCCTCATGACGCTGCGCGGGCTGCTGCGGTTCACGCCCGACCGCGAGCCGGTGCCGATCGACGAGGTGGAGCCGGTCAGCGAGATCGTCAAGCGGTTCAACACCGGCGCGATGTCCTACGGGTCCATCTCGGCCGAGGCGCACGAGACGCTCGCGATCGCGATGAACCGCCTCGGCGGCCGGTCGAACACCGGCGAGGGCGGCGAGGACCCGGAGCGCCTGTACGACCCGGAGCGCCGCTCGCGGGTCAAGCAGATCGCCTCGGGGCGCTTCGGCGTCACGAGCGAGTACCTGACCCAGGCGGACGACATCCAGATCAAGCTCGCGCAGGGCGCCAAGCCCGGCGAGGGCGGCCAGCTGCCCGGGCCCAAGGTCTACCCGTGGGTCGCGCGGACCCGGCACTCGACGCCGGGCGTCGGCCTCATCTCGCCGCCGCCGCACCACGACATCTACTCGATCGAGGACCTGGCGCAGCTCATCCACGACGCCAAGAACGCGAACCCGAGCGCGCGCGTCCACGTCAAGCTCGTCAGCGAGTTCGGCGTCGGCACGGTGGCCACGGGCGTGTCCAAGGCGCACGCGGACGTCGTGCTGATCTCGGGCCACGACGGCGGCACGGGCGCGAGCCCGCTGACGTCGCTCAAGCACGCCGGCACGCCGTGGGAGATCGGCCTGGCCGAGACCCAGCAGACCCTGGTGCTCAACAACCTGCGCGACCGCATCGTCGTGCAGGTCGACGGCCAGATGAAGACCGGTCGCGACGTCGTCGTGGCCGCGCTGCTGGGCGCCGAGGAGTTCGGCTTCGCGACGGCGCCGATGGTGGTCTCGGGCTGCGTCATGATGCGGGTCTGCCACCTGGACACCTGTCCCGTGGGCGTCGCGACGCAGAATCCCGAGCTGCGCCAGCGGTTCACGGGCAAGCCCGAGTTCGTCGTGAACTTCTTCGAGTTCATCGCGCAGGAGGTGCGCGAGCACCTGGCGTCGCTCGGCTTCCGCTCGATCGAGGAGGCCGTCGGACACGTCGAGGCCCTCGACACCCGCAAGGCGGTGGACCACTGGAAGGCGGAAGGGCTGGACCTGGGCCCCGTGCTCGCCGCCCCGTCGGCCGCCGAGGGTGCCCCGCTGCACCAGGCGGTGACCCAGGACCACGGGCTGGCCAAGGCGCTCGACAACCAGCTCGTCGAGAAGGCGCGCCCCGCGCTCGAGGACGCGCTGCCGGTGAAGATCGAGCTGCCGGTGCGCAACGTCAACCGCACCGTCGGCACGATGCTCGGCCACGAGGTGACCAAGCGCTACCGCGGCGAGGGGCTGCCGGACGACACGATCGACGTGACCCTCACGGGCTCCGCCGGCCAGTCGCTGGGCGCGTTCCTGCCCCGCGGCGTCACGCTGCGCCTGTTCGGCGACGCCAACGACTACGTCGGCAAGGGGCTGTCGGGCGGCCGGATCGTCGTGCGCCCCGACCGCTCGGCGGTGCTCGACGGCGCCGCGAACGTCGTGGCGGGCAACGTCATCGGCTACGGCGCGACGTCCGGCGAGATCCTGCTGCGGGGCCGGGTCGGCGAGCGCTTCGGCGTCCGCAACTCCGGTGCCACCCTGGTGGTGGAGGGCGTGGGCGACCACGGCTGCGAGTACATGACCGGCGGCACCGTGCTGGTGCTCGGCCCGACGGGCCGGAACTTCGGTGCGGGGATGTCGGGCGGCGTGGCGTACGTGCTCAACCTGCGCGACGTCGCGATGAACACCCAGGCCGTGTCCGGCGGCGAGCTCGAGGTGGGCCCGCTCGACGACGCGGACTGGGAACGCGTGCGCGGCCTGCTGGAGCGGCACCTGGAGGAGACGGGGTCGCCGGTGGCGGCCGAGCTCCTCGAGGAGGACGGCTCCCGGGCGCGCTTCTCGCGGGTGCTGCCCGCGGGCTGGGCCCGCGTGCGGGCCGCACTGGCCGACGCCGAGGCCGCCGGGAAGACGCTGGGCGAGGGCGACGACTTCGACCCCGCGATGTGGGAGCAGATCATGGAGGTGGCGCGTGGCTGACCCCCGCGGATTCCTGAAGGTGCGGGAGCGCGAGCTCCCGCCGAACCGCCCGGTCGAGGTGCGGCTGCGTGACTGGAAGGACACGCACGCCCACCGCGAGGAGGGCCAGCCGTTCCTCAAGGAGCAGGCGGGCCGCTGCATGGACTGCGGCGTCCCGTTCTGCCACCAGGGCTGCCCGCTGGGCAACCTGATCCCCGAGTGGAACGACCTGGTGTGGCGCGGCCAGTGGGAGGACGCGATCGAGCGCCTCCACGCGACCAACAACTTCCCGGAGTTCACCGGCCGCGTCTGCCCGGCGCCGTGCGAGACGAGCTGCGTGCTCGGCATCAACCAGCCCGCGGTGACGATCAAGAACGTCGAGGTCTCGATCATCGACGAGGCGTTCGCTCGCGGCCTGGTCACGCCTCAGGTGCCGCAGCGGCTCACGGGCTCGACCGTGGCCGTCGTGGGCTCCGGCCCCGCGGGCCTGGCGGCGGCCCAGCAGCTGACCCGGGCGGGCCACACGGTCGTCGTGTACGAGCGGGACGACGCCATCGGCGGCCTGCTGCGCTACGGCATCCCCGACTTCAAGCTGGAGAAGCTCCACATCGATCGCCGCCTGGAGCAGATGGAGGCCGAGGGCACCCGGTTCCGCCCGGGCGTCGCCATCGGCCGCGACATCAGCTGGGACGCGCTGCGCCGCCGGTTCGACGCGGTCGTGGTGGCCACGGGCGCGACCGTGCCCCGCGACATCGCGCTGCCGGGCCGCGACCTCGCGGGCATCCACTTCGCGATGGACTTCCTGACGCCGGCGAACAAGGCCGCGGCGGGGAACCCGGTCGAGGGTGCCCCGTCGGCCGCGGGCAAGCACGTCGTGATCATCGGCGGCGGCGACACCGGGTCGGACTGCCTCGGCACCTCCCTGCGCCAGGGCGCGGCGAGCGTGACGACGCTGGCGATCGGCAAGAAGCCGCCGCTGGAGCGCCCGGCGAGCCAGCCGTGGCCCACCGACCCGATCCTCTTCGAGGTCTCCACGTCTCACGAGGAGGGCGGGGAGCGGAGCTACCTGGCCTCGACGGTAGAGTTCGTGGGCGGCGAGGACGGCACCGTCCGGGCCCTGCGGGTCGCCGAGACGGAGTACCTGCCGGACGGTCGCCGGGCGCCCCGCGCGGGCACCGAGCGGGAGATCCCGGCCGACCTGGTCCTGGTCGCGATGGGCTTCACCGGTCCGGAGACGGACGAGCTGGTGACCCAGACCGGGGTCGAGCTGACCACCCGCGGGCTGGTCCGGCGCGGCGACGACTACGCCACGAACCTGCCCGGCGTGTACACGACGGGCGACGCGGGGCGCGGTCAGTCCCTGATCGTCTGGGCGATCGCGGAGGGCCGCGCGACGGCGGCCGCGGTCGACGCCTACCTGCAGGGCAGCAGCGAGCTGCCCGCGCCGGTGGGCCCGCGGACCGTCGCGCTGCGAGGATAAGAAGTAGAACGAAGAAGAAGTACCCGGGTGCCGTACCGACGCCCGGGCGTCGCCCCGGCTCGCGCCGGGGCGGATCGACGACGAGGCTGGAGACATGCGCAGAGCGAAGATCGTGTGCACCATCGGACCCGCGACGGCGTCCCCGACCAAGCTCCGTGAGCTGGTCGACGCGGGCATGGACGTGGCCCGGATCAACCGGAGCCACGGGGAGCAGGCGGAGCACGAGGCCGTCTACCACGGTGTACGGAAGGCGGCGAAGGAGTCCGGCCGCAACGTCGCAGTCCTCGTCGACCTCCAGGGCCCGAAGATCCGGCTCGGCCGGTTCGCGGGCGACCAGAAGCACTTCCTGAACGAGGGCGACACCTTCACGATCACCACGGAGGACGTGGAGGGCACGAAGGAGCTCGTCTCGACGACCCACAAGGGCCTGGCGCAGGACGCCCGCGTCGGCGACCCGCTCCTCATCGACGACGGCAAGGTTCGCGTGCGCGTCACCGCCGTCGAGGGCCCGCGCGTCGTGACGACCGTCGAGGTCGCCGGCCCGGTCTCGAACAACAAGGGCATCAACCTTCCCGGCGTCGCGGTCTCCGTGCCGGCGCTGTCGGAGAAGGACACCGACGACCTGCGCTGGGCGCTGCGCATGGGCGCGGACATCATCGCCCTGTCGTTCGTGCGGTCCGCGAAGGACTACGACGACGTCGCGGCGATCATGGCGGAGGAGGGCCGCACGGTCCCCGTCGTCGCCAAGATCGAGAAGCCGCAGGCGGTGGAGAACCTGGAGGAGGTCGTCGCGGCCTTCGACGGCTTCATGGTGGCGCGCGGCGACCTCGCCGTGGAGATGCCGCTGGAGCAGGTCCCGCTGGTGCAGAAGCGCATCGTCGAGCTGGCCCGCCGCAACGCGAAGCCGGTCATCGTCGCCACGCAGGTGCTCGAGTCCATGACCACGAGCCCGACGCCGACGCGCGCCGAGGCCTCCGACTGCGCCAACGCGGTGCTCGACGGCGCCGACGCGGTCATGCTCTCGGGCGAGACCAGCGTGGGCGACTACCCGATCATCACGGTCCAGACGATGGCCCGGATCATCGAGGCGACCGAGGAGATGGGTCGCGAGCGCATCGCGCCGCTGGGTTCCTCCCCGCACACGCGCGGCGGCGTCATCACCCGCGCGGCCGCCGAGATCGGCGAGACGCTCGGCGTGAAGTACCTGGTGACGTTCACCCAGTCGGGCGACTCGGCCAAGCGCATGTCGCGCCTGCGCTCGGGCATCCCGCTGCTCGCCTTCACCCCGGAGGAGAGCGTGCGCAGCGTGCTCGCGCTCACCTGGGGCACCACCACGTACCAGGTGCCGAAGGTCGACAGCGTCGACGCCATGGTCGGCCAGGTGGACTCGACGCTGCGCGCGAACGGGCTCGCCGAGCCGGGCGACCGCGTCGTGATCGTCTCGGGCGCCCCGGTGGGCGTGCCGGGCACGACGAACTCGATCCTCGTGCACAAGGTCGGCAGCCACGGCGACCTGTCCGCGATGGCGGAGTGACCTGGCACTGACCTGACGCGGAACGCTCCGCGACGACGCCGGGGGCGTGCGGTGGGCTGAGCCCTGCCGCACGCCCCCGGCGTCGTTCCCGTCCCGGTGGTGCGGGTCAGCGGTCCACGAGCCGCCAGCCGACGGCCTGGAACGCCCCCGGGTCCGCCTCGCCGTCGAGCAGCAGCCCGCCCTGCGCCCGCGCGACGACGTCGTCCACGAGGACGCCACGGCCCAGGTAGGACGGGTCGGTCACGACGCGCCAGCGCACCAGCTGCGCGCCCGGCGCCAGGTCGGCGCGCGCCTGCGTCCACCGGCGGGTGCCGGAGCCGGACGTGACGCCGTCGGGCTGGTCGACCGGGCCGCGGTCGCGCACGACGAACGGCAGGGGCTCCCAGGTGGCCCCGCCGTCGGCGGAGGTCTCCAGGTGCAGCAGGTCGCTCTCCTCGGTGTCGAGCCAGAGGTCGAACGCGAGCCGGCCGCCCGTCGCGGGGACGTCCAGCGCAGCGGTGAGCGTCGACGTCGTGGCGTTGGCGTCCCCGGAGAACCAGGCGTCGTCGCCGCGGTTCGCGTCGACCCCCTGCGCGTAGGCGAGGCCGTGCGCCCACTCGCGCCGGGCGCCGTTGACGCTGCCCGAGCTGCGCGACGGGTGCACGCGGTTGGTCAGCAGGATCGCGAACGAGTGCGTGTCGAAGTCGATGACGATCGACGTGCCCGTGTACCCGGTGTGCCCGGCCGTGTGCGGGCCGGACATCGCGTCCATGTACCACCGCTGGTCCAGCTCGAAGCCGAGCCCGTGGGCGTCCCCGGGGAACGCGGTGTTGAAGTCCGTGACCATGAGACGCACCGACGCGGGGGACAGGATGCGGGCCTTGCCGTACCGGCCGCCGTTGAGCAACGCCTGGGACAGGACCGCCAGGTCGCCGGCGGTCGAGAACACGCCGGCGTGGCCGGCGACCCCGCCGAGGGACCACGCGTTCTCGTCGTGCACCTCGCCCCGGACGACGCCGCGCGGCGGGCTGGACTGGTACTCGGTCGCCGCGGTGCGCTCCACCGCGGTCGGGTTGTAGCCGGTGTCGCTCATGCCGAGCGGGCCGGTGATCCGGTGGGCCACGACCTGGTCGAGCGGCTCGCCCCGCATCTTCTCGACCAGCACGCCCAGGCTGATGAGGTTGAGGTCGCTGTACAGGTAGCGCGTGCCCGGCGGTACGTCGAGCGGCTGTGCCATGACGGCCGCGATCCGGGACTCGCGGTCGGGGTAGGCGCTCCACAGCGGCAGCCACGCCACGAAGCCGGAGGTGTGCGTGAGCAGCTGGCGCACCGTGACGTGCTCCTTGCCGCCGGCGGCGAACTCGGGCAGGTACGTGGCGAGCGGCTCGTCGAGGCCGACCTTCCCCTCCTCGACGAGCTGCACGACGGCGATCGACGTGAAGAGCTTCGACACGGAGGCGAGGTCGAAGATCGTGTCCTCGCGCATGGGGACGCGATGGTCCGCGGGCAGGGGCACGCCCTTCTCGCCGTAGGCCACGGCCCAGCCGCTGGCGTCCGTGCGCACCACCTTGCCCTCGTAGCCCATGAGCCCGACGGCACCCGGGTACAGGGGGTACGCCGCGCTGCCGACCGGCTGCTCGTGGGAACGCACCTGGGCCACGGCGGCCTCGATGGGCGCGGGGTCCAGCCCGACGTCCGCCGGGTCTGCCGCTCCGAGCGTCGTCGACGGGGGCATGAACTGCACGGCGGGTCCACCGTCCGCGGTGGCCGTCGTGACGTGGACGAGCGGCACCACGAGGAGGCCGGCCGCCAGTCCCGCAGCGATCATCGCCCGCCCCCGTCCAGGTCCACGTCCTCGTCCCGGCCCGCGCCGCACCCGGGCGCTCATGCCTGGGGCCCGTTGTACAGGAGGTACTGCTGGCGCCGCCGGTCGAAGTCGGCCAGCTCGTCCTGCCAGGCGCCGACGACCTCGTCGGTGGCCGCGCCGGCGTCGATCTGCTGGCGCAGCCGCGGAGACCCGGTGAGCTTGTCGATCCAGAACGGGCGCGCGGTGTCCCACGCGTCCTGGCGCCAGGCGAACTCGGGGTACAGCGCCGCGGCGGTGACGAGCATCGCCACGCCCGTGCGGACCGGGTCGAAGCGGGCCGGGTCGTCCACGGTGACCTGGACGCCCCCGCACACCTTGTTGGCGTGCTTGTTGAACGTCGGGTTGAAGTACGCCTCGCGGAAGAGCACCCCGGGCAGCCCCGCGTCCGTGAGGGCCTGCGCCCAGCGGTGGTCGACGAACGGCGCGCCGATGAGCTCGAACGGCCGGGTGGTGCCGCGGCCCTCCGACAGGTTCGTCCCCTCGAACATGCACGTGCCGGGGTAGGCGAGGGCCGTGTCGGGGGTGGGCATGTTGGGGCTGGGCATGACGAAGTCGAGCCCGGTCCCGGCGAACGTGACGTCTCGGCGCCACCCGGCGACCTGGACCACGTCGAGACGTGCCAGGCGCTCGCCGACGACGTCGGGCAGGAACTCGCCGTCGAAGAACCGGGCGAGCTCGCCCACCGTCATGCCGTGCGCCTGCACGATCTCCTTCGCGCCGACGCCCGAGGTGAACGCGCTGGTCATCATCGGCCCGCGGGCGGTCCCGCCCACGGGGTTGGGTCGGTCCAGGACGACGAACCGCGATCCCGTCGCGACGGCGGCCTGTATGGCCGTCCACATCGTCCAGATGTACGTGTAGAAGCGGGCGCCGACGTCCTGGATGTCGAAGACGACGGTCTCCACGTCGGCGGCGGCGAACATCTCGGTCATCTTCGCGACGCCGGCCCCGTAGGCGTCGTAGACCGTCAGACCGGTGCGCTCGTCGACGAACGTCCCCTCGGAGCTGCCCGCCTGGGCGGTGCCGCGGAAGCCGTGCTCGGGCCCGAAGACGCCGACGAGGTCGACGGCGCCGGAGGCATGCATCTCGTCGACGACGTTGCGCAGGTTGCGCAGCACGCCGGTGGGGTTGGTGATGATGCCGACGCGCTCGCCGCGCAGCGCGGCCCAGCCGTCGGCGTGGGCGCGGTCGGCGCCCGGCACGACCGGCCGGGCGGGCACACCGGCCGACGTGGCGGCGCCGGGCAGGGCCTGGGCGCCCGGTGCCGTGAGAGGGATGGCGGCCGCGCCCAGCGCGGTACCGGTGAGGAGCTGGCGGCGGTTGAGCCGGGGGCCGCGGTCGGCCGGTGGTCGGGCGTCGGGATGGTGGCGCATCGTCAGGGGTCCTTTCTGCCTCGTGCTGCGTGCAGGGCGTCCCGGGAGCGTCGTCGGGCCCGGGTCGTCCGGCGAGGGGCGCCGGCGTCATCGCCGGCGCGAGGGTGCCGACGCGCCCCGCCTCGTCGCGGGACGCTCGCACCGGACACGTCGCGTCTTCGTCAATGGTTGCCCCGTGGGGCCGTGCTCCTGAAAGTTACCGACACCGCGAGCCCGCGGCAAGGGACCGGGCGGGAAGGAGCGTGCGGGTGGGAGTGGTCCCTGGCGCGCGACGGCGGCGCGAGGTGACGGGAGATGCCGGGGGGAGACATCCCCGGGACGGTACGAGGTGCCCCGGGCGGGATTCGAACCCGCACTGGATCGGGTTTGAGCCGATTGCCTCTGCCGGTTGGGCTACCGGGGCGGTGCGAGGCCCATCGAACCACACGTGCAGGTCACGGGCCGAACCGTCCCGACCCGGGGACGCGCGCCGACGCGCGAGTCGTCGCCCTCGTCACACCCGGCACGGGACGCGTCGCCCCGTGGCGGCCACTAGGATGGAGCGCGTGACCGACGAGAAGCCCCACGACGCGAAGCCCGAGGCGACGGTGCCGCTCGACCTGCCGCCCCTGATCGACCAGGAGCCCGAGGCCCCGAAGACGCCGGAACGACCCGCGCGTCGAGCGGTCGTCGTCGAGGACGAGGCCCTCATCCGGATGGACGTCGTCGAGACGCTCCGTGAGGCCGGCTTCGACGTCGTCGGCGAGGCCGGCGACGGGGAGACCGCGGTCCGCCTCGCCACCGAGCTCAAGCCCGACGTGGTGGTCATGGACGTCAAGATGCCCGAGCTGGACGGCATCTCGGCGGCCGAGCGGATCGGCAAGGCGCACGCCGCGCCGGTCGTGCTGCTCACCGCGTTCTCGCAGACCGAGCTCGTCGAGCGGGCGCGCGACGCGGGAGCGATGGCCTACGTCGTCAAGCCGTTCACCCCGGCCGACCTGCTGCCGGCCGTGGAGATCGCCATCTCCCGCTACCAGCAGATCGGCGCCCTCGAGTCGGAGGTCGCGGACCTCACCGAGCGCTTCGAGACCCGCAAGCGCGTGGACCGCGCCAAGGGCCTGCTGATGACCAAGATGGGTCTGAGCGAGCCGGAGTCCTTCCGCTGGATCCAGAAGACGTCGATGGACCGCCGCCTCACCATGCGCGAGGTCGCGGACGCCGTCATCGAGCAGGTCGGCGGGGCCTGATCCGCACCTGTCGTGGCCGCTATCGTCACCTGGGTGTCGTAACCGATCTGTGATATTCATGCTTCAACGACCGTGAGTCCGGGCGCCGCCCGGACCGGATCCCGAGCAGTCGGGTGGGAGTGCTCCCACCGCGCCAGGAGCCGGGGACGCGGTCATTCGTCGAGGAGGTGCCGATGCGTGCAGCGGTCGAGGTCCGGCCGGCCGAGCAGGACGACATGGTCGCCGTCGCGCACCTCGCCGAGCGCGCGGTCGAGGAGTCGCCGTCCGCGGTCCAGGGCTCTCCC
This sequence comes from Isoptericola sp. NPDC055063, assembly GCF_053608125.1. Taxonomy (NCBI): domain Bacteria; kingdom Bacillati; phylum Actinomycetota; class Actinomycetes; order Micrococcales; family Promicromonosporaceae; genus Isoptericola; species Isoptericola sp. NPDC055063. The sequence goes on along the minus strand of NZ_JBSGUW010000005.1, from coordinate 118,474 downwards.
GCCGACGCGTCGCGGCTCCTGGAGCACCTGAGCGTCCTGCTGGGCGCGGGCGGGCAGGTCCTCGTCGCGACCCACGAGGACCAGGTCGTCGGGTTCGCCGTGCTGCGCGTCATCGACCCCCTGCTCTTCGCGACGACGACGAGCCTCTACGTCGACGCGGTCTTCGTCTCCCCGGCGGCACGCCGCCGGGGCGTCGGTCATGCGCTGGTCGCGGCGGCCGCGGCCGTCGCGGGGGAGCGCGGCGCGGAGAACGTCTACTGCGCCCCCGCGCCCGGCGCCCGAGGGATGCACCGCTTCCTCGCCCGCCTGGGGTTCGCCCCCACCTCGGGGCACCGCGTGGTCGCCACGGCGACCCTGCTGCGCCGCCTGGCCCAGGAGAACCCCCGGGCGTCGCGCGCCGCCGTGCGCGTCGGGCGCCGCGAGGCGACCCGGGCCGCGATCGAGGACCTCGTGGCGCGCCGCCGCCGAGCCCGTGCCGCGGGCCTGCCGACCGGCCCGGTGGACCTGCGGGCCTTCCAGGAGGAGCGGGACGCCGCCCTGCGCGAGGCGGCCGAGCGGGCCGCCGACGGCACGGAGGTCGGCGCCGACGAGGTGCTCGGCGAGCTCGGCGTCGTCCCCCGGCGCGGCGTGACGAGCGAGTCCGTCCCCTCCTGAGGCATCGGGCGGGCGCCGGCAGGCGTGCGCCGCGCTGACGCGGCCTAGCGGCCGTCGAGGATCATGCAGGTCAGCCGCGCGGTGCACACGCGCCGGCCGTCGTCGTCGGTGACGACGATCTCGTAGGCCGCCGTCGACCGGCCCAGGTGCAGCGCGCGGGCCTCCCCGTGCACGGTCCCCGACCGCACCCCGCGGTGGTGCGTCGCGTTGAGCTCCAGGCCGACCGCCGCGCGCCCCGTCCCGGCGTGCTGCTGCGCCGCGACCGAGGCGAGCGTCTCGGCGAGGGACGCCGTCGCGCCGCCGTGCAGGAGCCCCGCGGGCTGCGTGTTCCCGGCCACCGGCATCGTGCCCGTGGTGAGGTCGGCGGCGACGCCCGTGAGCTCGATGCCGAGGCGCTCGATGAGCGTGCCGCGGCTGGCGGCCGCCCACTGGTCCAGGGTGCTGGGGAGCTCGGGCGTGCCGGTGGAGGTGTCAGCCATGGGCGATAGGTTGGCACCCGTGACGACCTCCGCGCGAACCGGGACCCGCCCACGCCTCCTCCTGATCGACGGCCACTCCATGGCCTACCGCGCGTTCTTCGCGCTGCCGGACACGCTGGTGACCTCCAGCGGCCAGGTGACGAACGCCGTCTACGGGTTCACGTCGATGCTGACCAACTTGCTGCGCGACGAGCAGCCGACGCACGCGGCCGTGGCGTTCGACGCCGGCCGCGTGACGTTCCGCACGGAGCGGTTCCCGGAGTACAAGGGCAACCGTGACGCGACGCCCGAGGTCTTCCGCGGCCAGGTGCCGCTCATCAAGGAGGTCCTCGAGGCGCTGCGCATCCCGGCGCTGCAGCGCGAGGGCATCGAGGCCGACGACATCCTGGCGACGCTCGCCCGCGAGGGGGCCGAGGCGGGCCTGGACGTGCTGGTCTGCTCGGGGGACCGCGACTCGCTGCAGCTCGTGACCGAGCGCGTGACCGTGCTGTACCCGAAGCGCGGGGTCTCGGACCTGGCCCGCATGACGCCGGAGGCGGTCGAGGAGAAGTACGGCGTGCCGCCGCACCAGTACCCCGACCTCGCCGCACTGGTCGGCGAGTCGAGCGACAACCTGCCCGGCGTGGCCGGCGTCGGCCCCAAGACGGCCGCGAAGTGGGTCACGACATACGGCGGGCTGGACGCGCTGCTCGAGCACGTGGACGAGCTCAAGGGCAAGGCCGCCGGGAACCTGCGCGAGGCGATCGACCAGGTGCGTCTCAACCGCGAGCTCAACGCGCTCCTGGACCACCTGGAGCTGCCGCTGGCGATCGACGACCTGACCCTGGCCGGGTTCGACCGCGAGGCCGTGCACCGCGTCTCCGACACCCTCCAGTTCGGCACGCTGCGCGACCGGCTGCTCGCCGCCGACCCGTCTGCGGAGCAGGCCGAGGAGGTCGCGGTCGCCGGGATGCAGGTCGAGCTCGCGGCCCTGGCGGCGGGCGGGCTGGGCGACTGGCTCGCGGCCCGCGCCGGGCGCGCGCTGGGCCTCGAGGTCACGGGCACGCCGACGCCGGGCGCAGGCGACGCCTGGGAGGTGGCGATCGCCGAGGGGCCCTCGGGCGACGGCCAGGGAGCCGCCGTCGCGGTCGACCTCGCGGACGTGCCGCCCGAGGACGAGCGCGCCCTCGCGGCCTGGCTCGCGGACCCTGAGGCGCCGAAGGTCGTGCACGGCGCCAAGGCGGCGTGGCACGAGCTCGCCGGTCGCGGGCTCGACCTGCGAGGCGTCACCTTCGACACGGAGCTCGCGGCGTACCTCTGCTACCCGGACCAGCGCGGCTACGACCTCGCGGACCTCACGGTGCGCCTCCTCGGTCGGGAGCTGTCGGCGGGCGGGGCGGCCGACGCCGGTGGCCAGGGCGCGCTGGACCTGGCTCTGGACGGCGGGGACGACGCCGACGACCCGCGGGCCCGGCAGGCGGCCGTGCGCGCCGCCGCCGTCGTGGAGCTGGCCGAGGCCCTCACGGGGCAGCTCGCCGACCGGGGTGCGGCCGACCTGCTCACCGACCTGGAGCTGCCGCTGACGGCAGTGCTGGGGCGGATGGAGTCCACCGGCATCGCCGCCGACGTCGAGTACCTCACCGAGCTCGAGCGGCAGTTCGCCGCGATGGTGGCCGACGCGGCGGCGGACGCCTACGACGTCATCGGACGGCAGGTGAACCTCGGCAGCCCCAAGCAGCTGCAGGAGGTGCTCTTCGACCAGCTCGGGATGCCCAAGACCAAGAAGATCAAGACGGGTTACACCACCGACGCCGCGTCGCTGCAGGACCTGTACGTCAAGACCGAGCACCCGTTCCTCGAGCACCTCCTGGCGCACCGCGACGCCACGCGCCTGCGCTCGACGGTCGAAGGGCTGCTCAAGTCCGTCGCCCCGGACGGCCGGATCCACACGACGTTCCAGCAGACCATCGCCGCCACGGGGCGCCTGAGCTCCACCGACCCGAACCTGCAGAACATCCCGATCCGCACCGAGGAGGGCCGCCGCATCCGCCGCGCCTTCCGGGTCGGCGAGGGCTACGACACCCTGCTCACCGCGGACTACAGCCAGATCGAGATGCGGATCATGGCGCACCTGTCGGGCGACGAGGGGCTCATCGAGGCGTTCCGGTCGGGGGAGGACCTGCACCGGTACGTGGGCTCGCGTGTCTTCGAGGTGGCCCCCGAGGACGTCACGCCCGAGATGCGCTCCAAGATCAAGGCGATGAGCTACGGCCTCGCCTACGGGCTGAGCGCGTTCGGCCTCTCGCAGCAGCTCACCATCCCCACCAGCGAGGCGCAGTCGCTGATGGACGACTACTTCACGCGGTTCGGCGGGGTGCGCGACTACCTCACCGGCGTCGTGGAGGAGGCGCGGGCCACCGGGTACACGGCGACGATCCTGGGCCGCCGGCGCTACCTGCCGGACCTCACGAGCGACAACCGGCAGCGCCGCCAGATGGCGGAGCGGATGGCGCTCAACGCGCCGATCCAGGGCAGCGCCGCGGACATCATCAAGGTGGCGATGCTCGGCGTGCAGCGCGAGCTGGACGAGCGCGGACTGGCCTCGCGGCTGCTGCTGCAGGTGCACGACGAGCTCGTGGTGGAGGTCGCGCCGGGGGAGCGGGAGGCGGCCGAGGACGTGCTGCGCGGCCAGATGGGCTCCGCGGTGTCTCTCGACGTGCCGCTGGACGTCTCGGTCGGCGTCGGTCCCACCTGGCACGACGCCGGGCACTGAGGGTCCGGGTCCGCCGGGCGCGGCGCGTCAGTCCTTCGTGGTGACGAACACCGCCGTGCCCGGCAGGACGGCGCCGCGCTCGGGGCTCCAGCCGCCCCAGGTCGCGGTGTTCCACGCCGGCCACTCGGGCTCGACGACGTCGCGCAGCCGCAGCCCGGCCGCGGCGACGTCGCGCACGTGGTCGCCGACGGTGCGGTGGTACTCCGCGTACCGGACCTCGCCGCGGTCGTCGGCCTCCACGTAGGGGCGCCGGTCGAAGTACGAGCGGTCGGCGGTGAGCCCGCGGACCGACGGGTCGTCGGGGAACGCCCAGCGCACGGGGTGGGTCACGGAGAACACCCACCGGCCGCCGGGGCGAAGCACGCGCGCCGCCTCGGCGTGGACCCGCGCGGCGTCGGCCACGAACGGGATCGCCCCGTAGGACGTGAAGACCACGTCCGCGCTGCCGGAAGCGAACGGCAGGCGCCGGGCGTCGGCCTGGACGAGGGGGACGACCACGCCCGTCGTCGCGTTGAGGCGTGCGGCGCCGGCGAGCATCCGCGCGGACACGTCCGTGGCGACGACGTGGGCGCCGCGGGCGGCGAGCCAGCGGGCGCAGTGCGCGGCGCCGGCACCGACCTCCACGACGCGGGCGCCGGTGACGTCACCGAGGAGCCCGGCCTCCGCCTCGGTGAGGCCCTCGGGCCCCCAGCGGAAGCCGGCGTCGCCCAGGAACGCGCCGTGCTCGGCGAGGTACTCGGTGGCGTTCTCGTCCCACCACCCCCGGGCGGCCGCGTTGCCGGCGTCGTCCGGGACGTCCTGGTAACCCGCGTGCGAGATCGGGCGCGGCGCGGGAGGATGGTGGCTCACCCGGTCATCGTGGCACGGGCTCCGGACGGGCGGTCGGCGGCGACGCCGGGTGGCTCCCAGGGCGTGTTGACCCCACGCTGCGCCGTCGATAAGATGTTCGGCGGTGCAGTGCGCCCGAGGACGTCCTGGCGTGCGGAACGCAGACGTGCGGATCGTTCGCCACGTCGACTCCCGGTGCACGTACCACAGACCCTGTCCGCACTACGTCCTGTCCGCATCGGAGCATCTACTCAATGACCATCTCCACCACGAAGTCCGCCCCCCAGGTTGCCGTCAACGACATCGGCACCGAAGAGGACTTCCTTGCCGCCGTCGACGCCACCATCAAGTACTTCAACGATGGTGACATCGTGGAAGGCACGATCGTCAAGGTCGACCGCGACGAGGTCCTCCTCGACATCGGTTACAAGACGGAGGGCGTGATCCCGTCCCGGGAGCTCTCCATCAAGCACGACGTGGACCCGGGCGAGGTTGTCGCCGTGGGCGACGCCGTCGAGGCTCTCGTCCTCCAGAAGGAGGACAAGGAGGGTCGCCTGATCCTGTCCAAGAAGCGCGCCCAGTACGAGCGCGCCTGGGGCACGATCGAGAAGATCAAGGAGGAGGACGGCGTCGTCACCGGCACCGTCATCGAGGTCGTCAAGGGTGGCCTCATCCTCGACATCGGTCTCCGTGGCTTCCTCCCCGCCTCCCTCGTGGAGATGCGTCGCGTCCGCGACCTCGCGCCGTACGTCGGCAAGGAGATCGAGGCCAAGATCATCGAGCTCGACAAGAACCGCAACAACGTGGTCCTGTCGCGCCGTGCCTGGCTCGAGCAGACGCAGTCCGAGGTCCGCTCCACCTTCCTGCAGACCCTGCAGAAGGGCCAGGTGCGCCCCGGTGTCGTCTCCTCGATCGTCAACTTCGGTGCGTTCGTGGACCTCGGCGGCGTCGACGGTCTGGTGCACGTCTCGGAGCTGTCCTGGAAGCACATCGACCACCCGTCCGAGGTCGTCGAGGTGGGCCAGGAGGTCACCGTCGAGGTTCTCGACGTCGACTTCGACCGCGAGCGTGTCTCCCTGTCGCTGAAGGCGACGCAGGAGGACCCGTGGCAGACCTTCGCCCGCACGCACGCCATCGGCCAGGTCGTGCCCGGCAAGGTCACCAAGCTGGTGCCGTTCGGTGCGTTCGTCCGCGTGGAGGACGGCATCGAGGGTCTCGTGCACATCTCGGAGCTGGCCGTGCGCCACGTCGAGCTGCCCGAGCAGGTCGTCAGCGTCGGCGCCGAGGTGTTCGTCAAGGTCATCGACATCGACCTCGAGCGTCGCCGCATCTCGCTCTCGCTCAAGCAGGCCAACGAGGGCATGGACCCGGAGTCCGAGGACTTCGACCCCGCGCTCTACGGCATGGCTGCCGAGTACGACGAGAACGGCGAGTACAAGTACCCCGAGGGCTTCGACCCGGAGACCAACGAGTGGCTCGAGGGCTTCGAGACGCAGCGCGAGGCCTGGGAGGCGGAGTACGCCAAGGCGCACGCCCGCTGGGAGTCGCACCGCGAGCAGGTCCGTGCGGCCATCGCGGCGGACGCCGACGCGGCCGTGAACGACGCGGTCCCCGGCAGCAGCTCGTCGAGCAGCAGCTCCTCGTCGTCCTCCTACTCGTCGGCGGCGCCGGCGCAGGAGGCCGCGGGCACGCTCGCCTCGGACGAGGCGCTCGCCGCGCTCCGCGAGAAGCTCACGGGTAACTGATCCGACCGGGTCGGCCACGACCCACCGGACGCCCACGGCGGCCCGTCACCCCTCGGGGTGGCGGGCCGCCGTCGTGCGCGCGGGGAGTGCCGGCGCGGTGCGCGCCCCTTGCGTCGAGGGTGGGTCGGCGTCGCGGACCCGGTGCGCCACCGGAAGCGGCCGGCGGCCGCTCGGCCCCGACGCGCGAGCGGCTACTCGGCCGCCGGGGCCTCGGCGTCGGCGAACTGGGTGGCGTAGAGCTCGGCGTACAGCCCGCCGGCGGCCAGGAGCTCGGGGTGTGTCCCGACCTCGACGACCTGGCCGTCGGCCAGCACGACGATGGCGTCCGCGGCGCGGACGGTCGAGAGCCGGTGGGCGATGACCAGGGAGGTGCGGCCGGCCAGCGCCTGGTCGAGCGCCGCCTGCACGGCCGCCTCGGACTCGGAGTCGAGGTGCGCGGTGGCCTCGTCGAGCACGACGACGTCCGGCGCCTTGAGCAGGAGCCGGGCGATGGCGAGCCGCTGGCGTTCCCCGCCGGAGAGCCGGTAGCCGCGGTCGCCGACGACGGTGTCCACCCCCTCCGGCAGCCGCGCGACGAGGTCCCAGATCCGGGCCTGGCGCAGGGCCCGCTCCAGGTCCTCGTCGGAGGCGTCGGGGCGGGCGAAGCGCAGGTTGGCCGCGACCGTGTCGTGGAAGAGGTGCGCCTCCTGCGAGACCACGCCGACGGTGCCGCGTAGCGACGCCGCCGTGACGTCGCGCAGGTCCTCCCCGGCGATCCGCACGGCCCCGGAGGTCGGGTCGTACATGCGCGACACGAGCTGGGAGACGGTGGTCTTGCCCGCGCCGGACGGTCCGACGAGTGCGACCATGGCGCCCGCCGGCACGGTGAAGGAGACGTCGTGCAGGGTGTCGTCGGTGGGGTCCGAGCGCAGCGTCGCGACGGACTCGAGGGAGGCCAGCGAGACCTCCTCGGCGGTCGGGTAGCGGAACGTGACCCGGTCCAGCTCGACGGAGGCGCCCTGGCTCGCCACCGCCGCGCGGAGGTCGGCGGCGGCCGGCCTCTCGGTGATCGCCGGCTCGAGGTCGAGCACCTCGAGCACGCGCTCGAAGCTCACCAGCGCCGTCATGACGTCCACCTGCACGTTCGACATGGCCGACAGCGGACCGTACAGGCGACCGAGGTAGGCGGTGAGGGCCACGACGGTGCCCACCGTGAGCTCGCCCGCGATGGCCTGCAGCCCCCCGAGCCCGTAGACCAGGGCGATCGCGACGGAGGCCAGGGTCGTCAGGCCCACCCGGAACCAGGTGCCGAGCAGCGCGGTGCGCACCCCGAGGTCGCGCAGCCGGCGCACCTGGGTCTCGTAGCGCGCGCTCTCGAGGTCGGGGTCGCCGAACACCTTGACGAGGTGCGCGCCGGCGACGTTGAAGCGCTCGTTCATCATCTGGCCGGCGTCCGCGTTGAGGTCGTAGCCGGTGCGGGCCAGCGCGGCGAGCCTGCGGCCGAACCAGCGCGCGGGGAGCACGAACGCGGGCAGGAGGACCAGGGACACGAGCGTGAGGCGCCAGGACATGGCGAACATGGCCGCGAGCGTGAACACGATCGTCAGGCCGTTGGAGACCACGGTCTGCAGCGTCGACGTGAACGCCTGCTGCGCGCCGAGGACGTCGCCGTTGAGGCGTTGCACGAGGGCGCCGGTGCGCGCCCGGGCGAAGAACGCGAGCGACATCCGCTGCACGTGGTCGAAGACGGCGGTGCGCAGGTCGAGGATGAGACCCTCGCCCACGCGGGACGACAACCAGCGTTCGGCCACGGCGAGCGCGGCGGAGGCGAGCGCGATCGCGACGGCCGCCGCGGCCATCGAGAGGACCAGCGCCCGGTCGCCGTGGGCGATGCCGTCGTCGATGAGCCGCCGGAACAGCAGCGGAGTCACGGCGCCGGCCCCCGCGCTGAGCACCAGGAGGGCGACGAAGCCGGCGAGCTGGGCCCGGTACGGCCGGGCGAAGGCGAGGATCCGCCGGAGCGTCGAGCCCGTCAGGCGTCGGTCCTTGACCGACGAGTCCTTCAGGTACGAGCGCATCATGCCGCCGCCCGCCATGCCACCTCCCCCTCGCGCCGCGGCCCGGTGCCGTGGGCGCTCATGGCGGGAAGCCTACGCCGGGGGCAGGATGGTCCCCATGCTTCGCATCGGCCTCACGGGCGGCATCGCCGCAGGCAAGTCCGTCGTCGCGCGCCGCCTCGCCGAGCTGGGCGCCGTGGTGATCGACCACGACGTCCTCGCGCGCGAGGTGGTGGCCCCGGGCACGGTCGGGCTCGAGGAGGTGGCGGCGGCCTTCGGCGACGGGGTGCTCGCCGACGACGGCTCGCTGGACCGCCCGGCGCTCGGGCGTCTCGTGTTCGACGACGCGGCGGCTCGGGAACGCCTCGAGGGCATCCTGCACCCCGAGATCCGCCGGATCGCCGCCGAGCGGGAGGCGCTGGCCGGCGCGGCCGACGACCGCGCCGTCGTCGTGCACGACATCCCGCTCCTGGTCGAGACGGGTCAGGCCGACCGCTTCCACCTGCTCGTCGTGGTGCACGCCCCGGCCGAGCAGCGGGTCCGACGGCTCGTCGACGGCCGCGGGCTCGACGAGCCCGCGGCGCGCGCCCGGGTCGCGGCCCAGGCGACGGACGCCGAACGGGTCGCGGTCGCCGACGTCACCCTGGACGGCTCGGGCGCCGAGGACGGGCTGCGCGACCAGGTCGACGCCCTGTGGCAGCGCCTGTGCGCCGAGGTGGACGAGGAGTCCGACGCTGCGGCCGAGGCCTGACGGCGCGACGACGACGGCGACGACGATGGCGCCCGGTGCGGGGAAGGCCGCCGCGTCGGCCGCGACCTGGGCCGGGTCGTCGCTGGCCGATCGTGATCGCGTCCGGGTGATGTCGGAGCTCCACGTGCCCGCCGGGTCGTCGACCAGGCCTTTCGGTCACGGTGCACCCCGTCCCGACGGGCAGGTCGCCGATCGGGTCCGAGGTCTCGCCGGCGGCGAGGGTGACGCTCCCCGTCGTCACCTCGTCCGGCGTGGTGCAGACCCGGTCGACGGTGAACTCGTCCGCCGTGCCGCCGTCGTCCCCGGTCACCTCCTTGGTGATCGTGACCGCGCCCGCCGTGCTGCTCGTGACGTCGTTCGTGACCGTCACGACGCGTGCGGACGGGTCGCCCACGGCGACGGAGCACACGGTCCCCACGGGGAAGCCGTCGAGCGCCAGCTCCTCGCCGTCGGCCAGCGGCCAGTCGCCGGAAGAGCTGCCGTCGGAGGGGAAGAACGACGGTCGGAGGACGTCACCTGGTCGCCCTCGACCAGGTCCGCCGGGCCGTTGACGACGGTCCCGTCGGCCGCGACCTCCACCGTGCCCGACCGGCCCACGCTCGCCGACCCCTCCGGTCCGGTGACCTCCCAGGCGACCGTGAAGGTGGTGGCGTCCGGCACCTCGTCGGCACCGCCGCCCGTGACGTCCTTCGCCAGCCAGAACGTGCCCGGCATCGCTCGCGCGCAGCCGAGGGCGCCGTCGAACGGGTACGCGTGGAACTCCTTGCCCGAAACCGCCGAAGGTGTTCGTGTGCACCAGGTCGCTCGGCGTGCACGTGCAGCCGTTGACGCCTGCGTAGCTCTGGTCGAGGGGCGACGGTGCGCTGCCGACCAGGATCGACCCGGGCAGCTGGGCCCCGCCGCTGATCGTCAGGTCGTCCGAGAACGGGTAGCTCCGCAGGATCGACCGGACGTGCTCCAGTCCCGCCGTGCCCGAGCCGAGGGGCGCCGGCAGGTCGAAGACGACCAGGTCGCCGCCGCCGTCGCTGGTGAGGGTGACGTCGGGGCCTGCCTGGGCCACCGTGCCGTGCTCGAGCGCGAGCGTGCCGCCCGCGTCGGTCACCGACATCGCGCTGGTGGTGCTCAGCTCGGCGTAGCACTGCTGGGCGTAGCGGGTCATCTTCCCGCCCGCCCGATGAGATCGGTGTAGTGGTCTGTCTCGAGCACGCTCGCGTCGTCGAGCAGCACGTTCTGGAACTGGGCCGGTGGGTCCCGGTTGGCCGTGTCCGACTCTCCGAGCTGGCCGAAGGGGCCGCCGGTGGCATCGTCGAAGGGGTCGCGGAGGTTGCGCACGCCGCCGACCCGGATCGTGCCCGTGCGGTACGGGACGATCGGGCTGCCGACGATGACGTTGCCCGGGCGCGCGCGGGCGGGTCCGGGCAGCCCCCCCGGACCGGCCCGGCACGCGGGCCTGCTCGATCCCGCGCGGGCCGGTCAGGCGCCCGCGTCGACCGCGGGCTTCCGGCGGCGGAGCACCACGAGCAGCGCCCCGGCGCCGAGGAGGGCGGCGCCGAGCGCGGCGGTCATGACCACGGCCGCCCCGGTGCGCGGCAGCTCGTCGTCGGCCTCCGGTCGCGCCGCCTCCGGGCTCGGGGTGCTGGCGCCCGCCACGACGTCGGCCGCGACATCGACGTCCGGGGAGCTCGCGTCGGGACCGTCCACGGCCGCGCCGGACGGCGTGCCGGCCGACGGCGCGGGCTCAGGGCGGGTGGCCTCCGTCGACGGGGTCTCCTCCGGAGCCGGCTCTGTCGGCGCGGGCGTCTCCGTGCCGTCCGCCTCGCCCCCCTCGGTGGTCGTCTCGTCCGGAGGGGTCACCGTGCCCTCGCCCGGGACCGTGTCGCACTCGCCGGACCACGGGTAGTTGTGGTGCTCGAGGCCGCTCCCGCCGGTACCGAGGTCCAGGTCCCCGCCCACCCACAGACGCCCGTTGGTGTGCGCGCCCTGCCGGACGTCGGCGCGCGGCGCGAGGATCGAGCCGACGAGCTGGCTGCCCCCGGCGAGCTCGAGCGTCGACGCCCGGCCGAAGTTCCACACGATCCGCGGCGCCCAGGCGCCGAGCGCCGCGCCGTCGTCGATCCGGTCGCCGACGGTCCCGGCGGCGGTGTGGACCGTGTCGAGGCGTCCGGCGTCGCCGCTCACGTTGACGACCACGCGGGCGTCGCCCACGTGGGTGAGAACCAGGGTGTCGAGCGTCGCGGCCTCGGCGGTCGTGAGCGAGAAGACCTGCGGGTCGGAGACGTCGTCCCCGACGAGCGTCGGGTAGGCCCCGGAGGTGTCGAGCCGACCCGTCGGCTCGAGGCCGGAGAACGCGGCCGAGGCCGTGTCGAGGTCTGCGCCCGCGCGCGCCGCGATCGTCGCGGCGTCGGCGGACCGCGTGCGGCTCGCCCCGCCGTTGAGCTCGATCTCGCCGGTGGCGACGCCGCCGGTGCGCACGTCGCCGCCGCCGGGCACGCCGTGGTTGACGTCCAGCCGCGAGCCGGGAGACACGGTGACGTCGCCCGCCGAGACGAGGACGTCGCCCGGCGTGGGCACCACGCCCGAGCCCACGCCGACGCGGCCGAGGTTCAGCAGGCCGGCGTCGACGGTGGTGCTGCCCGCCACGACGAGCCGGCCCTCGCTCTCGGCCGCGGCCTGGTGGGCCACGTAGTCCCCGCCGACGTAGACCGCGACGCCGGAGTCGGTCGAGGTGAGGTCGTTCTGCAGCCCGGGGAGCAGCCCGAGCGAGCAGACGGGGTTGCCCGAGCCCGTCGTGGCGGCCGTCGACGGGAGCGCCGCCGCACCGCCCGCGACCGCGCCGGCGGCGGCGACGGCCGCCCCCAGGCCCAGCGCGAGCGGGCGGAGCAGGAGGCGGGAACGGGCAGGGCGAGGGGCGGTGGCGCGCATGGGTCTCCTGGGTGAGGGCGGCCCGTCGCACGGTCTTCGGGCGGGGGCCGGACGGTCGGTCCCGCGCCCGGGCTGAAAGGGGGGTGGCCCGGGCGCGGGCTCGCCGTCACCCTAGGGTTTGCGTGGGCACCTGACAAAACAGATGTCGGATATTTCACCCGCTCGGGCGTCCGTGGGACCCTGCGGCAGGTGGGCTGTCGGAGGGTCGCCGTACCGTGGTGGCATGCGACCCGTGACCGACCTGCAGCGTGCGGTGGCCCCCTTCGAGGTGGTGTCCGAGTACCAGCCGTCCGGTGACCAGCCGACGGCGATCGCGGACCTCACCTCGCGTGTGCAGGCGGGGGAGAAGGACGTCGTGCTGCTCGGCGCCACCGGTACCGGCAAGAGCGCCACCACCGCGTGGCTCATCGAGAAGCTGCAGCGGCCCACCCTCGTCATGGCGCCGAACAAGACCCTCGCGGCGCAGCTCGCCACGGAGTTCCGCGAGCTGCTGCCGAACAACGCCGTCGAGTACTTCGTCTCGTACTACGACTACTACCAGCCCGAGGCGTACATCGCGCAGACGGACACCTACATCGAGAAGGACTCGTCGATCAACGACGAGGTCGAGCGCCTGCGCCACTCCGCGACGTCGTCGCTGCTGACCCGGCGCGACGTCGTGGTGGTCGCGTCGGTGTCCTGCATCTACGGCCTCGGCACGCCGCAGGAGTACGTCGACCGGATGGTGCGGCTCGACGTCGGCGACCTCGTCGACCGCGACGACATGCTGCGGCGCTTCGTCCAGATGCAGTACACGCGCAACGACACGGCGTTCACGCGCGGCACCTTCCGGGTCCGGGGCGACACGGTCGAGATCATCCCGGTGTACGAGGAGCTCGCCGTGCGCATCGAGATGTTCGGCGACGAGATCGAGTCGATCCAGACGCTCCACCCGCTCACCGGCGAGGTGATCCGGGAGGAGCGGAGCGTCTACCTGTTCCCGGCCACGCACTACGTGGCCGGCCCCGAGCGCATGGAGCGCGCGATCGGCGGGATCGAGACGGAGCTCGCCGACCGCCTCGCCGAGCTCGAGCGGCAGAACAAGCTCCTGGAGGCGCAGCGCCTGCGCATGCGCACCACCTACGACATCGAGATGATGCGCCAGATCGGCACGTGCAGCGGCATCGAGAACTACTCGCGGCACATCGACGGTCGCGAGCAGGGGTCGCCGCCGAACACGCTGCTCGACTACTTCCCCGAGGACTTCCTGCTCGTCATCGACGAGTCGCACCAGACGGTGCCGCAGATCGGAGCCATGTTCGAGGGCGACATGTCGCGCAAGCGGTCGCTCGTCGAGCACGGGTTCCGCCTGCCGAGCGCGATGGACAACCGGCCGCTGCGCTGGGAGGAGTTCGTCGAGCGGATCGGCCAGACGGTCTACCTGTCCGCGACGCCCGGCGACTACGAGCTGTCGATGTCGGACGGCGTCGTCGAGCAGGTCATCCGGCCCACCGGGCTCGTCGACCCCGAGGTCATCGTCAAGCCGACCACCGGCCAGATCGACGACCTGCTGCACGAGATCCGCGAGCGAGTGGAGAAGGACGAGCGCGTCCTCGTCACCACCCTGACCAAGAAGATGGCCGAGGACCTCACCGACTACTTCCTCGAGAAGGACGTGCGGGTGCGCTACCTGCACTCGGAGGTGGACACGCTGCGGCGCGTCGAGCTGCTCCGCGAGCTGCGGCTGGGGGAGTACGACGTGCTGGTCGGCATCAACCTGCTGCGCGAGGGCCTCGACCTGCCGGAGGTGTCCCTCGTCGCGATCCTCGACGCGGACAAGGAGGGCTTCCTGCGCTCGGAGCGGTCGCTCATCCAGACGATCGGCCGCGCGGCCCGCAACGTCACCGGCCAGGTGCACATGTATGCCGACAAGATCACGCCCGCCATGCGGTACGCGCTCGACGAGACCGACCGGCGGCGCGCCAAGCAGGTCGCGTACAACACCGAGCGCGGCATCGACCCGCAGCCGCTGCGCAAGAAGATCGCCGACGTCACCGACATGCTCGCCCGCGAGGACATCGACACCCAGGAGCTGCTGTCCGGCGGCTACCGGAAGGCGCCCGCGTCGGGGCAGGGCCGGGGCCGCGCGCCGGTGCCGGGCTCGCCGAAGGAGGGCGCGACGACGGGCAACCGCCTCGCCGGCGCGGCCGCGGGCGAGCTCGCGGAGCTGATCCAGGAGCTGAGCGACCAGATGCATGCCGCGGCGGCGGAGCTGCAGTTCGAGGTCGCGGCGCGGCTGCGCGACGAGATCGGCGGCCTGAAGAAGGAGCTCCGCCAGATGCAGGCGGCTACCGCCTGAGGCGGCGACCGCACCTCTGGCAGGACGGTGCGCCGCCGGGCCCCGGACCTGTGCCGGGGCGCCGTTTCGCGTCCTGACGTGCGCGGATCCGGTGCCCGGGGTGTCATGTAGGGTATGCGGGTTGGAGGGGAGTACCCCGCCCACGATGAGGTCGTCATCACGTCCGGCACCGACGCCGGTCCGGCCTCGTCGGCCCGGACGCACGGCGCGCAGCCTGCCCGGGTGGGGAAGACCTCCGGTGCTCAGTGCTACGTACCGGAGGTTGGTCAATGAACGTGCCCTTGTGGGTCTGGATCGTCACCGTCGTCGTCATCCTGGCGATGCTCGCCGTCGACTACGTCGGCCACGTGCGCACCCCGCACGCCCCGACCCTCCGCGAGTCCGCCACGTGGTCCCTCGCCTACGTCGCGGTCGCCCTGGTGTTCGGAGTGGTCGTCTGGATCGTGTGGGGCGGGCAGTACGGCGGGGAGTACTTCGCCGGGTACATCACCGAGAAGTCGCTCAGCGTCGACAACCTGTTCGTGTTCGTCCTCATCATGACGAGCTTCCGGGTACCGCGGGAGTACCAGCAGCGTGTGCTCCTCATCGGCATCACCATCGCGCTGGTGCTGCGCACGGTCTTCATCGTCGCGGGCGCGGCGATCATCGCGAACTTCGCGTGGGTCTTCTACGTCTTCGGCGCGTTCCTCATCTGGACGGCGATCGCCCAGGCCCGCTCGGGCACGGGGCACGACGAGGAGTGGAACGAGAACGGCGTCCTGCGCCTGACGCGGCGCCTGTTCCCGACGACGGAGACGTACGTCGGCGACAAGATGATCGCGAAGATCGACGGCAAGCGGTTCATCACGCCGATGCTCATCGTCATGGTCGCCATCGGCAGCGCGGACCTGCTGTTCGCCGTGGACTCCATCCCCGCGATCTTCGGGCTCACGCAGGAGACGTACCTCGTCTTCGCGGCCAACGCGTTCTCGCTGCTCGGGCTGCGCCAGCTCTACTTCCTCGTCGACGGACTGCTCGACAGGCTCGTCTACCTCAACTACGGCCTGGCCGCGATCCTCGGCTTCATCGGCGTCAAGCTGGTGATCCACGCCCTGCACACCAACGAGGTGCCGTTCGTCAACGGCGGGCAGCACGTGGAGGCGATCCCCGAGATCCCGACCTCGCTGTCCCTCGGCTTCATCGTGGTGGTGCTCGCCGTCACGACGATCGCCTCCCTGGCCCGGGACCGCCGTGACCGTCGGGTCGCGGCGGGCGCGCCCTCGTCCTCCGAAGGAGATGCATGATCCACGAGCTGCCGTTCTGGTTCGAGGCGGCGTCGCTCGCAGCACTGATCCTGCTGCTGGCCGCCGACCTCGCGATCGTGGGCCGCCGGCCCCACGTCCCGTCGATGAAGGAGAGCGGCCTGTGGGTCGCCTTCTACGTGGGACTGGCCCTGGTGTTCGGGCTGGTCGTGCTCGCGGTCGGGGGCGCCGCGCCGGCGGGCGAGTTCTACGCAGGCTGGCTCACCGAGTACTCGCTGAGCGTCGACAACCTGTTCGTCTTCGTCATCATCATGTCGCGCTTCGCGGTGCCCAAGCAGCACCAGCAGATGGTCCTGATGGTCGGCATCATCATCGCCCTCGTGCTGCGCGGGGCGTTCATCCTCGCGGGCGCGGCCATCCTCGAGCAGTTCGTGTGGGTGTTCTACCTGTTCGGCGCGTTCCTCATCTACACCGCGATCAAGCTGGTCGCGGGCGACGACGAGGACGAGTACAAGGAGAACGTCGCGATCCGCGCGCTGCGGCGGGTGCTGCCGCTGAGCGAGAAGTACGACGGCGCGAAGGTGCGCACCGTCGTCGACGGCAAGAAGCTCTTCACCCCGATGCTCGTGGTCTTCGTGGCGATCGGCTCGACGGACCTGCTGTTCGCGCTCGACTCGATCCCCGCGATCTTCGGCCTGACGAAGGACCCGTTCATCGTCTTCACCGCGAACATCTTCGCGCTCATGGGCCTGCGGCAGCTGTACTTCCTGCTGGGTGGCCTGCTGGAGCGGCTGGTGTACCTGCCGATCGCGCTCGCGGTGATCCTCGGCTTCATCGGCGTCAAGCTCATCCTCGAGGCGCTGCACACCAACACGCTGCCGTTCCTCAACGGCGGCGAGCCCGTCGCGTGGGCGCCGGAGATCCCGATCTGGCTGTCGCTCGTGATCATTCTCGGGTCGCTCGCGATCGCGACGGTCGCGAGCCTGGCCAAGACCCGCCGCACCGCCGTGGTGGCGGCCGAGGGCGTCGAGGGCGTCGAGGACGCGGCCTCGGAGGAGTCGCCCGGTCGCTGACGGCGACAGCCGCGAAGGAAGAGCCCAACAAAACACCGTCACGAGCCCCCTCTCCTCCCCAG